>NZ_JAKSYN010000130.1:0-26842 GCF_022829565.1 Methylobacterium sp. J-001
GGAGATCACGGCGCGGGTGGAGGAGAACGTCCAGACGTTCCAGCAGATCGTGGCCTCGACCAACCAGCAGCAGCTCGGGATCGAGCAGGTGATGGGCGCGCTGCAGAACATCCGCCAGGCCAGCCAGCAGACGGCGGCCGGCACCCGCGAGGTCGAGACCGCCTCGGCCAACCTCACCGAACTCGCCCAGGCCCTCATGGCCCTGGCCGAACGCTACCGGCACTGAGGGCGGGCGCCGCCTTGGCCGTCGATATTCGCCAGCTCCTGCTCGCGGCCTTCGAGGTCGAGCACCGCGAGCACATCACGGCGATCCGGGCCGCGCTCGGGAGCGCGACGCCGGACTGGAACGACGTGTTCCGCCGCGCCCACAGCCTGAAGGGCGCCGCCCGCGCCGTCGACCTGCCGCCCGTGGAAGCCGTCGCCCACCGGCTGGAGACGCTGTTCGAGCGGGTCCGTACCGGCGCCCAGGCCCTCGATCGCGCCGCCGCCAACGCCGTCCAGCTCGCCCTCGACCGGATCGAGACCTACGTGTCCGGCCTTCAGGACGGCGCGGGGCCGGACATGCCCGCCGACGCCCTGTCGGCCCTCGGGCAATGCCTCGGCCTGCCCGGGGAGGCTCCCGAACCCGCACCAGCCCCGGCCGCCCCTGAGCCCCCTGCGCGTCGCGTCGCTCCCCCCGCCCCGTCCGCCTCAGCGCCGCCCGCTCCAGCCGCCTCCGCCCCGGCCCTGCCTTCCGAGCCTGCCGAATCCGGCGCTGCGATCCTGCGCGTGCCCGGGGAGGCCGTGGAGGCCCTGGCCCGGGCGAGCCACGACCTGACCAGCACCCTGGCGGCCCAGGCCCCCGCCGCCGAGGGTCTGGCGCGCCTCGCCCGCCTCGCCCGGGATCTGCGTGTCGGCGCCGAGGCACTGGCCGATAAATTCGAGGCGGAACGACCGGACTTGCGGGCGCTGGCGGCGCGTCTCGGCGGCTTCGCCCGGGATGCCGCGGAGCTGTCCCGGCGCCAGGCCGCCGCCACCAGCGCGGTTGAGGGCGCGGCGTTCCGCGTCCGTGCCGAAGCCGAGCGCCTCGCCCTGGTGCCGGCCGAGACCGTCCTCGGCCCCCTCGCCCGCTCGATCCGCGAGACCGCCCGGGAGCAGGGCCGCGACGTCGATCTCGACCTGCGCGGCCTCGACCTGCCGGTGGAGCGCGGCCTGCTCCAGGCCCTGAAGGATCCGCTGCTGCACGCCCTGCGCAACGCCCTGAGCCACGGCTGGCAGGGCCCGGAGATCCGCCGCGCCGCCGGCAAGCCCGAGGCCCTGGCGCTCGGGCTGGAGGTCGCGGTGCGCGGTGCGCGCCTTCAGGTCACCGTCCACGATGACGGGCCGGGTCCGGACCTTGCCCGGATCGAGGACACCGCCCGGGACCGGGGGCTGCTGTCCCCCGGGGAGGCCGCCGATCCCGAGACCCTGCTGCGCCTCGTGTTCGAGCCCGGCTTCTCCACCGCGGAGGCGGTCGATACCCTGTCGGGGCGCGGCTACGGCCTGTCGGTCGCGGCGGATGCGGCGCGCCAGCTTCAGGGCAGCGTCCGCCTGGAGCCGCGCCAGCCCGCCGGCACCGCCCTGGTCTTCAGCCTGCCGCTCTCGGCGGCCCGGCGTAGCCTGCTGCTGGTCGAATCGGCCGGGCGTACCTACGCCCTGCCGGGCGGCGCGGTGGAGCGCCTGCTGCGCCTCGACCGTGCGGAATTGCCCCTCGCCCTGGGCCGCACCATGGTCCGGATCGGCGCGGGCGAGGCGGCCACCAACCACCCGGTCACCGATCTCGCTGCGATCCTGGGACAGGCGCAGGATTCCGCCGGTCAGGACCCGACGATCCTGACGGCGGTGCTGCTCCGGGCCGGCGGCGGCCGGCTGGCGCTGGGGGTCGATCGCCTGCACGATGTCCGCGCGCTCCTGGTCCTGCCCGCCCCGGCCTTCGGGGCCGATCCCGGCCTGATCGCCGGCACGGCAGTGCTGCCCGGCGACGTACCCGTACTGGTTCTCGACCCCGAGGGCCTCGCCGCCCGGGCCGCGACATCGGCGGGCTTGTCGCCCGGAACGATGGCGCAGGCTCCACGTTCGACGACCGCACCCCGTGCCGCCGCGCGGGCGACCATCCTGGTCGTCGACGATTCGATCACCACCCGGACCTTGGAGAAGGGCATCTTGGAAGCCGCCGGCTACCGCGTGGTCGTCTGCGTCGACGGTCAGGACGCCCTCGACCGGCTGCGTGCCGAGATCGAGCCCATCAATCTCGTGCTCGCCGACGTGGAGATGCCGCGCCTCGACGGATTCGGCCTGCTGAAGGCGCTCCGCGCCGACACCCGCTTCGCCCGGCTGCCGACGATCCTGATGACTTCGCGCGGGGATGAGGCCGACGTGGCCCGCGGCCTCGACCTCGGGGCCGACGCCTACCTGACCAAGCAGACCTTCGACCAGCGCCAGCTGCTCGACACGATCGGACAGCTGCTATGACGCCCGTCCGGGTCATGCTTGTCGAAGACAGCCTCGTGGTGCGCGAGCTGCTGCGCTACATCGTGTCGCGCGATCCCCGGCTGGAGCTGGTCGCCGCCGTGGCCTCCGGCGAGGAGGCGCTGTCGAGCCTCCAGGCAGTGCGGCCCGACGTGATCTCGATGGATATCCGCCTGCCCGGCATCGACGGTCTGGAGACCACCCGCCGGATCATGGCCGAGCACCCGACGCCGATCGTCGTGGTCGCCGACGCGGTGGAGGATTCCTCACTGCGGATCTCCATGAACGCGCTGCGCGCCGGCGCCCTTTCGGTGGTCGAGAAGCCCGTGGCCACGACCCATGCCGGCTACGAGGCGGTGGCGGGCGAGATCTGCACGCAATTGCGGATCATGGCCCAGGTCCCGGTGATCCGACGCCGGCCGATCGGCACCGAATGGGCCGGTCGGACCAGCGCCGCCTCCTTCGCACCCCCCGCCGATCCGATCGGGCAGGCCCCGAGCCTTCTGGCGATCGGGGCGTCCACGGGCGGCCCGCCGGCGCTCGCCCGGGTGATCGGCGCACTCCCCAAAACCTTTCCGCTGCCGGTGCTGGTGGTCCAGCATATGGGCGCGGCCTTCATGGAGGGGTTCGCGAACTGGCTCGACAGTGTCGTCGCCCTGCCGGTTTCCCTGGCCCAGGACGGCGAGCGGGCCGAACCCGGCCGGGTCTACGTGGCGCCGGGCGATCGCCACCTGGAAATCGGCTCCGGCCGGGTGATGCGGGTGGTCGCGACCGAGGCCGTCTCCGGCCAGCGCCCGGCCGCCACGGTGCTGTTCCGCTCGCTGGCGCGCCAGGTCGGCGCCTCGGGGATCGGCGTGCTGCTCACCGGGATGGGCGAGGACGGCGCCGTCGGGCTGGCCGATATGCACCGGGCCGGCGCCCAGACCGTGGCCGAGCACGAGAGCACCGCGGTGGTCTACGGCATGCCGGCGGCGGCGGTGCGGCTCGGCGCTGCCCGGTCGGTCCTCCCCCTCGACCGGATCGGCGATCACGTCCTGCGGCTGGCCGATCCCGGGGCCCGGCCGTGAGCCGGAGCGAGGCCGGCGCCCAGGACGGGCCCGCCCGGATCCTGCTGGTCGAGGATTCCGAGACGCAGGCCCTGGAACTGCGCCTCCTTCTGGAGGCCCACGGCTTTGCGGTGGAGCGCTGCCCCTCGGCCGAGGCCGCCCTCGACCATCTCAATCGCAGCCAGCCCGACCTCGTCGTGGCCGATTACCACCTGCCCGGCATGGACGGCGACGAGCTGATCCGCCAGATGCGCCTGTCCCTGCGCACGCGGGCCCTGCCGGTGCTGATGCTCACCGGCGGCGGTGGCGGCGAGCGGAAGGGCCTGGAGAGCGGCGCCGACGCTTACCTGCCGAAATCCGCCGACCGCGACCTGATGATCCTGCGCATCCGCGCCCTGCTGCGCGAGCGCCGGCCCGCCGCCGACGGCGAGGGGCCCGGGGCCGCCGCCTTCCGACGCGGGCGGATCCTGGTGATCGACGGCAGCCTCACCTACCGGACCTTCCTAGCGGGCCTGCTCGGACAGGAGGGCCACCACGTCGCCACCGCCGACGGGCCGGAGGCCGCGCTCAAGGCCCTCGACGGGGTCGGCGAGGACGCGTTCGACTGCGTGACCATCGACCTGCTCGGCCACGCCTATGACGGGCTGACCCTATGCCGGGCGATCAGCCAGCGCCGCTCCGGCCAGGCGGCCGGCGCCGGCTTCCATCTCGTGGGCATTGCCGGCAGCGACCCGGCCAAGGATTTTCTGGTCGAGGCCTTCGCGGCCGGCGCCGACGACGTGGTCTCCAAGACCGATGCCGAGGTGCTGGCCCTGCGGGTGCGCGGCTTCGTCCGCCGCCGCCTGCTGGAGGAGGATGACCGCCGCATCGCTGGTCAGTTCGGCGAGCGCGAGCGGGCGGTGGAGCGTGCCCGCGCCGAGGCCGAGGCTTCCGAGGCCCGCGCCCGTCTCGCCGACGCCCTGGAGCGGGCCAACCGCGACCTCGCCGAAGCCAACCGCCAGATCACCGAGGCCCAGGCCAAGCTGGTCCAGGCCGCCAAGATGGCCTCGCTCGGCGAGCTGGTCGCCGGCATCGCCCACGAGATCAACAACCCCCTGGCCTTCATCCTGGCCCACCAGGGCACGGTCGAGCGGCTGCTCAACGAATTGCCCACCGCGGCCCCGGAGGCCGCCGCCCGCGCCATCGACAAGGCCCGCCAGCGGGTCGGCTCGATGCGGATGGGGCTGACCCGGATCCAGGACCTCGTGCTCAACCTGCGCAAGTTCTCGCGCCTCGACGAGGGCGAGCGGGCGCTCGTCAACGTGCCCGAGGCGATCGAGACCGTGCTGGCCCTGATCCAGCACAAGCTCGGCGATCGGATCGCCGTGGAGCGCAGCTTCGCCGGCCGCCCCGAGATCCACTGCACCCCCGCACTGCTCAACCAGGTGGTGATGAACATCCTCGGCAACGCCGCCGACGCCATGCCGGGGGGCGGCATAATCCGGATCGATACCCTCTCGAACCCCGAGATCGACGAGATCCGGATTAGCGATACTGGTCCTGGCATCCCGGAAGATCTGCGTGAGAAGATCTTTGAGCCATTCTTCACGACAAAGCCCGTGGGTTCAGGCACCGGCTTGGGTCTTGCGATTGCCTACAGCGTCGTTCAGGCGCATAGCGGCTCGCTCACCGTGGAGGCGGCGCCAGACGGGGGAGCCTGCTTCGTGATCGGCATTCCGCGGCAGGCGGCCAGCGCATGAGTGAAGGCACGGCAGTTCGAGCATTCTCCTCCGCGATGGACACCGGTTCGGTGACGGATACGCATTCACAGAACGATCACGGGGCGGGGTTCGACAACCCGCGTGGGACGATCCTGGCCGTCGACGACGAGCCGGATATCCTGATCGCCCTGGAGGACCTCTTCGAGGACTCCTACCGGGTGTTGACGACCTCGAACCCATCCGAGGCGCTCGAGATCCTGCACGCCGAGCCCGACATCGCGGTGGTGCTCTCCGACCAGCGCATGCCCGGCCTCACCGGCGACGCACTGCTCGCCGAGGCCCGGGCTTTCCACGACGCCCAGGCGATCCTGCTCACCGGCTACGCCGACATCACCGCGGTGATCGCCGCCCTCAACCGCGGCGGCATCGTCGGCTACGTCACCAAGCCCTGGGACGCGAGCCTGCTGCTCTCCACGGTCCGGCAGGCCTTCGAGCGCCACCGCCTGGGCCGCGACCTCGCGACCGAGCGAGCGCTGCTGCGCGGCCTGCTCGACCACGCCCAGGACGCCATCAGCTTCAAGGACGCGGACGGGCGGTTCGTGCGGCTCAACGCCCGCAAGGCGACGCTGCTCGGCCGGGACGTCTTCAGCTGCCTCGGGCAGCGCGAGGGCGACCTCCTCGGCGCGAAGGGCGGTGCGGTGACCGAGGCGGATGCCGCCGCGATCCGCGCCGGCAAGGTCGCCGAGAGCCTGATCAGCGAGGGCCCGGTCGGCGCCGAGCTCTGGAGCCACGTGACCCGGGTACCGATCCGCGACGCCGGCGGCGCGGTCAGCCACCTCGCGGCGATCGAGCGGGACGTCACCGAGCAGCGGACCCTGGAGGCGCGGCTGCGCCAATCCGACAAGATGCAGGCGCTCGGCACCCTGGCCGGCGGCATCGCGCATGATTTCAACAACCTGCTGACCGCAATCCTCGGCAGCCTGGAACTTGCCGCCCCGAAGGTGGCCGACCAGCCGCGGGTGCAGCGCCTGATCGAGAACGCCCGCGGGGCCGCCGAACGCGGCGCCTCCCTGACCAAGCGCCTCCTGAGCTTCAGCCGCGCCCACGACCTCCAGGCGCGGGCCACGGACGTCAACGCGCTGATCGCCGGGATGAGCGACCTGTTCGGCCGCAGCCTGGGCGGGCTGGTGACCGTCCGCACCGAACTGACCGAGGGCCTGCTCGCCGTCCAGGTCGACCCGGACCAGCTCGAGCTCGCCGTACTCAACCTGTGCATCAACGCCCGGGACGCGATGCTGGACGGCGGCACGATCACAATCGCCACCCGGCGCCTCGACATCGCCGGCGATCCCGAGATTGCCGACGGCTCCTATCTCGGCGTCAGCGTCACCGACGAGGGCACCGGCATCCCCGACGAGATCCTGCGCCGGGTCTGCGAGCCGTTCTTCACCACCAAGGCGGTGGGCCAGGGCACGGGCTTGGGGCTCGCCATGGTGTTCGGCCTCGCCCAGCAATCGAAGGGCCGGCTTGCTATCGAGAGCGAGGTCGGTCGGGGCACCCGGGTCGAGCTCGCCCTCCCCTTCGCGACCGAGCTGCCGGAGCAGGCGGCCCGCGCGCAAGGCGAGACCCCGGTGGCGTCCCGGTCTGCGCGGATCCTGGTGGTCGACGATGACCCGCAGGTCCGGCACGTCACCGCCTCGTTCCTCACGGGCTTCGGCCACCAGGCCACCGAGGCCGGCGATGGCGAGGCTGCGCTCCAGTCGTTCGCCCCCGGCCGCTTCGACCTGATCGTCGCCGATCTCGCCATGCCGGGGATGAGCGGCATCGAGCTTGCCGCCGAGATCCGCGACCGCGATCCCAGCCTGCCGGTGCTGATCCTCACCGGCCACGCCGAGGCGATGCAGATCCCGGACGACCTGCCGGTGCTGACCAAGCCCTTCCGCTCCGCCGACCTGGCGAACCGGGTCTCGGCGCTGCTGGACCGGGTGGGAGGAAGCTGAATCGTCATTGCGAGCGCAGCGAAGCAACCCAGTGATCCGCACCATTTGGGGATCGCGCGCTGCCCTGGATTGCTTCGCTGCGCTCGCAATGACGGGGTTGGACGCGCGACGTGGTGCGAGAGCTGAAACCTCGGAGCCTCTGCCCGCCGTTCTTATAGGGTAGCTGCATCCCGGGCGAACGCGGGATCCATTTTTTCGGGAACCACTCCGTTGCCGGCTCATTGACTCGCTCCGGAGCATCCAGGCTCCGGATTACGAACTGGAGGCGAACCATGAGCAATCACGGTATCTTCCCAGGCAGGCGGCGCGATGCCGACCCGGATCAGGACGATCCGCCCAACAGGAATCAGCAGGGATAGGGGTTTCGGAGCAGCGCGGTCGAGTTCCAGGTCAGGCCGACACCGACCGTCAGGGCGAGTTCCCGCAACGCAACGAAACGTGGACCCTGCTTCAGGCCCGCCAGCGCAAGCCGGCGGGTTCTTTTTTGGGCTGGTCGGGCGCACGAAAAAGCCGCCCCGGATGACCCGGGACGGCTTTTGTCGATCAGGCCGGTGGAGCTTGAGCTCAGGCCGCCTCGGCGATCTCGACCTGGCCGGAATCCTTGCCGCGGGCCTCGACGTCGCGATCGACGAACTCGATCACGGCCAGCGGGGCGTTGTCGCCCTTGCGGAAGCCGGCCTTCATGATGCGGCAATAGCCGCCCGGGCGACCCGCGTAGCGCGGGCCGAGCACGGCGAAGAGCTTCTTGACCATGTCGGCATCGCGCAGCTGCGCCATGGCGAGACGGCGGGTGTGGACGCTGTCGATGCGGCCGAGCGTGATCAGCTTCTCGACCACGGGACGCAGATCCTTGGCCTTCGGCAGGGTGGTGACGATCTGCTCGTGCTTCAGCAGGGCGACCGACATGTTGGCGAACATCGCCTTGCGGTGCTCAGCCGTGCGGTTGAAGCGGCGACCGCGATAACCGTGACGCATGGTTCTGGCTTCCTTCTCTTCTCGGCCGCCGTGCCACGGTACGGCCGGGCGCCCCAACAGCGGGGCCATTCATTCCGCATAACCCCGCGGCGGGATTTCTTGGGACTTCGCGTCGTGCCCGCGAAGTCCCGGATCCGGATCGGCCAAGCAGATGGCGCCGATTAGCGCCGTCACATCTGGTCCGAGGCGGCTTCGCCTCAGTAATGCTCTTCGAAGCGCTTCGCGAGATCTTCGATGTTCTCCGGCGGCCAGCCGGGGATGTCCATCCCGAGGTGCAGACCCATGCCGGCCAGCACTTCCTTGATCTCGTTGAGCGACTTGCGGCCGAAGTTCGGGGTCCGCAGCATCTCGCCCTCGGACTTCTGGATCAGGTCGCCGATATAGACGATGTTGTCGTTCTTCAGGCAGTTCGCCGAACGGACCGACAGCTC
Organism: Methylobacterium sp. J-001; assembly: GCF_022829565.1. Classification (NCBI taxonomy): domain Bacteria; kingdom Pseudomonadati; phylum Pseudomonadota; class Alphaproteobacteria; order Hyphomicrobiales; family Methylobacteriaceae; genus Methylobacterium; species Methylobacterium sp. J-001. The sequence goes on from NZ_JAKSYN010000130.1 coordinate 8,640, forward strand.
CAGCTCGTCGACCTTCTTGAGCAGCGCCGGGTTGAAGGGCAGCTGCGGCGCGAGCGGCGCGGCCTCTTCCTTGCGCGGATCCTCGAAGTTCACGAAGACCTGCAGCTGGTCCTGGATGATGCGCGCGGCGTAGGCCAGCGCATCCTCCGGGCCCACGGCGCCGTTGGTCTCGATCGTCATCGTCAGCTTGTCCTTGTCGAGATCCTGGCCCTCACGGGTGGTCTCGACGCGGTAGCTGACCTTGGTCACCGGGGAGAACAGCGAATCCACCGGGATCAGGCCGATCGGCGCGTCCTCGGGGCGGTTGCGCTCGGCCGGGACGTAGCCCTTACCGGTGGCGACCGTGAACTCCATGCGGATCTCGGCGCCGTCGTCCAGCGTGCAGATCACCAGCTCCGGGTTCAGGATCTGGATGTCGCCGACCGTGCCGATGTCGCCGGCAGTGACGGTGCCGGGGCCGGTCTTGCGCAGGGTCATGCGCTTGGGCGCATCGGTCTGCGACCGGATCGCGATCGTCTTGATGTTCAGGACGATGTCGGTGACGTCCTCGCGGACGCCCGGGATCGAGGAGAACTCGTGCAGCACGCCGTCGATCTGCACCGAGGTCACGGCCGCGCCCTGGAGCGAGGACAGGAGCACACGCCGCAGGGCGTTGCCCAGGGTGGTGCCGAAGCCGCGCTCAAGCGGCTCGGCCACGACCGTGGCGACCCGCTTCGGGTCGTCGCCGGTCGAGACCTGCAGCTTGTTCGGCTTGATCAGTTCCTGCCAGTTCTTCTGAATGACCACGATCCTACCTCTCGTCCATGCTCGGGATCCGCGACGCCCGTCCCCGCGCTTCGGCCGTCCGGCGCCGCCCCCTGGCGCCCCGAACGGTCCCTGAATTCAAAACGCTCGTTATTCGCCGCCGACCCAGAGGGCCGGCACGAAGCTGTAGCCTGCCCCGTCCCGGTCCACGTAGCCCAGGGCCGGAAATTCCAGGTGTGCGCCCGCGATGAAGGATCGCTCGCTCGCCACCTCGTCCATGATGGCCTTGCGCGTCGCCCGCGCCTGATCCCCATCGACGTCGAATCCGACACCCGCCTCCGGGTTCTTGAACTGGATCGCTGGCAGGTGCACCACGTCCGTCCACATCAGGAGCGACTGTCCACCGGAGACGATGCGGAAACCGCAATGCCCCGGGGTGTGTCCCGGCAGGTGGACCGCCGTGATGCCCGGCAGCACTTCGCCGCCCCGATGCTCACGCATCCGCTTGGCATAGGGCGCCACCGCCTTGCGGGCGCCCTCGAAATACGGCTTAGCTGCGTCCGGCGCCCGAGAGAGCGCCTCGTCCGGCAGCCAATGCGCCGCCTCGTCGGCATGCACCACGATCTCGGCGTTCGGGAAGCGGGCCGCCCCGTTCGACACCAGGCCGCCGACGTGGTCGGGGTGCAGGTGCGTGACCAGGACGGTCTCGATCTCCTCCGGCTTCACGCCGGTGACCGCGAGGGCTGCGCCGGCCCGACCGAGGGTCTCGGCCGGCGCACTCTCGCCGTAGCCCGTATCGATCAGCACCGGCTTGCGGCCGGCGCCGGTGATCAGGAAGGCATTCAGCGTGATCTTGGGCTGCTCGGTGCGGAAGCCCGCGACCTGCAGCTTGCCGGCTTCGTCCTTCGAGATCCCCGTGACGAGATCGAGGCTGGCCTGAAACCAGCCGTCGTTGAGCGCGGTGACCGTGAGGTCGCCGAGGTTCCAACGCAGCACGCCCGGAAGCGGCTTCGATCCCGTCATGAGCTTCTCCGTCAAACCGTTCAGTTCAGACCCGACGACGCTTGCGCGGACGGCAGCCGTTGTGCGGGATCGAGGTCACGTCGCGAATCGAGGTAACCGTGAAGCCGGCGGCCTGGAGGGCGCGCAGGGCCGACTCACGACCGGAACCCGGGCCGGACACCTCGACCTCGAGGGTGCGCATGCCGTGCTCGGAGGCCTTGCGGGCGGCGTCCTCAGCGGCGACCTGCGCAGCGTACGGCGTGGACTTGCGCGAGCCCTTGAAGCCCATCGCGCCAGCGGACGACCACGAGATCGTGTTGCCCTGCGCGTCCGTGATGGTGATCATCGTGTTGTTGAACGAGGCGTTCACGTGGGCGACGCCCGACACGATGTTCTTGCGTTCGCGCCGGCGGACGCGTTGCGGTTCCTTGGCCATTATCGTCTCACTCTTCCTTCAAGCGCGCCCGTAATTCCAGGCGCTCGGGATTCTTTTTGGGACTGGGCCGGCGCGCCCGTGCAGGGCGGTCGAGCCTGCGTTGGGATCCTTGCGGGACACCAGCGCCACGGAGGGAAGGCCGCGCGAGGCACGGCCTTCCAAAGTCAAAAATTACTTCTTCTTGCCGGCGATCGGCTTCGCCTTGCCCTTTCGGGTGCGGGCGTTGGTGTGGGTGCGCTGACCGCGGACCGGCAGCTGCTTGCGGTGACGCAGGCCGCGATAGGCGCCGAGATCCATCAGGCGCTTGATGTTCATCGAGACTTCGCGGCGCAGGTCGCCCTCGACCACGTAATCGCGGTCGATCGTCTCGCGGATCTGGAGCACCTCGGCGTCGGTGAGCTGGTTCACCCGGCGCTCGGCGGGGATGTTCACCTTCGTGGTGATCTCCTCGGCCTTCTTGGCGCCGATGCCGTGGATGTACTGCAGCGCGATGACGACGCGCTTGTTGGTCGGGATGTTGACGCCTGCGATACGTGCCATGATCACGCTCCATATGAGGCCCGGAAACCGGGCGGTGCTCGCGCGCGTCCGGTGGAGGCCGGCCCCTGCGCGCGCCAAACGACAACGTGGCCCGGGGGCGGCCCTGGACAGGGCACCTCGGACCAGCGATCGATTGGACGAAGGACGGCCTGCTAGCGTGCGCAGGGCGATATGTCAACGACCCGTGAACGATCGGCCGCGCCGCCATGCGTCGCGTGCGGCCCTGACTGCGGTCCTTTTAGGAGCACAGATGTCGGTTCTCACCAGCGACGGCGCCACGCTACGGGCTTTCGCCGATTCGGTCCTCCGGGCGGCCGAGGAGAATGCCGAGGAGGTGGTTCCGGTGATCCTCGCGGTGACGGGCGGGACCCTCACCGAGGCCGAGCCCGGATCGATCGCTCTGCAGGCCGAGGATGACGGCCCCGGCCTGCTCTGGGCCACCTTCGCCGGCCGCCGGATGGTGTTCCGCTACAACGTCTCGACCGCGATGGTCGAGCTGCGCGACGGCCGCACCGACGGCAATCCCTTCCGCCTCTTCGGCCGCCGGGCGCTGTCGATGGATGTGGTGAATTTCTTTGGGGCGCTGCGGGCCGAGCGGCGATCGGAGCGATGAAGGGGCTGCCTCAGCGGAAGCGCTGGCTCTGGTATCGGCAATAGCCGCCCATATTCTGGTAGCCAGCAGGGCAATGGCGGACGCAGGCTCCCGCAGCGAATTTGAGCGGCGGCCGACATGCGTTCCGGAACCGCTTTTCGCGATACACGAAGGACTGTGCCGGGCTCTGCGCCGCCACCGGAAGCGGAGGCAAAGCCATGGCGACGAGGAGCAGGCTTACGGGGATGCGAAGGATGGTCATCAGGGCTTCCGGTCGGGTTTGCCCCTCAACCGACGACCTGGGCATAGGTTCACCGATCCGTCCGGTCATGCCGGAGTACGGCGTGCCCGCGCCGCACTCCCCATTTCATGACACCGATGCGCGTCTTCCTGTCGGCTGTGATCCGACCGGCAGGCGGATGACGGCTCCCGTCCGTCGATCCGACCGACACGTCCGTTAAGCGGAGCCCGGTTGCCCGTAGGGCTCGTGGCCCGCTCGGCGTATCGATCCCCCGCATCAGGCGTCATCCACCTGCATCCTGGATCGTATCCGTCTCGTCCGGCGCTCGAGCGCAGTCGATAACCGCCGACAAGCTGCCTGATCGCGGCCGGCCGGCGATGGTATCAGGACTCGACGCGTTCCGCGTGCGGCTCCAGCAGCCCCATGATCTCAGCCGTGACGGTGTCGATCGGCTGCATGCCGTCCACCGTATGGAGCAGGCCGGTCTTGGCGTAATAGTCGGAGAGCGGCGCCGTCTGGGCGCGGTAGGCCTCCAGGCGCTGCTTGAACACCTCGGGGGTGTCGTCCTTGCGCACCGCCTGGCCGCGGGCCTGGGTCTCGGCGGCCCGCTTCTCGATGCGCCCGACCAGTGCGTTCTCGTCGACCTTGAACTCGATCACCGCGTCGAGGTCCATGCCCTTGCCGGCCAGCATGGTGCTGAGCGCTTCGGCCTGCGCGACCGTCCGGGGGAAGCCGTCGAGGATGAAGCCGCTTTTCGCGTCGGGCTCCTCGATCCGGTCAGCGACGATGCCGACCACGATCCGGTCGGAGACCAGACCGCCGGATTCCATCACGGCCTTGGCCTCCAGGCCGACCGGCGTGCCGGCGGCGACCGCGGCGCGCAACATGTCGCCCGTGGACAGCTGCGGGATGCCGAAGCGCTGTACGATCCGCTCGGATTGGGTCCCCTTCCCCGCGCCGGGGGGACCGAGCAGAATGATGCGCATGGCGTTGTCCTCGTCCGGCCCGACTCTCTACGGGCCCAAGCGGCGGGTGGCGAAGCCTCCCCGGCATCGCCCGTCTCGGGATTTTCTAGACGGTCCTGGGCCAGGAGGCACCCGGACCTATGGGTCAGAGGCGGGAACGACGGTGGCTTCGTTCCGCCTCTGTAACAGGATCAGCGCCGGCGTTGCGTGGTCGAGGCGCCACGCAGCTTGGCCTTCTTCACGAGGCCCTCGTATTGGTGGGCCATCAGGTGACCGTGGATCTGGGCAACCGTATCCATCGTCACCGACACCACGATCAGCAGCGAGGTGCCGCCGAAACCGAGGCTTGCCGAGGCGTAGGACGACAGGATTTCCGGGCAGAGGCAGACCAGGGTCAGATACAGGGCGCCGATCACGGTGATCCGGGTCAGCACCTTGTCGATGAAGGCCGCGGTGCGCTCGCCCGGGCGGATGCCCGGGATGAAGCCGCCGTGCTTCTTCAAATTGTCCGCCGTCTCCTGCGGATTGAACACCACCGCCGTGTAGAAGAACGTGAAGAAGATGATCAGCGCCGCGTAGAGCGCCATGAACAGAGGCGTACCGTGGCCGAGATAGGCCGTCACCGTGCCGAGCCAGCCGGTGCTTCCACCGTTGGCGGAGAAGCTCGCGGCCGTCGCCGGCAGGAGCAGCAACGACGACGCGAAGATCGGCGGGATGACGCCCGAGGTGTTGAGCTTGAGCGGCAGGAACGAGGTCTGACCCTCGTACATGCGGTTGCCGACCTGGCGCTTCGGGTAGTTGATCAGGAGACGGCGCTGGGCGCGCTCCATGAACACGATGAAGTAGACCAGCACGACGGCCGCCACGGCGACGCCGAGGATGATGATCGGCGAGAGCGCGCCGGTGCGGCCCAGCTCGAGGGCGCCCGCGATCGCGACCGGGAGGTGGGCGACGATGCCGGCGAAGATGATCAGCGAGGAGCCGTTGCCGATACCCCGCGAGGTGATCTGCTCACCGACCCACATGAGGAACAGGGTACCGCCGGTGAGCGTGATCACCGTCGAGGCCAGGAAGAACGGGCCCGGATCGATGGCCGCCGACGAGCTCTGCAGCCCGATCGCGATGCCCCAGGACTGCACCAGCGCCAGCACCACCGTGAGGTAGCGGGTGTACTGGTTGATGACCTTGCGCCCGGACTCGCCCTCCTTCTTCAGCGCCTCCAGGCTCGGGATCACCGAGGTGAGCAGCTGAACGATGATCGAGGCCGAGATGTACGGCATGATGTTGAGGGCGAAGATCGCCATGCGCTCGACGGCACCGCCGGAGAACATGTTGAACAGCCCAAGCACGCCGCCAGCCTGCTGCTGGAAGTTGCGGGCGAACTGCTCCGGATCGATGCCGGGAATCGGGATGTAGGTGCCCAGCCGGAACACCACGAGGGCGCCCAAGGTGAACCAGATGCGCTTCTTCAGCTCATCGGCCTTGGCGATCGCCCCGAAGTTGAGGTTGGCGGCAAGCTGCTCGGCTGCTGAGGCCATAAGCGTCGCGTCCTGGGAATGTCGCCGGGCCAAGCGTGCCCGGATGAAATGAAAACGGCGGCCCGCGTGGTCGCAGGGCCGCCGCTCGGAGGATCGGCTTAAAGACTCCGCGGGGCCCGTGCAACGGGACCCCGCGTCGCTCTCCCGCCGGCCGTCAGGCCGTGGCCTCGGCAGTCGAACCGCCGCGGTGCGAAACACCGGTCGCAAACGCGACGGTGACCGAGCCACCGACCTTCTCGACCGCCTCGATGGCGGACTTGGAGGCGCGGGTGACCTCGAAGCTGAGCTTTGCGGTCAGCTCGCCGACACCGAGCAGCTTCACGCCGTCGCGGGGACGGGCGATGATACCGGCAGCCACCAAGCTTTCGATCGTGACGGTCGCAGCCTTGTCAAGCTTGCCGGCGTCCAACGCCTCCTGGATCCGGCCGAGGTTCACCTCGTTCAGGTCCTGGGCATAGAGGTTGTTGAAGCCGCGCTTCGGCAGACGCCGATGCAGTGGCATCTGACCGCCCTCGAAGCCCTTGATGGACACGCCGGTCCGGGCCTTCTGACCCTTCACGCCGCGGCCGGCCGTCTTGCCCTTGCCGGAGCCGATGCCCCGACCGACACGCATCCGATTCTTGGTTGCGCCGGGATTGTCGCTGATCTCGTTGAGCTTCATCGGTGCCTCCTCACGCCACGTCGCCGTGGACGCGCACGAGGTGCGCAACCTTGCGGATCATGCCGCGCACGGAGGGGGTATCCTCCAGCTCGGACACGCGGTGGAGCTTGTTGAGCTTAAGGCCGATCAGCGTCTGGCGCTGGCTGGCCTCCTGGCGGATCGGCGAGCCGATCTGCTCGATACGGACGGTCTTCTGTGCCATCGGACCCTCCCTTACGCGACCGCAGCTTCGGACTGGTCGGCCGGATCGGCGTCCCGGCGACGGGCCTGGAGGCTCGACACCTTGATGCCGCGGCGGGCCGCCACGGAGCGCGGGCTGTCCTCGTTCTTGAGCGCCTCGAAGGTGGCGCGCACGAGGTTGTAGGGGTTGGACGAGCCGAGCGACTTCGCGACGACGTCCTGCATGCCGAGCGTCTCGAACACGGCGCGCATCGGGCCGCCGGCGATGATGCCGGTACCCTGCGGAGCCGCGCGGAGGATCACCTTGCCGGCGCCGTGGCGGCCGTTGACGTCGTGGTGCAGGGTCCGACCCTCACGCAGCGACACCCGGATCAGGCCACGCTTGGCCGCCTCGGTGGCCTTGCGGATCGCCTCAGGCACCTCACGGGCCTTGCCGTGGCCGAAGCCGACGCGGCCCTTCTGGTCGCCGACGACGACGAGGGCTGCGAAGCCGAAGCGACGGCCACCCTTCACCACCTTGGCGACGCGGTTGATGTGGACGAGCTTGTCCACGAATTCGCTGTCGCGCTCCTCGCGCTCGTCGCGGCGGCCGCGGCCCCCGCCTTCCCGTTCACGTGCCATGTTGTCTAACCTATCTCACTAGCGCGGATCCTCGGATCCGCTCGCTCGATTCCCCTCGCCGGAAACGGGAGGGAATGGCCGCGCGGGTATCAGGCCGCGCGGAGAGAGTTCCTTAGAACTCCAGGCCACCCTCGCGGGCGGCTTCGGCGACGGCCGCGACGCGGCCGTGGTAGATGTAGCCGGAGCGGTCGAAGATCACCTTCGTGACGCCGGCGGCCTTGGCGCGCTCGGCCACCAGCTTGCCCACCGCCTTGGCGGCGGCGACATCGGCGCCGGTCTTGAGTTCACCCTTGAGCGCCTTGTCGATCGACGAGGCGGCGGCCAGCGTCTTGCCGGCGACGTCGTCGATGACCTGCACGTAGATCTGCTTCGACGAGCGGAACACCGAGAGCCGCGGACGGCCATTGGCGGCCGCCCGCAGCGCGCGACGGACGCGCGCCTTGCGGCGATCGAGGGCTTCGAGCTTGCGAGACATGATGCCCTCCTTACTTCTTCTTGCCTTCCTTGCGGAAGATGAACTCGCCCGCGTACTTCACGCCCTTGCCCTTGTAGGGCTCGGGTCCGCGGTAATCGCGGATCTCGGCGGCGACCTGACCGACCTGCTGGCGGTTGATCCCGGTGATCGTGATCTCGGTGGGCTTCGGGGTAACGATCGTGATCCCGGCGGGGATCGCGTATTCGATGTCGTGGCTGTAGCCGAGCGACAGCTTGAGGGCCTTGCCGGCCATCGCCGCACGATAGCCGACGCCCGTGATCTCGAGCTTCTTCTCGAAGCCCTTCGACACGCCTTCGGCGATGTTGGCGATCTGCGCCCGCGACGTGCCCCAAAGGGAGCGCGCGGGCTTGGACTGGTTGATTGGCTGGACTTCGATGGCGCCGTCCTTCATCGCCACGCTGACCAGCGCGGGAACGTCGAACTGCAGCTCGCCCTTCGAGCCCTTCATCTTCACCGTCTGACCGGTGACGGTGGCGGTGACGCCGGCCGGCACGGGAACGGGCTTTTTACCTACGCGAGACATGGGATAACCTCCTCCGTCCCGATCAGAATACGGTGCAGAGCACTTCACCGCCGACGTTGCGCTCGCGCGCCTCGTGGTCGGCCATGACGCCCTGCGGGGTGGAGACGATGGTGACGCCCAGGCCGTCGGCCACGTGCGGCAGATCACCGACAGACGAGTAGACCCGACGGCCGGGCTTCGACACGCGCTTGATCTCGCGGATCACCGGGCGACCGTCGTAGTACTTGAGCTCGATGGCGAACTCGGTGCGGCCGTTGCCCAGGTCGGTCGCCGCGTAATCGCGGATGTAGCCCTCGGACTTCAGCACGTTCAGGACGTTGGCGCGCAGGCGCGAGCCGGGCGTCTGAACGACGTTGCGACGGCGCAGCTGGCCGTTGCGGATACGGGTGAGCATGTCACCCACGGGATCGTTGACCATGGGGACCTCCTTACCAGCTCGACTTGACCAGGCCGGGGATCAGGCCCCGGTTGCCAAGCTCCCGCAGCGCGATGCGCGAGATGCCCATCTTACGGTAGAACGCGCGCGGACGGCCGGTCATGCCGCACCGGTTCCGGATGCGGGTGGCGGACGAGTTGCGCGGCAGTTCCGCGAGCTTGAGGCGCGCTTCAAAGCGCTCCTCCATCTCGAGGGTGTCGTTGTTGGCGATCTCGAGGAGCGCCTTCCGCTTGGCCGCGAAACGCTTCACCAGCGTCTTGCGGGCCTCATTCTTCTCGACTGAGCTTTTCTTCGACATGTGGTCTATCTCCGGTGTCCGCGTATGAGGCGCGAAGGCCTCACTGCCGGAACGGGAACTGGAAGGCGGCGAGCAGGGCCTTGGCCTCGGCATCGGTCTTGGCGCTGGTCGCCACGACGATGTCCATGCCCCACATCTGCTCGGCCTTGTCGTAGGAGATCTCCGGGAACACGAGGTGCTCCTTGAGACCGAGGGCGTAATTGCCCCGCCCGTCGAACGAGCGCGGGTTCAGGCCGCGGAAATCGCGGACGCGCGGGAGCGCGATCGTGATCAGGCGATCCATGAACTCGTACATGCGCTGCTTGCGCAGCGTCACCTTGCAGCCGATCGGCATGCCTTCGCGGACCTTGAAGGTCGCGATGGCCTTGCGGGCCCGGGTAATCACCGGCTTCTGACCGGCGATGAGCGCCAAGTCGCCTGCCGCCACGGTCGCCTTCTTGGAGTCCGCCGTGGACTCGCCGACGCCCATGTTGATGACGATCTTCTCGATCTGCGGGACCTGCATCGGGTTCTTGTACCCGAATTCCTCGATCAGCTTCTGGCGCACGACTTCGTCGTAGTGCTTGCGCAGGCGCGGGGTGTAGGCGTTCTTGTCGGCCTCAGCCATCGATCTGATCCCCCGTGCTCTTGGCGAATCGGACCTTGCGCCCGTCTTCGAGGATGCGGAAACCTACGCGGGTCGGCTTGCCGTTGGCATCGGCGACCGCGATGTTCGAGAGTTGGATGGCGGCCTCCTTGGAGATGATCCCGCCTTCCTGGTTCTGGGTCTGCTTCTGGTGCTTCTTGACCAGGTTGATGCCGCGCACGAAAGCCCGGCCTTCCTTCGGCAGAACCTGAATGACTTCGCCCGAGCGACCGGAGTCGCGACCGGTGAGTACGACGACCTTGTCGCCCTTCTTGATCTTGGCTGCCATCACAGCACCTCCGGCGCCAGCGAGATGATCTTCATGTGGTTGCGCGCGCGCAGTTCGCGCGGCACCGGTCCGAAGATGCGGGTGCCGATCGGCTCCTTCTGATTGTTGATCAGGACCGCAGCGTTCTTGTCGAAGCGGATCACCGACCCGTCGACGCGCTTCACGGCCTTGGCCGTGCGAACGACGACCGCCTTCATGACGTCGCCCTTCTTGACGCGACCGCGCGGGATCGCCTCCTTGACCGACACGACGATCACATCGCCAACGCCGGCATACTTGCGCTTCGACCCGCCGAGAACTTTGATGCACATCACACGGCGTGCACCAGAGTTGTCGGCGACGTCCAGATTCGTCTGCATCTGGATCACGTGCGTGACTCCTTGTTTCAGGCGGGTTTCCGCACGCGGGCGGTATTGCCCGGCGGACGACGCCTGATGGGGATCTGATGTCCCCGGCTCATGGTATAGACCGCGCTTGCGGCGTCAGAAGACGTCGGCGCGGTCACCGCGTTCAGAGGGTGCGAGCACCCATCGAAATGTCGCGAAGGCCGGGCGGATACTACGGGTAAGCCCGGAAGGCAAGCCGATCGCGGCAAATTCGCCGGCACGGCCGGGAGCTGCTCGAGCGATTCGGGTCGGGTGCCGCACGGCATCCCGGCGTGGCCGCGGGAGTGTTCAGCGACGCGGACGCGTCGAGGCGCCGGCTTGTGTCGCCGTCGCATGCGCGCGGCGGCGAGACTGGTCGAAGATGCGGCCGGATGGGCGAGGCAACAGTGCAGCCATGTCCGCCGTGCAGTCCGGCGCGGCGGGGAGGTGTCCGGGACGGCTCAGGTGCTCAGAACGGCTGGCCGGCTGATTCGAACAGGAAATCGTCGAGGCTCGGGATCGTCACGGCGCCGCCGAAGGCCGGCTTCGACAGGCGCCACGGGCGTTCGGACCGCGCGCGAATCGCTTCGGAGGGGCGCAGCCGTCGCATGCCGCCGTCCTCGGTGACCTCCTCGATGGTGAGAAAGCCGTAGACCTGCAGGCGCGAAGCGGTGAGCTTCATCTCGCGATCGCCGGCAGCGACGATCATGCTGCCGGTGGCGTAGACCGCGTCCATCAGCGCGCGCTGCTCGCTGCGACGGCGGTTCCGGGCATCCCGCTCGCCTGCCGCGGAGGCGGGGGCGATCCGCCGAAAGGGGACGACGTTGCTGACCGCGACGCAACCCATACGCAACATCCTCGACGCGCACTGAGGCTGGCCCGGAGGCCGCCCGACGACCGGGACATTTCGACGGTTCGCTTTAATCTTCCGTAGACCGTGATCCCGGGCCCCTGCCCCGATCCGGCACGTTGCTGGCTGGGCACGCCCTTGGGGATGGTCGCGCCGTGCCCGCGACGACCCATCCGAATCGCATAGAGACGAGGACGGGGGTCTGTCAGGCCCTGCCCGCGCGCGGCAGGCGACGCTGCTTGGCCACCAGCGCGGCGAGCCGATCGACGAGCAGGCAGAGGCATCCGTAGACGGCGCCGACAAACAAGAAGATCTCGGCGGGATAGACCATGGCGCGGTTGTTCACCTGGGTCGCCACGAAGGAGAGTTCGGGTACGCCGATCACGTAGGCGAGCGCGGTGTCCTTGATCAGCACGGTCCACTGGTTGACGAAGGACGGCGCCATGGCCGGCAGCGCCCGGGGCAGGATGATGACCCGCAGGATCTGCCAGCGGCCGAAGCCCAGCGCCAGGCCGGCCTCCCACTGACCGCGGCCGATGCTCTCGATCCCGGCCGCCACCGCGTAGGACAGGTAGGCGCCGCCCACCAGCGACAGGGCCGTCACCACGGTCCCGGTCTCCGGGATGGCGAATCCGAACAGGACCGGCAGCAGGAAGTAGCTCCAGAAGATCAGCATCACGATCGGCACGGCCCGGAACAGCCCGAGGCCCAGGGTCAGAGCGCGCCGTGTCCGGCCGCCGCTCATCGCCAGCGCGATCCCGAGGACGAGCCCCAGGAAAGCCGAAGCGATCCCCGAGGCGACCGACAGAATCATCGTCAGCATCAGTCCGCCGACCGGGCCGCCTGGCCAGGCGCCGGCCAGCAGGTAGCCGAGATTGTCGGTGATGACGGAAACATTCACCGGCCGGCGGCCCCCGCCGGGTCCCGCCGTGCGACGGCCTGGCCGGCCGCCTCCACTGCCGCGACGGCCCCGACATACAGGAGCGTGGCGATGCCGAAGGCCTGGAAGGCCAGGAAGGTCTCGGTTTCCACCTCCCGCGCGGCATAGGACAGCTCGGCCAGGCCGATGGTCATGGTCAGCGACGTGTTCTTGATGGTGTGGAGGTACTGGCCGACCATCGGCAGCCAGGCGATTCGCAGCGCCAGCGGCAGGGCGATGTGGCGGAACACCTGGAGGTCGGTCAGGCCGAGCGCGAGCGCAGCCTCCCGCTGCGCGGGCCGGATGCCGTTGAGCCCGGCGCGGCATTCCTCGGCGATATAGGCGGCGGTGTAGAGCGTCAGGCCGAAGAAGCCGGCCAGTGTCTCGTAGGCGGGCCACGTCAGGGCGGCCGGCCCCAGGGGCAGGCCATGCGGGCTGTTCAGCCAGGCGGTGAGCGGGGCCGGCATCAGCGCGGCGGCGCCGAAATACCAGAAGAACAGCTGCACCAGCAGCGGCGTGTTGCGGATGAGGCCCACGAACGCCGCAGTCCCCGCTTCCAAGAACCGGCTCCCCGTTTCCCGCAGGCAGCAGAGGGCGAGGCCGAGCGCCGTCCCGGCCAAGCACACGGAAGCCGACAGGGCCAGGGCGACCCCAAAACCCTGCAGCAGCCAGATCAGGTAGCGCGGCGCCAGGAGATCGCCGAAGAGACTCATCGGGCGCCTAGCCGTGGTCGCCGATCCGGAACAGGCGCGGCAGCGGCTGGGGCGTGTTGGGGCCGAACCAGCGGTCGTAGATCGCCGCCGCCTTGCCGCGGGCTTCCAGCTCCCGGAGGGTGTCGTTCACGAGGTCGCGGAGCCGGGTCTCGCCCTTCGGGATGCCGGCGCCGATATAGTCGTTCGAGATCGAGAAGGCCGGAATCTCGTAGGTCTCCTTGTCCGGGACCTTCGCCAGCAAGCCCACAAGCTTCGATCCGTCCTGCGTGATCGCCTGGACGGTGCCGTTGCGCAGGGCCGCGAAGGCGAACGGCGTATCGTCGAAGGCCACCACGGTCGCCTTCGCGAAGTCGCGGCGCAGGACGATCTCGTTGGTGGTGCCCTTGTCGGCGCCGATGCGCAGGCCGCTCAGCTGGTCGGGCGACGTGAGCGTGCCCTTCTTGGCGAGGAATTGCTGGCCGGAGGCGAAATACGGGATGCTGAAGTCGAGCTGCTTGGCCCGCTCCTCCGTGATGGTGAAGTTCGCCAGCACCAGATCGACCTTGCCGGAGGTCAGGAGCGGGATGCGATTCGCGGGATTGGTCGGCCGCAGCTCGAGCGTCACGCCGATCTTGTCGGCAATCGCCTGGGCGTAATCGACATCGAGCCCGGCGAGCTGCTTGGTGTTCGGATCGACGAAGCCGAAGGGCGGATTGCTGTCGAAGGTCGCGACCCGCAGCACGCCGGCCTTCTTGATGTCGTCGAGCCGATCGGCCTGCGCGGCCCCGACGGAGAGGAGTGTTGCCAGGGCGAAAGTCAGTAGGCGACGCACAGATATCTCCAGGTGTTGAGGGTTCTCACGTATCGCGGCGGGTCGAGACCGGCCGCACGAATCATGATTTCGGGATCGCTCGGACCGGCCCCCGTGTCCTCTCCAGGCCGAAGGCACGGAGTTGGCACTTCGAAGCGGTGCAGTCCTCGGGATTGCGCGTCGCCAATCCGATGGGGTCGAGACGAAGTTGGCGGTCGACCCTCAGGGCGTTGAGGCTACGGCGATCCATGAGAACCGGCGAAGGCCAGGCTTCGGATCAAGGGCAAATCCAAACGTCGCAGACATAAGGGTTCCAGAACGAAGGCCCGCGATTCGCAACTGAAGAAAATCAGTCCTTCGGCGCATCTCTAAAGAGCTACCTGGAACTTTGCGAGTCTCACAAAGATGATGGCGTATCAGCGCTGGAGCAATCAACAGCATCCCGTTCTGTTTCTCAGCGGTCAGGAAGAAGAAGCTCGGCACGAAGCTTGGCGTTGGGCGGAGGTTATTTCGGTGCCCTCGATCAGCCGGTCGCAACCGCTACGGCTTCGCGTCATGCGCGACACGGGTGGCGATGTCGGGCGTGGCCTGAAACAAAGGCGCGATCAGCGTCGGCTGTGTTGGAAGCCGCGCTCCAGCCAAGGTAGCATCGGCGCCAGGGCGCGGGACTCGTCCCGCGGCGGTCTTTGCCCCACGCCGCGTCCCGGATAAAAGGCCGGCCATCGCCAGCTTCACGGTACGCGGGGCGGCTCAATCGGTCCGCACGTGACGGGACGTTAACCTGTCGCGCGGCGCAGTTTTCTGCCGGGACCGCATTGACCTGCGGGTTAACCGAGGCTAGAAGCGCGCCACTTCGGACGGCCATTGGCTGCCGACGGTCCTCAGGTTTCACCTTGAGCGCCGCCATCGCCCCGAGCGATCCGAAGGCTCAAATCGCCTGACGCTCTAAGTCAGATCCGTAGGTACGAGCGCGTTCGTTTCGGGCGTGCTCCTCTGCCCACACCGCGCCGAGGGTCTGTGACAGGACCTCCGGCGCATATTCGTTTTGCGGATTGCCCTCGGCAATCCGACCAAGGTGACCGAGGAAGAGGGCACAGGATGCCGACGATCAACCAGCTGATCGCCCAGCCGCGGAAGATCCAGCGGAGCCGCAACAAGGTTCCGGCGCTTGACGCTTGCCCGCAGAAGCGCGGCGTCTGCACCCGGGTCTACACGACGACCCCGAAGAAGCCGAACTCGGCCCTTCGTAAGGTCGCCAAGGTCCGTCTGACCAATGGCTTTGAGGTGATCGGCTACATCCCGGGCGAGGGTCACAACCTCCAGGAGCACTCGGTCGTCATGATCCGCGGCGGCCGCGTCAAGGATCTGCCGGGTGTGCGCTACCACATCCTGCGCGGCGTGCTCGACACGCAGGGCGTGAAGAACCGCAAGCAGCGCCGGTCCAAGTACGGCGCCAAGCGGCCGAAGTAAGATCGCCGGCCGGAGTTTATCCGGTCGCGCCAAGGCCTTTCCACGGCCTCGTAAGGATGTCGCCGGCTTCATCAAGAGAGCCAAGGCGGCCTGCGCGAGGTGCTTAAGAACTACTCGTTTGAGAGTTTAAGAGATGTCCCGTCGTCACTCTGCCGAGAAGCGTGAGATCATCCCGGACCCGAAGTACGGGGACGTGGTGCTGACGAAGTTCATGAACTCGATCATGTACGAGGGCAAGAAGTCGACCGCCGAGCGGATCGTCTACGGTGCCTTCGACATCGTCGAGAACCGCGCCCGGGCCAACCCGATCGAGGTCTTCCGCGCTGCGCTCGACAACGTCGCCCCGATGATCGAGGTCCGCTCCCGCCGCGTCGGCGGTGCGACCTACCAGGTCCCTGTCGAGGTTCGGACCGAGCGCCGCCAGGCCCTCGCCATCCGTTGGCTGATCCAGGCCGCCCGGTCGCGCAACGACCGCACCATGATCGAGCGGCTCTCCGCTGAACTGCTCGACGCCGCGAACAACCGCGGCAACGCCGTCAAGAAGCGGGAAGATACGCACCGGATGGCGGAAGCCAACCGCGCCTTCTCGCACTACCGCTGGTAAGCGGTTCCGCCGTCTCTCAGGAGCAATCCGATGCCCCGCACGCACGCGATCGAGGACTACCGCAACTTCGGCATCATGGCCCACATTGATGCCGGGAAGACCACGACCACGGAGCGGATCCTCTACTACACCGGAAAGTCGCACAAGATCGGCGAAGTCCATGACGGCGCTGCCACCATGGACTGGATGGAGCAGGAGCAGGAGCGCGGCATCACGATCACGTCCGCCGCGACGACGTGCTTCTGGCGCGAGAAGCGCCTGAACATCATCGACACCCCCGGCCACGTCGACTTCACCATCGAGGTCGAGCGTTCCCTGCGCGTGCTCGACGGCGCGGTCTGCGTGCTCGACGGCAACCAGGGCGTCGAGCCCCAGACCGAAACGGTCTGGCGTCAGGCCGACAAGTATGACGTGCCGCGCGTCGTGTTCGTCAACAAGATGGACAAGATCGGCGCCGACTTCTTCAAGTGCGTCGCCGACATCATCGATCGCGTCGCCGGCAAGCCCGTTTGCCTGCAGCTGCCGATCGGCTCGGAGTCGAACTTCAAGGGTGTGATCGACCTCATCAAGATGAAGGCGATCGTCTGGTCCGGCGAGACGCTGGGCGCCGACTTCTCCGAGGTCGAGATCCCCGAGGACCTCAAGGACCAGGCCGTCGAGTATCGCGGCAAGCTGGTCGAGGCCTGCGTCGAGCTCGATGACGAGGCCATGATGGCCTATCTCGACGGCACCGAGCCGGATGCCGCCACGATGCACAAGCTCGTGCGCCGGGCCGTGCAGCTGCGCGCCTTCCATCCGGTGCTCTGCGGCTCGGCCTTCAAGAACAAGGGCGTGCAGCCCCTGCTCGACGCGGTGGTGGATTACCTCCCCTCCCCGGCCGATCGCGGCGACGTCGAAGGCATCGACTTCAAGACCGAGGAGCCGGTGGTCCGTCACCCGACGGATTCCGATCCCTTCTCCATGCTCGCCTTCAAGATCATGGACGATCCCCACGTCGGCACGATCACGTTCTGCCGCGTGTATTCGGGCAAGATCGAGTCGGGCGCCAACGTCATCAACTCGACGCGCGACAAGAAGGAGCGCGTCGGCCGCATGCTCCTGATGCACGCCAATAACCGTGAGGACGTCAAGGAAGCCTTCGCGGGCGACATCGTCGCCCTCGCCGGCCTCAAGGACACCCGCACCGGCGACACCCTGTGCGATCCGCAGAAGGCCGTGATCCTCGAGCGCATGGAGTTTCCGGAGCCGGTCATCGAGATCGCCGTCGAGCCGAAGTCGAAGGCCGATCAGGAGAAGCTCGGCATCGCGCTCGCCAAGCTCGCCGCCGAGGATCCGTCCTTCCGGGTCTCCACGGACCAGGAATCCGGCCAGACCATCCTGAAGGGGATGGGCGAGCTGCACCTGGACATCAAGGTCGACATCCTGCGCCGCACCTACAAGGTCGACGCGAATATCGGCCAGCCGCAGGTGGCCTACCGCGAGAAACTGACCCGTCGTCAGGAGATCGACTACACCCACAAGAAGCAGACCGGCGGTACCGGCCAGTTCGCTCGGGTGAAGTTCATCGTCGAGCCGAACGAGCCGGGTGCGGGCTTCTTGTTCGAGTCGAAGATCGTCGGCGGCGCGGTGCCGAAGGAGTACATCCCGGGCGTCGAGAAGGGCCTCAACTCGGTCCTGGGCGCCGGCATCCTGGCGGGCTTCCCGGTGGTCGACGTCAAGGTCGAGCTCATCGACGGTGCCTACCACGACGTCGACTCGTCGGCGCTGGCCTTCGAGATCGCCTCCCGCGCTGCCTTCCGTGAGGCGCTGCAGAAGGGCGGCTCGGTTCTGCTCGAGCCGGTGATGAAGGTCGAGGTCGTCTCACCGGAAGAGTATACCGGCTCGGTCATCGGCGACCTGAACTCCCGCCGCGGCCAGATCCAGGGCCAGGACATGCGCGGCAACGCCAACGTCATCAACGCGATGGTGCCGCTGGCCAACATGTTCGGCTACGTGAACAACCTGCGCTCCATGTCGCAGGGCCGGGCGAACTTCACCATGCAGTTCGACCACTACGAAGAGGTGCCGCGCGGCGAGGCCGACAAGGTCATCGCCAAGTACGCCTAAGGCTACACGCCTAGGCATCTCTTCATCCGCAACACGATTTCGAATTTAGGAGGCTCTGATGGGCAAGGAAAAGTTCTCCCGCACCAAGCCGCACTGCAACATCGGCACGATCGGTCACGTCGACCACGGCAAGACGTCGCTGACGGCGGCGATCACGAAGGTTTTGGCGGAGACGGGCGGGGCGACGTTCACGGCCTAC
>NZ_JAKSYN010000131.1:0-2651 GCF_022829565.1 Methylobacterium sp. J-001
TTGGTCGGCCGTGCCGTCGAGGGCATCAAGGCGCGGGTGGCGCAACAGGCCCGCGACCAGGTCGAAGCGCAGCACCTGGCCGACGAGGCCGCCGCAGCCGAGCGCAAGCGCGGCATGATCGCGCTGGCCGACGGCTTCGAGGAGGCCGTGGGCGCGATCGTCGGCATGGTCTCGGCCTCGGCCAACGAGCTCCAGGGCACCGCCCAGGCGCTGACCGCAACCGCGACCCAGGCGGCGGCGCAATCCACCAGCGTCGAGGCGGCCGCCGAGGAGGCCGCCACCAACGTCCGCACCGTCGCAGCCGCCGCGGAACAGCTCGGCTCCAGCGTGCAGGAGATCGCTGGCCAGGTCGGAGGCTCGGCGAGCCTCGCACGAGCCGCTGTCGGCGAGGCGGATCAAACGGGTCGGCTGGTGCAGGAACTGGCCCAAGCGGTGTCCAAGATCGGCGAAGCGATCGGGCTGATCTCCAGCATCGCGGCCCAGACCAATCTTCTGGCTCTGAACGCCACGATCGAGGCGGCCCGCGCTGGCGACGCGGGGCGGGGGTTTGCGGTCGTGGCCTCTGAGGTGAAAGAACTGGCCGCCCAGACCGCCAAGGCCACCGAAGAGATCACGGGTTATATCGGCCGGATCCAGGGCTCGACCGACCATGCCGCGCGTGCGATCGGCGGGATCGTCACGCGCATTCGCGACATCAACGACGTCACGGGCGCCGTGGCCGCGGCGGTTGAGGAGCAGGGTGCGGCGACCCAGGAGATCGTCCGTAACGTGAGCCAAGCGGCAAGCGGTACCGACGAGGTGACGACCAGCATCGCCGGCGTCGCCGAGGCAGCGGAGCAGACCGGTACGGCGGCTCATCAGGTTCTGGACGCGGCGTCCGCGCTTTCACGTCAGTCGGCGCAGCTCAGCGACGAGGTCGCCCGCTTCCTGCATTCGGTCCGAGCCGCCTGAACGCGCCGGCACCCGCTCGATCATCGACGTGGTCCGGGCTGGATCCTCCAGCATTTCTCTCGCCGTGCGCTGAAACGCAAAGCTTCTCTACGCGCAAGGTCGTACATTTTTGAAAGCAGTCCGTAAGGATCAAACGTTAGACCCTTCATCGACGGGACCAGATCGCAACGTCTCTGTCTATAAAACGATCTGACAGACTGCAAATACGTTAGTCCGCTCAACGATCGGTCTGATCAAACTCAAATATATGCGACCGACAACAAACGATTGCAGGATTTGCGCTGGAGACCGATTGATCATCGACCGATGAGGAGTGTACCGTGCCTGAACCGATCATGACCGCAGCCGGATCCGCCCGGGGCTCGCGCCTGCGCCTTGGGATATCGGGCCGCGCGACGCTCCTCATCCTGGCGATCGTGTGCGTTACCTTCATGGCGAGCTCGGTCTACATCTACCGCGCGCAATCGTCTGTCCTGCGGGCGAGCATCCAGACGAACATGGCGAACCTGAGCGCCACGACGGCGCGGAGCGTCGCCAACTGGCTGCGCGGCAAGCTCGACCTGACGCTGATGATGGCCCAGCAGATCCCCGATTCCGGTACTGGATCAGCCGTCGATCCGGTGCTCGGCGCCCCGATCGTTCGGGAAACCTTCTACGTCAGCTATCTGGGCCGCACGGACGGCGCGTACACGAAGATACCGAAGGGCGAGGTACCTGCAGGCTACGATCCGCGCAAACGCCCGTGGTTCAAGGATGTCGCCGCCGCAAATGGGCCGATCGTCACCGAACCCTATACCTCGGCAAGCCGCGGGACCTTCGTCATCACCGCTGCGGCACCCGTCCATGATGCGACGGGGACGCTGACCGGCGTGACCGGCGGCGATTTCGAGGCCGCCGCTCTGGCTCAGATGATCAGCGCTGTCGCTCAGAATGGGAACAGCTACGCCTATTTGGTATCCGGCAAAGGCACGGTGCTGATTCATCCCCAGACGAACCGCATCGGCAAACCGCTCTCAGAGCTGCTGTCCGGGCCGATGCCCCAGATCGGGGAGCAGGTGGTCGAGACCCGCGAGGGCGACCGGCCGACGCTCACAGTCTTCGCGCGTATCCCAAACCTGCCGGCCTCCCTCGATTGGTATGTAGCCGTCTCTGTCGACAAAGAGATGGCTTTTGCGCAGGTGGATCATCTGGCTCAGATGATGGCGGCGACGACCCTCATCGCGTTGCTCCTCCTCGCAATCGTGGTGAGCCGGCTGATGACGATCACCGTGTCGCGCCCACTGAACCGCCTAGTCGGCGCTCTGCAGCACATGAGTCAGGGGGCGATCGATGCAGAGATCGCCGAGGCCCGGCGCAATGACGAGATCGGCTTGGTCGGCCGCGCGGTCGGGGGCATCAAGGAGTTGGTGGCGCAGAGGGCCCGCGATCAGGCCGAGGCCAGGCGTTTGGCCGACGAGGCCGCCGCAGCCGAGCGCAAGCGCGCCATGATCGCGCTGGCCGACGGCTTCGAGCAGGCCGTGGGCGCGATCGTCGGCATGGTCTCGGCCTCGGCCAACGAACTCCAGGGCACCGCCCAGGCGCTGACCGCAACCGCGACCCAGGCGGCGGCGCAATCCACCAGCGTCGCGGCGGCCGCCGAGGAGGCCGCCACCAACGTCCGCACCGTCGCAGCCGCCGCGGAACAGCTCGGCTCCAGCGTG
>NZ_JAKSYN010000162.1:0-163139 GCF_022829565.1 Methylobacterium sp. J-001
CCTCGTCGAAGCTGCCGATCCGGTGCAGCTCTTCGCCGTCCGCGTCGACCAGGATCAGGCTGAAGCGGTCGGCGCCGCAGATCTCGGCATCCTCGGTTGCGTAGGCCAGGGCGACGCCGGCTGCCTTGCGGGCGCCGGGGATGCGACCGATCACCGGGAGCGGCGACGGGACGATATCGAAAGCGGCCAAAGCAGCGGCCGCACGGGCATGCATCGAAAGTCCTTCGCGACGTTCGTCCGTGAACGAGGAAGTGTTCATCTGTCCGGGTCCCTGGAGCAAGTGGCGACCCGCGCCGGGCCGTCCGTTATGCCAAGCACAATCGCACCCGAACTCCTCCGCACAGCTTAATCACCGTCGTTAAGCGATTCTGGACGGGGATGTCATTTGAGGAATGCTCAGTCATCCTGTGGTGCGAGCGCAGCGAGCCTCGAAGGAGCCTTCCAGGGATCGTGCGGCTGGCTAGAGCCCTCCTTCGAGGATGGAGCGCGACAAGCCCCCTCTCCCGTCCGGGCTAGCGGACTCACAGATCGAGATTGCCCTGTCGCAAGCCTCTGAAACACCACGCATTTCCCCTCCCCCTTGCGGGGAGGGGGCAGGGGTGGGGGTGGTGCAGGATCGAACGGCACGGTGCCTTCTGCACCACCCCCACCTCCAACGCCTCCCCGCAAGGAGGAGGAGAGCGCGTCGCGCCTTCCACCAGCCGATGTGTGAACATCTTAGCCCGTGCGGGAGAGGGGACCCGCGCCTCGTCCTGGCGTTGCAAGCCCGTCTGTCAATCGAAAGACCAGAGCCTGTCAGAATGGGTTGGATGAAGGGAGCAAAAAATCAGTTGAACAGCGAGCCCACGCCGCCCTGCACGCGGCCGAGGCCGGCGCGGGCGACGGCGTTGTTGGGTTCGATCACGGCGGCGCGCTGGTAGTTCTCGAGCGCCTCCTTGCGCTGGCCCGACTTCTCGTAGGCCAGGCCCCGATAGGCCCAGGAGGTGGCGTCCTTGTTGTTGACGTTGAGCGCCGCGTTGTAGTCCTCGATCGCCTTCGGGTACTGGTTGGTGGCGATCAGGCTCTGGCCGCGGGCCGCGTAGGGCGCGGACACGAACGGGTTGCGGTCGATGGCGGCGTCGAAATCGGCGATCGCCTGGGTGTCCTGCCCCTGCTTCTGCCGCACCAGGCCGCGGGCGTGGTAGGCCTCGGCCGATTCGGGCATCAGCCGGATCGCGACGTTGAGGTCGGCGAGCGCCTGGTCGAGATTGCCCTGGGCGCGCTCGACATTGGCGCGGCCGATATAGGCCGGGCCGTAATTCGGATCGATGCCGATCGCCTTGGTGAAGTCCTGGAGCGCGGCGGCGTCGCGGCCGACCTGGCGCTCGGCCAGCGCGCGGTTGTTGTAGGCCGAGCCCGAATTCGGGTCGATCTGGATCGCCTTGGTGAAGTCCGCGATGGCGTCGTTGAACTGGCCGGCCCGGGCATAGGCGGCGCCGCGGGTGTTGTAGGCGGCGGCGTCGTTCGGGTTGCGCTGGATCACCTCGGTCAGCGAGGCGATGTTGACGGTGGTGGCGCCCGTGGTGTCGGTCTCCACCACCGCGTATTGCCGCGGGCCGGCGGCGCTTCCGACGGTCTCGCAGCCCGCAAGCGCCGCGGCCGAGAGCGTGGCCGCGCCGATCAGCGCGATCTTGTGTGCCAGCCCGTTGCGTACGATCATCGCCCCACTCTCCCCGGGGCGCGACCCGCATCCCGCGTGCCCACCCCGCCCCCGAATCTCTTGTCCGTCGCCCGGCTTACGCCGCGCCCCCTCGTCTCCGGGGCACCGTCGCGCATCGCGGTGAATGCCGGCTTAAGGATACGCGGTCCCGCGACCGGTCACGCCGTGGTGGAAGCTTCGGGATGTGGCGAAGGTATGGCTCGCGGACGCGCGTAGGCCGTGTCGCGGCCTCCGGCGCGCGTGCGGCCGGTCCGGTGTGTTCCCGAAGCCGCAGAACCGGGCCCGGTCAGGCCTCCGGCACGCGCCCCACCCGGGTGACGTGGCCCATCTTGCGGCCGGGCCGGGCCTCGCCCTTGCCGTAGAGGTGCAGGTGGACGCCGGGCTCGGCCAGCAGGGCGGACCAGTCGTCCGCCTGGGCGCCGATCAGGTTGCGCATCTCCACCGGCAGCCCGCCGACCCGGGCCGAATCGCCGAGCGGCCAGCCGCACACCGCCCGGACATGCTGGGCGAATTGCGAGGTCGTCGCCCCCTCGATGGTCCAATGCCCGGAATTGTGGACCCGCGGCGCGATCTCGTTGACGACGAGGCGCTCGGCGCCGTCCTCGCGCACCAGGAACATCTCGACGGCCAGCACGCCGACATAGTCCAGCGCGTCGGCGATCCGTTTGGCGATGTCGAAGGCGGCGCGGGCGGTCTCGGGGGTGAGGCCGGGGGCCGGCACCCGGGTCAGCGCCAGGATGTGGTCGCGGTGCTCGTTCTCGCACAGGTCGAAGGCCGCGAAGCCGCCGTCGCGGCCGCGGGCGGCCACCACCGAGACCTCGCGCTCGAACGGCACGAACCCCTCCAGGATCAGCGGCGCGCCGCCAAACTCGGCGAACAGCGCATTGCGGTCGCCCTCGGCGCGCTCCCGCAGGATGCGCTGGCCCTTGCCGTCGTAGCCGAACCGGCGGGTCTTGAGCACAGCCGGCAGGCCGAGCGCCGCGATCGCCCGGTCGAGGTCGTCGGGCGTGTCGACCGCCTGGAACGGCGCGGTCGGGATGCCGAGCCGGTTGATGAATTCTTTTTCCGTCAGGCGGTCCTGGGTGGTGGCGAGCGCCTCGGCGTTCGGATGCAGGGCGGCGTGCCGGGCGAGGATGTCGGCGGTGGCGCGGGGGATGTTCTCGAACTCGTAGGTCACCGCGTCGACGCTCTGCGCGAAGGCGGCCAGCGCCTCGGCATCGTCGTAGGCCGCGCAGGTGGTGCGGGCGGCGACGTCGAAGGCCGGGCTGTCCCGGTCGGGCGCGTAGACATGCACCTTCAGCCCGTAATTGGCCGCCGCGAGCGCGATCATGCGCCCGAGCTGGCCACCGCCAACGATGCCGAGGGTGGAGCCGGGCCTCAAAGCTGTGTCCGTCACGAAGGTGTGTCCGTCTCCGGCCGTTCGGCCACCGATGCGGTCTGGGCCGCGCGCCAGGCCTCCAGGCGTTCCGCCAGGCCCGCGTCGGCGAGCGCCAGCACCGCGGCGGCGAGCAGGGCCGCGTTGACCGCCCCGGCCCGGCCGATCGCCAGGGTCCCCACGGGGATGCCGGCCGGCATCTGGACGATCGAGAGCAGGCTGTCCTGGCCGGACAGGGCCTTGGATTCCACCGGCACGCCGAAGACCGGCAGGCGGGTCATCGCGGCGGCCATGCCGGGCAGGTGCGCGGCCCCGCCGGCGCCGGCGATTACGACCTTGAACCCGGTCGCGACCGCGCCCTTGGCGAAGGCCACGAGCCGGTCGGGGGTGCGGTGGGCCGAGACGATGCGCGCGTCGTACGGCACGCCGAGCGCGTCGAGCGTCTCTGCGGCGTGCCGCATGGTCGCCCAGTCGGACTGACTGCCCATGATGATCGCAACCGGAGGCGACGCCATCGTTGATCCCGGCAAAAGAGGCCGCTTACAGGCGGGGCGGGCCGGCGGCAAGGCGTCGCGCCGGAGCGTCCACCGGCATCGACGGATCGTCCCGAAAGATGGTTTCCAGCGTTCGGGACGATCCGCTTACGCGATGATGTCCGGAGTGAGAGCGTCCTCGATATGGTAGATCCGGTCGCGCAGGGTCAGCTTGCGCTTCTTCAGGCGCTGGATCTGGAGCTGGTCCCCGGCGACGCTGCGCTCCAGCGCCTCGATGGCACCGTCGAGCCCCCGGTGCTCCTCGCGCAGCCGATTCAGCTCGGCTTCGAGATCCGCCGGCTGCACGTTTTCGTTCGACTCGTCCGCCATCGTCACCCGCGGTATCGAAGACCGTTCCGTGTCGAAGAGCATGCGTTACACCCCGCCGCGGGACAAGCCGGCCCGGTAAGCATTCGTCAGGCTTGGCCGGAGAAAAGGCTTCGACAGGTGTGGCATCCTGTGCCAGTCTCCATGTGTCGGAACAATGACAGGAGATTCGACTCATGTCGCTGCAGACGCATTTGAGCCAACTCGCCCGGAAGCACGAAGCCCTCGAGCGTGAGATTCACGAGGCGATCCACAGGCCTTCTGCAAACGACCTCCACATTGCCGAATTGAAGCGACGGAAACTTCTCCTCAAGGACGAAATCAAACGGCTGCAGGCCGGCAACGATACGTTGCACTGAGCCGCGCCTGACTGTCCCTCCCGGACATAAGTGCACGACGAGAACCGCCGCACCGGTCCGCCCGGTGCGGCGGTTTTTCCGGGTGACGACCGTGCTCTCCCGACCCTGCCTCACATCCTAAGGCGCCCGCGTCAGCGGGCCTCGAAGGAGTCCTCCAGACGCCCCTGCGATCCCTGGAGCCCTCCTTCGAGGCCGCTGCGCGGCACCTCAGGATGAGGGGGGTTGGTGGGAGAGGCGGTTTCTTCGTCAGGCCCTGTCTCAAACGATCCGTCTGCTCACATCATCCTCGCCGTCCGCTCGCGCGCAAGAAACCAGAATCGGCTAATCTCCCCGGGATGCCGCCGAAGAGCGGCCCCCGAGGACTCGCCGCGCCGATGACAACCGCCAGCCTGCCGGGCCGCTATCCCGAGATCTACGACGCGGCACGCCGCGACCCGGAAGCGTTCTGGCTGGAGGCGGCCGGGGCGCTCGACTGGACGCGGGAGCCGGTGCAGGCCTTCGCACCCGAATCCGGCCCCTATGGCCGCTGGTTCCCGGACGGGACGCTCAACGCCTGCCACAACGCGGTGGACCGGCACGCCGAGGGGGCGCGGGCCGAGCAGGCGGCGATCCTGTACGATTCCCCCGTCACCGGGACGAAGCGCAGCATCAGCTACCGGGAGTTGCGCGATTCGGTGGCGGCGTTCGCCGCCGTGCTGGCCGAGCTCGGTGTCGGCAAGGGCGACCGGGTCGTGCTGTACATGCCGATGGTGCCCGAGGCCCTGTTCGGCATGCTGGCCTGCGCCCGGCTCGGGGCCGTGCACTCGGTGGTGTTCGGCGGCTTCGCGGCCAACGAGCTGGCGGTGCGGATCCAGGATGCCGCCCCGAAGGTGGTGCTGGCCGCCTCCTGCGGCCTCGAGCCGAACCGGGTGGTCGCCTACAAGCCGCTGCTGGACCTCGCGATCGCCACCTCCCGGCACAAGCCGGAGGCCTGCCTGATCCTGCAGCGGCCCCAATGCGCCGCGAGCCTGGTCGCCGGGCGCGACCACGACTGGGCGGAGACCGTCGCGGCCGCCGAGGCGGCGGGCAAGCAGGCCGCCTGCGTGGCCATGGCCGCCACCGACCCGCTCTACGTCCTCTACACCTCCGGCACGACCGGCAAGCCCAAGGGCGTGGTCCGGGATACCGGCGGCTACCTCGTGGCGCTGGCCTGGTCGATGCCCAACCTCTACGGCGTCCAGCCCGGCGAGACCTATTTCTGCGCCTCCGATATCGGCTGGGTGGTCGGCCATTCCTACATCGTCTACGCGCCGCTGCTGCACGGCTGCACCACGGTCCTGTACGAGGGCAAGCCGGTGGGCACGCCCGATGCCGGGGCGTTCTGGCGGGTGGTTGCCGAGCACGGCGTCGTCTGCCTGTTCACGGCGCCGACGGCCCTGCGCGCGATCAAGAAGGAGGATCCGTCCGGTTCGCTGATCGGCGACTACGACCTCTCGGCCTTCCGCAGCCTGTTCCTGGCCGGGGAGCGGGCGGATCCGGATTCGGTCGCCTGGGCCGAGCGCGTGCTGGGCCGGCCGGTGATCGACCATTGGTGGCAGACCGAAACCGGCTGGCCGATCGCCGGCAATCCGCTGGGCCTCGGCCTCCTGCCGGTCAAGCACGGCAGCACCTGCGTGCCGATGCCGGGCTACAGGGTCGCGGTCCTGGACGAGGGCGGCAAGCCGGTTCCGCCCGGCACGATGGGCACCATCGCGATCCGCCTGCCCCTGCCGCCCGGCTGCCTGCCGACCCTCTGGGGCTCGGACGCGCGGATGCACTCGAGCTACCTCGCCACCTTCCCGGGCTTTTACGACACCTCGGATGCCGGGGTGATCGACGCCGACGGCTACATCACCGTGCTGGGGCGGACCGACGACATCATCAACGTCGCGGGCCATCGCCTGTCCACCGGCGGCATGGAGGCGGTGCTGGCCGGCCATCCGGATGTCGCCGAATGCGCGGTGATCGGCATCCGGGACGCGCTCAAGGGCGAGGTGCCCTGCGGCTTCGTGGTGCTCAAGGCCCGGGTCGACCGCGCCCCCGCGGACATCGAGCGCGAGCTCGTCGCCAAGGTCCGTGACGAGATCGGCCCGGTGGCGGCGTTCAAGCTCGCGTTGACCGTCCAGCGGCTGCCGAAAACCCGCTCCGGCAAGATCCTGCGCGCCACCATGAAGCGCATCGCCGACCACGAGCCCTGGACCATGCCGGCGACCATCGACGACGCCGCGGTGCTCGACGAGATCGACGCCAGCCTGAAGGGCAGGGGCATCGGCGCGGACTGAGCGCGGGGACTTAGGGGTTTCCAAAGGGCGCGAAGCCCTTTGGTAGGGTTCGGGGCGCACAGCCCCGATCTCGGGCGAAGCCCGACACCAGGGCTCTGCCCTGGACCCGCAAAAGGTCCCGGACCTTTTGAAACCACGCTGGTTTCGGGCCGCGCGGCAACCGCCTCTTGCACCACAGCATGCGCTTACCATCTCTAGACCATCCAACCGGATGGCCCAGGGAGGGCGAGGCGATGACAGACACCGTGCAGGAACTCCGGCCCAAGGTGCCGGACAGCGAGAAGATCACGATCAATCTCGGCTTCGTCGATCTCGGCCGGGTCGACCTGATGGTCCGCGACGGGTTCTACGCCAACCGGGCCGACTTCATCCGCACCGCGGTGCGCAACCAGCTGGACCGGCAGGAGGAGGCGGTGCGCCAATCCGTGGCGCGGCGCCAGCTGCGCCTGGGCGTCTCGCACTATTCGCGCGCCGCCCTGGAAGCCGCCCGGGATGCCGGCGTGCCCCTGCACATCCAGGTCCTCGGCCTCGCCACCGTGGCGCTGGATGTCACCCCCGAACTGGCGCGCGCCGCGATCGCCTCCGTGGAGGTCCTGGGCGCGTTCCAGGCGAGCCCCGCCGTCAAGGCCGCCCTGGCCGACCGGATCGCCTGACCCCATCCGACCACCCCTACCGCACAGTCGGGCCATGCAGCCGGCCGTGTCCGTCCCCACCCGCAAGGAACGGCCCGATGAAACACTTTCCCAAGATGGATTTCCTCAACTTCGACATGTCGAAGATGAAGCTCGGCGGCTTCGGCGCCTCCGGGTCGGCCGAGGCCGAGGGCAAGCGCGCCGCCCGGGCCGCCCGGATGGCCGCCGCCATGGGCCGGTTCCAGCGCCGGCAGGCCGATGCCTTTGCCCGCTGGGCCGAGGCACGCGACCGCCCGGCCGAGGCCGCCGGATCCACCACCATCGACATGGAGGCGCCGACATCCCCGGACGGCGCCTGGACCGCGCCCAGCCCGGCTGCCGCCCCGGAACAGGCCGCCCCCGGCGGGGCCGACATCGCTGCGGCGGTGATGCGCACCGTGCGCGACAGCCTCGCCAAAGGCGGCATTCCCAGCGGCGGCTTCGCCGAGGGTTTCGCCGGCGGCTCCGTTCAGCCGGGCAAGGCCGCCGCCACCGTGCCGGAGGGCGCCCGGTTCGAGGACCGGGTCTTCACCGCCGCGGGCAGCCGCCGCTACAAGGTGTTCGTGCCGAGCGGCTACACGGGCCAGGCCCTGCCGGTGCTCCTGATGCTGCACGGCTGCACCCAGAACCCGGACGACTTCGCCGCCGGCACGCAGATGAACCGCCTCGCCGAGGAGCAGACCTTCCTGGTCGCCTATCCGGAGCAGCCCCAGTCGGCGAACATGCAGCGCTGCTGGAACTGGTACGCCGCCGGCGACCAGGCCCGCGACGGCGGCGAGCCGGCTCTGCTTGCCGGGATCGCCCGGGCGGTGGTGGACGAGTTCTCCGCCGACCCGGACCGGGTCTACGCCGCCGGGCTCTCGGCCGGGGGCGCCGCCGCGGCGATCCTGGCGGCGACCTATCCGGACCTGTTCGCGGCGGTGGGCGTCCATTCCGGCCTGGCCTGCGGCTCGGCCCGGGACGTCGCCTCAGCCTTCGCCGCCATGAAGGGGCAGGGGGGCGCACCGGGGCGCAACCGGCAGGCGGTCCCGACCATCGTGTTCCACGGCGACGTCGACCGCACCGTCCACCCGGCCAACGGCGACCAAGTGGTCGCCCAGGCCATGGCGGTCACCGGCCTCGCCGAGACGGTCGAGCGCGGCACGAGCCCGGGGGGCGTCGCCTATACCCGCACCGTCCGCAGCGACGGCGCCGGCCAGGCGCGGCTGGAATATTGGGTCCTGCACGGGGCCGGGCATGCCTGGTCGGGCGGCAGCCCGGACGGATCGTTCACCGAGCCCCGCGGCCCGGATGCGAGCCGCGCGATGGTCCGGTTCTTCCTCGGGCATGCGCGGGGCGCCGCCGCCCGCCCCTGAGTGACCGAACGGAGCCGGGGCAGGGCGCCCCGGCTCGGCTTCACTCGACGTCGGCGCCGTCCGAATCCTCGTCGGGCACATCGGCCGCCGGGGCCGGCTGCGACAGGCCCGGCGCGTAGGCGTCCGGCATGGCGCCGGTCGACACCGAAGCCGGCAGGCGCTGCGGGCCCGACTCGGTCGGCATCAAGGTCGCGCTCGCGGCGACCAGGCCCGCCATGGCCCGCAGATCCTCGGACTGGCGCGGATCGCGCGAGATCAGGGCCGCGTCCCGCTGGAGGCGCAGGTTGCAGGCCTGGGACGGCAGGCCGCCGTTCGGCGTGCAGGCATCGTGGCGGGCGCAGGCCGCGTCGAGGGCATCGATCGGCGGCAGCGGGGCGTTGTTGCCCGGGCCGCAGTAATTGCCGTGGATCAGGATCTTCGGACCGCCGAACGCGGCCGGCTGGGCATCGGCCGGGACGGCAAGGAACGCCGCCAGGGCGAACGGGGCCGCGGCCAGGGCGGCGATGCGGGTGGAACGGTTCGGGAGCAACATGGAGAGGACCTCGCGCGATCTCGCCCCCTCAGGCGGTTCGCATCGCCGGCTTCAGGCCGTCGTCCTGCCAAAAGTTAACGAATGGGCGGTCGGTTCCCGCCGGGTCTTGCGCCGCCTGCATGGCGCGTGAGCGTCCGCACAGGCTGGCGCTGGCCCCGGCCGTGCCCTTGCGCCACATAGGTCCGGCCCGTAACGGAGCCGCCCCATGACCGCCCGCCTGTTCGAACCGCTCACCCTGGATGCCCTCACCCTCGAGAACCGCATCCTGATCGCGCCGATGTGCCAGTATTCGGCCCGGGACGGCGAGGCTACCGACTGGCACATGATCCATCTCGGCCAGCTCGCCCAGTCGGGCGCCGGCCTGCTGACCCTGGAGGCCACCGCGGTCTCGCCGGAGGCGCGGATCACAGCCTGGGATCTCGGCCTGTACTCGGACGGAAGCGAGCGGGCGCTCGGCCGGGTGCTGGAGGCGGTGCGCGAATATGCGCCGATCCCGATCTGCATCCAGATCGCCCATGCCGGCCGCAAGGCGTCGAGCGACGCGCCCTGGGCCGGCGGCCAGCAGATCCCGCCCGAGCATCCCTATGGCTGGCGCACGGAGGCGCCCTCCGCGGTCCCGCACGGCGAGACCGAGGTGCCCCCCCACGCCCTCGACGCCGCAGACCTGAAGCGCGTCCGCGACCAGTTCGTCGCCACGGCCAAGCGCGCCGTGCGCCTCGGGATCGAGGCCGTGGAGTTGCACGGCGCCCACGGCTACCTGCTGCACCAGTTCCTGTCGCCGATCGCCAACAAGCGCACCGACGCCTATGGCGGCAGCCTCGAGAACCGGATGCGCTTTCCCCTCGAAGTCTACGACGCCGTGCGCGCGGTCGTGCCGGCGGGCAGCCCGGTCTG
The DNA here is from genome assembly GCF_022829565.1 of Methylobacterium sp. J-001. Classification (NCBI taxonomy): domain Bacteria; kingdom Pseudomonadati; phylum Pseudomonadota; class Alphaproteobacteria; order Hyphomicrobiales; family Methylobacteriaceae; genus Methylobacterium; species Methylobacterium sp. J-001. The sequence goes on from NZ_JAKSYN010000162.1 coordinate 10,046, forward strand.
GCTGCGGGTCTCCGCCACCGACTGGGTCGAGGACGGCTGGGATCTCGACGAGACCGTGGCCCTGGGCCAGGCGCTCAAGCGGGCCGGCTCGCCGGCGCTCCACGTCTCCACCGGCGGCGTCTCGCCCAAGCAGGCGATCAAGCTCGGGCCGGGCTACCAGGTGCCCTATGCCGAGCGGATCAAGGCCGAGACCGGGCTCACCACCATCGCGGTCGGCCTGATCACCGAGGCGCAGCAGGCCGAGGCGATCCTGGCCGAGGGCAAGGCCGACGCGATCTCGCTCGCCCGGGCCATGCTGTACGATCCCCGCTGGCCCTGGCACGCGGCGGCCGAGCTCGGCGCTCAGGTCCGGGCGCCCAAGCAGTACTGGCGCTCGCAGCCGCGCGAATACAAGGACCTGTTCAAGGACACGGCGTTCGGGCAGCGCTAGAGCATCGATCCAGACGGAGGCGTCAGCCGAAGCTGGAAAAATTGATGCATCACCAAGGACCTAGTGCTGGGTCGCGTGAACGAAGTCAGTGCGTCTGAGCACTAGAGCGCCCTCCGGTCGCGCGCGGCCCCGCGGCCGAGCGCGATCCTCCGATCAGGGCGTCGCGGACTCGCCTTCGAGGATCGCGACGCCCCAAGCCGGCAGGTCGATCGGCTTGCCGCGCGTGACCGCCCGACCGCTCAGGAGCTCGGTGCCGCTCACCATCGCGGGCGTGGCCTGCGCCGTCGCGGAGTAGTTCAGCACGTAGCGGACCGGATGCCCGTTCGTCAGCGTGCCCCCGCGCACGATGATCGGCCAGTGCACCGCGGGACCCTCGATCCCGGCACGCTTGGCCGCATCCGCCAGGATCTTCTCCGCCAGGGCATCGGTCGGCATGAAGCCGACATAGCTCACCTCGCCCGAGCCCCAGCTGTTGCGCGTCACCGCGGCGGCGGCGGGCCAGGACAGGCTCTGGTAGCGCGCCACCACCGTCGCGGTGGTCGGGGTCAGCATCTCCATCCACCAGCGGGCCTTGTTGTCGGCCGCGCCGACGCCGAACGGGTCGCCCGCGAGGGATACGCCCTCGGGGACCGTGAACAGCTGATAGGTCACCCCCGCCGCCTGCGCGATCCCGCCCGGCTGCGCCGCGAAGCACACCTTCGTGTTCTCGTCGGAGAAGCCGCTTTTGAACGTGTAGAGCAGGTGGGCGCCGGCCTTGGCGCAGTCATTGAGCTTGGCGATCTCCGCGTCGCTCGCCGCGTAGAGCGCCGGCACCACGATCAGCTTGTATTGATCGAGCGGCACCGTGGAGGACGGAGAGATCAGATCCACCTCGATGTTCTGCCGGTAGAGCGCATCGTAGAATCCGCGCACCACCTCGTTGTAGGTCACCGGCGTCCGATCGGCATTGCCCTTGAAGTCGTGCGTGTTGATCTTGAACGAATCGAAGGCACTCAACGCGGCGTTGCTGACGTAGAGGGCGACGCGGTTCGTCTTCTTCATGCCGGCGAGCTTCGGCCCGAGCCGCTTGAGGTCGGCGCCGATCGTCTTCGCCTCGTCGTAGACCGGGTTGGGCTTGTAGTCCTGCGTGAGCAATCCGCGCCAGTAGGTCTCGAACGCGTTCGTGGTCGTGGCCCAATGCCAGTATTCGACCATCTTCGCACCCGAGGCGAGGTGGCTGAAGGCCTGCAGGCGCAGCTGTCCGGGGAAGGGCGTCCATTCCGGGAACCCCTGCGCCTGCGTCTCGATCACCAGGTAATTCGCGCCGCCGCGCATCGAGCGGGCCACGTCGCCGCCGAAGGCGATCTCGGTCCCGGTCAGCTTCTCCTGGCTGGGATGGTAGATGTCGATGCCGGCCACATCGAGCGCCTTGGCGGCCTCCCAATGGTTGACGTCGGGCTGGATGCCGTAGGAATAGCCGCGCCAGTCGAGGTCGAAGTTCTGGGTGACGAACTGGCCCGGGCGGGCGTGCCGACGGACCAGATCCGCCTGCCACGCGAGGAAGTCGGTTACGAGCCCCCGCTGGAAGGCCTGGAAGGCGTTCGTCATACTGGCGTTGATCGACGCGTTGGCCGACGGGAAATCGTCCCAGCTGTTGATCCGGTTGCTCCAGTAGTCGAGTCCCCAAGCCTTGTTGAGATCGGCAAGGCTCGACCATTTCTTCTTCATGGCCGCAACGAAGGCGGCCTGGACGTCGGGGCCGCTGGTTCCGAACGATTTGGTCTCGTTGTCGACCTGATACCCGATGACCGCGGGATCGTCTTTCACGTGGTCGACCAGGGCGACGATGACGCGCTCGGCGGCTGCGCGATAATGGGGATTGGTGATGTCCATATTCTGCCGCGGACCGTAGGCGCCCGGCTGCAGCAGGATGTCGGGGTGCTGGCGCGCCAACCACGTCGGCACGGCATAGGTCGGCGTGCCGATGATGACCTTGATGCCCTCACGGTTCATCGCCGCGAGGGTCCGGTCGATATGGCCGAACGCGAAGACGTTTGGCTGAGGCTCCAACGTGCTCCAAGTGGATTCGGCGATTCGGACGACGGTGATGCCCGCCGCCCTCATCATCCTGGCGTCTTCGTCGACCCGATCGACCGGCGTATACTCGTCGTAATAGGCCGCGCCGTACAGGATCGTCTGCGGAACTTGCGCCCCCGCCGAGCTCGTCGCGATCGCCATCGCTACGGCGCTACCGAAAAGCCGCGACCGACCCATGATTCCCCCCCTTGTTTTGTCTGAGTATATCGGGGGCGGGTTGTGCTTCCAAGCGCGAACGGTGGTTCCGGACAGCCGGGCCTTCGACCTTACGGCCTCGGATCGGACGCCGATCGGTGGCGAGCCGTTCAGGGCTGCGCGGTCGTTCCGCGTCGCGATTCAGGATCGGATACGCCGTGACGCGGGATGCCGAGCGCGCCTTCAGCGCGCCATCGCCCCGACCAGGGGCCCCAGCGGCCGGCTGATGTCCGAGCGGCTGAGATTCGGCGCGTAGAGGCTCGAGACCGTCCCGTCGAGGAACAGGGCGTTGCGGCAGCCGAGGTCGTCCCGGAACAGGCGGGCGAAGGCGCCGAAGGTCACCGGGCGCTCGGAGATGGCGAACACCGCCACCCGCCCGTCCTCCTGGACCCCGACGCCGTTGCGGATCTTCTGGCTCGGACCGTCGGCGGAAATCTTGGGGTGGATCTGCCCATCGATCACCAGCATCGGGCCCGATTGCGTGGCGAAGTCCGGCCGGATCTTCGCCCGCAGGTAATGGCCGGTGTCGAGCACCCCGGCCTTGTCGCCCTTCACCCAGAAGATCCCGTTGGGCTTCAGATGGAAATTGCCCGGGCCGTCCGCGGTGGAGACGCGCTTCATCTCGCGCCCGTCCTCGACATAGAGGCCCACCGGCGCCTGGTCCTTGTCGTACATGCCGGCATTCATCGCGAAGCCGAGGCGCCCGCCCTGCTTCTCGGCCAGGGTTCCCAGCGCGCCGTAGGGGCGACCGTCCTCCTGGAGCCAGAACAGCCGCAGCCGCTGGCGCCGCAGATCGATGGTGCAGACCGTGAAGCTCTCGCCCTGCGCCTGGACGGCGCGGCACAGATCCGGCGCGGCCGGCGCCGCCAGGGCGCCCCGGGCGAGGACGGTGAGCGCCAGCAGCGCGATCAACAGAGCGTGAACCGGGCGCGTCGTCATCGGTGGTTCCGTGATGCCCCAGGCGGAGCCGAGGGCGGGCGCAGCGCCTCTCGCCCCTGAAAGCGGCGATTTTGGTGTCCGGAACCGCACCATCGGCCCGCGAGATGGCGCCGGGCTTGTGCCCCGGGCCAGCGGCGGCGCGCCGCGGGCGGCAGCTGAACTGTTTTCCATATTCGGGCGTTTCTGGCTTACGAGGGCGGTTTTGATCGACGGAGATACATGATGAAGGGTGCAATGCTCGGCTCGGCCATGCTGGCCGCGGGTGCCCTGGTCCTGATGCCGGCCGGCGCGGATGCGCGCGGCTTCGGCGGTGGCGGATTCCATGGCGGTGGCTTCGGTGGCGGGTTCCACGGTGGCGGCTTCGGCCATGGCTTCGGCGGCGGCGGATTCCGGGGCGGTGGGTTCGGCGGCTTCCGCGGCGCCGGCTTCGGCGGGTACCGCGGCGGCTTTGGCGGGTTCCGGGGCGGCTACGGCCGGGGCTTCTACGGCCGCGGTTACGGCTATCGCGGTGGCTACGGCTACGGTCTCGGCGGTCTGGGTCTCGGCGTCGGGCTCGGCCTGGCGGCCGGCGGCCTCTATGGCGGCTACGGCGGCGGCTACGGCTATCCGGGCTACGCCCCGGTCGGCTACGGCGGCGGCTACGGCTACGCTGGCGATTACGGGTACGGCGGCGGCTGCTACACGGTCCCGCGGACCCGCTGGACGCCCTACGGCTACCGCCGGGTGCTGGTCGAGCGCTGCTACTGAGCGGCATCGACCGAACCCGGATCCTTGGGCACGATCGTTGGGAAAGGCCGCCTCCGGGCGGCCTTTTCCTTGCGTGGCACCACCCGACGGTTGCAAAGCTCGGCCATTGGCGCCGATACTGCTTTCCCGTTGTGGGAGAGTGTGATGCGTACGAAAGCCGGGGCGGGGAATACGGGCGTGGAGGCGGTGGAAATCCGCGATGCCAGCCTGATGGCCTTCTACCGCTCCATGAACGCGACGGAGCGGCACACCTTCTGGGCCTGCGCCGCCGGGTGGTGCCTCGACGGCATGGACTTCATGATCTACCCGCTGGTGATCGGGACGATCATGGCCCTGTGGCACGTCGATTCCGGCACCGCCGGCCTCGCTGCGACGGTGACCCTGCTGGCCTCGGCGCTCGGCGGCTGGCTCGCCGGCTTCGTCGCCGATCGGATCGGCCGGGTGCTCACCCTCCAGATCACCATCCTGTGGTTCTCGGTGTTCTCGCTGCTCTGCGCCTTCGTGCAGAATTTCGAGCAGCTGCTCATCGCCCGGGCGATCCTGGGGCTGGGCTTCGGCGGCGAGTGGGCGGCCGGCGCCGTGCTGATCGGGGAGACCATCCGGGCCGAGTATCGCGGCCGCGCCGTGGGCTCGGTCCAGTCCGGCTGGGCGATCGGCTGGGGCATGGCGGCGCTGGCCCAGGCGGTGACCTTCTCGCTGCTGCCGCCTGAGATCGCGTGGCGCTGGATGTTCGCGATCGGCGCCCTGCCGGCCCTGTTAATCTTCTACCTGCGCCGCTACGTGCAGGAGCCGCAGGTGGCCGCCGAGACCCGCGCCCGGGCCATCGCCACCGGCGACCGGCCGAAGATCTGGGAGATCTTTTCCGGGCCGATCCTCAAGACCACCCTGCTCGCCTCGCTGGCTGCGGCAGGCTGCCAGGGCGGCTATTACGCGATCACCACCTGGGTGCCGCGCTTCCTCACCACCGAGCGCGGCCTCTCGGTGGTGTCCTCCACGGGCTACCTGGCGGCGCTGATCATCGGCTCGTTCGCCGGCTACCTGGTCGGCGCCTGGCTCGCAGACCGGCTCGGGCGGCGGCCGCTCTTCCTGATCTTCTCGCTCGGCGCCATCGCGGTGATCGTCGCCTACACCCAGATCCCGCTGTCCAACAGCGTGCTCTGGGTGCTGGGCTTCCCGCTCGGGTTCTTCGCCTCCGGCTACTTCTCCGGGATGGGCGCCTTCCTGACCGAACTCTACCCGACCCGCCTGCGCGGCTCGGGGCAGGGATTCTGCTACAATTTCGGCCGGGGCGTCGGCGCCCTGTTCCCGGCGCTGGTCGGCTATCTCGCCGAGCGTGCCGGCCTCGCCTCGGCCATCGCGATCTTCGCGGCGATCGCCTACGGGATCTTCTTCCTGGCGGCTTTCGCGCTGCCCGAGACCCGCGGCCGGGTCCTGCACGCGGATACCTGAGCATGGCCGAGATTCGCGACTGCCCCGCCCCGGATCCGCATCCCGGCGGCCCGACCCGCTACCGGGTGCCCGCCGGCGCGGTCGACACCCATGCCCACGTGATCGGCCTGCCACCGGCCTACCCGCTGGTGGCCGATCGCAGCTATACGCCCCCGGCCGCCCCGGCGGACCGGTACCTCGCCATGCTCGACGCCACCGGCATGGCCAACGGCGTGCTGGTCCAGGTCAGCGTCCACGGCACCGACAACCGCCTGATGGTGGAGACGCTCCGGGCCAACCGGCAGCGCCTGCGCGGCATCGCGGTAATCCCGCTCGGCCTCCCCGATGCGGAGCTCGCGGCCCTCAAGGAGGCCGGGGTGGTGGGCCTGCGCCTCAACGTGCTGTTCGGCGGCGGGGTCGGGCTCGACGCGGTGGAGCGCTACGGCGCGCTCGCCCGGGAGATGGGCTGGCACCTCCAGTTCCTGCTCGACGCCCGGGACCTGCCGCCGATCGCCGGCCGCCTGTCGCGGCTGCCGGTGCCCCTGGTCTTCGACCATATGGGCCACATGCCGGCCTCGGCGGGGGTGGAGCATCCGGGTTTCCAGGCCCTGCTCGGCCTCGTGCGCGACGGCAACTGGGTCAAGCTCTCCGGCGCCTTCCGGGATTCGGTGGACGGGCCACCCTACGCCGACACGATCCCCTTCGCCCGCGCCCTCAACGACGCCGCCCCGGAGCGCTGCGTCTGGGGTTCGGACTGGCCGCACGTGGCCGCATGGGACGGGCCGCCGCGCCTTCCCGACCTCCTCGACCTGATGGCGGACTGGGTGCCGGACGAGGACCGGCGCCGCCGGCTCTTCGTAGACAACTCGCGCCGCCTCTACGGCTTCGCGTAGGGGCCTTTAGACCCGCAGGTCGACCCGCTGGCCCTGGCCGGGAGGGGCCGGGGGACCGGAGGCCCCCTTGGTCGCGCTCTCCGCCACGAGCCCGGCGACGGCCTTCTCGGAGGCGATCTGCTGGCGCGCCGCCGCGATGCCGATCGACTGGTTCTGGGACGTCGCCAGCAGATGCGTGGCGGTGGCGGCAAGAGTCGTCATGGCGTACGTTTAGCAGCCCGCGCCTGAACCCGGCGTTAGCCGGATCCGTCGCCTTTGAGCGAATGCACGCCCAGACCGGGTTCCCAAAGGGCTCAGCCCTTTGGCGGGGTTCGGGGGCAGAGCCCCTGAGAGCCCCGCTGCGTCAGAAACTCGGCGGCGTGCAGGCGCTGACCAGCTCGCACGGGTTGGGGCCGACGCAGCGGAACCGGTGGGGCCGGCGGCTGTCGAAGCTGTAGGCGTCGCCGGGGCCGAGGATGCGCCGCTCCTCGCCGACCGTGACCTCCAGGCGCCCGGACAGCACGATGCCGCCCTCCTCGCCCTCGTGGGAGAGGGGCACCCGGCCGGTATCGGCCCCGGGCTCGTAGCGCTCTTTCAGGATCTGCAGCTTGCGCCCGAACAGGCTGTCGCCGACCTGCTGGAACGAGATCGCCCCCTTGGCCGCCTTGCGACCGATCTCGGTCAGCTCGTTGGCGGCGAAGAACGCCTTGCGCTCCGGCTCCGGTTCGAGGGCGAAGAATTCGGCCATGCCGATCGGCACCCCGTCGAGGATCCGCTTCAGGGCGCCCACCGATGGGTTCACCCGGTTGGCCTCGATCAGCGAGATCGCCGAGTTCGTCACCCCGGCGCGCTTGGCCAGCGCCCGCTGCGACAGGCCGTGGCGGGCCCGCACGAAGCGCAGGCGCTCGCCGACATCGATGCTCATCCGTCCGGGCCCCGTTTCAGGTGTTGAGGATCCCGCAACAGTGGCGCCCGCGGCCCCGATTCTGCAAGGGCTTGGCGGCGATCAGAAAAGGACTTGTTGCCCGATCCGCCAGGGTGTCCCCTGTACCGATCGCCGCCCCGGAGCGCCCGCCATGACCGATCATCCCTTACGCAACACGCCGTCCCTCGACGCCTTCTGGATGCCGTTCACCGCCAACCGCCAGTTCAAGGCGGCCCCGCGGATGCTCGTGGCCGCGCAGGGCATGCACTACACGGCCGATGACGGCCGCACGGTGCTGGACGGCACGGCCGGGCTCTGGTGCGTCAATGCCGGGCACGGGCGCCGGGGGATCGCGGCGGCGGTGGAGCGCCAGCTCGCCACGCTCGATTTCGCCCCGACCTTCCAGATGGGCCACCCGATCGCCTTCGAATTCGCCGAGCGTTTGGCCGAGATCGCCCCGGGCGGTCCCGACCAGCGCCTCGACCGGGTGTTCTTCACCAATTCCGGCTCCGAATCGGTCGACACCGCCCTCAAGATCGCGCTCGCCTACCAGCGGACGATCGGGCAGGGGACCCGGACCCGGCTGATCGGCCGGGAGCGCGGCTATCACGGGGTCGGCTTCGGCGGCCTGTCGGTGGGCGGCATCGTCTCGAACCGCCGGGTCTTCCCGCAGCTCAACGGCACCGACCACCTGCGCCACACCCACGACCCCGCCCGCAACGCCTTCGTGAAGGGCCAGCCCGAGCACGGGGCGGAGCTGGCCGAGGATCTCGAGCGGCTGGTGGCGCTCCACGGGGCCGAGACCATCGCGGCCTGCATCGTCGAGCCGGTGGCGGGCTCCACCGGCGTGCTGATCCCGCCTAAGGGCTATCTCGAGCGCCTGCGCGACATCTGCACCAAGCACGGCATCCTGCTGATCTTCGACGAGGTTATTTCGGGATTTGGCCGCCTCGGCAGCCCGTTCGCGACCGATTACTTTGGCGTGGTGCCCGACCTCGTCACCAGCGCCAAGGGCCTGACCAACGGCACGGTGCCGATGGGCGCGGTGTTCGCGAGCCGCCCGGTGCACGACGCGCTGATGAACGGCCCGGACGGGATCGAGCTGTTCCACGGCTACACCTATTCCGGCCATCCGGTGGCCTGCGCGGCCGGCCTCGCCACGCTGGACATCTACCGGGAGGAGGGGCTGCTCACCCGCGCCGCCGATCTCGCCGACGACTGGGCCACGGCGATGCACGACCTGCGCGGGCGCAAGAACGTCATCGACATCCGCACCATCGGGCTGATCGCCGGCATCGAGCTGGCGCCCCGGCCCGACGCCCCCGGCAAGCGCTCCTACGAGCTGTTCGTGGATTGCTTCGCGCGCGGCCTGCTCACCCGGGTCACCGGCGACATCATCGCCCTGTCGCCGCCGCTGATCCTGGAGCGCGGCCAGATCGGCGAGATCGTCGAGGTCCTGGGCGCGGCCATCGACCGGGTGGCGTGAGGGGCGGGGGCAGTCGACAGATCGGGTTCGAGGCTTTCGGCGGGATCCCCTCGCCCCGCTTGCGGGGCTAGCGGATTCCTACATCGTTCCGGTCGCAAGTGTTTGAAGGACCGCGCTTTCCCCTCCCCCTTGCGGGGAGGGGTCAGGGGTGGGGGTGGTGCAGGATCGAACGTGACGGTGCCTTCTGCACCACCCCCACCTCCAACGCCTCCCCGCAAGGGGGAGGAGAGCGCATCGCACCTTTCATCCGCCGATGTGTGAACATCGTAGCCCCGCGCGCGGGGAGAGGGGGAACCCGCGCCACGCCCGAAGAGTCGTCAGTGCCGTCTCCCGCGGAGGGATGACATCAGCTGTGCCTGGTCGCTGACCTCTCGACACCCAGCCAATACCCGCGACGCGGGGGAGGGCGGCGCCGTGCGGCCTTGAAGGCTGTGGGCGACGGCCGCATCTGCCGCTCAACCTGGATGTGAGCCGGGCCGAGAGGATATGCATGTCGAACACCGCCCTGATCGTCGGCGCCAGCGGGATCGTCGGGAGCGCCACCGGCGCGCTGCTCGTTGAGGAGGGCTGGCGGGTCGCGGGGCTCGCCCGCAAGCCGGTGGATCTGGCCGGGATCGAGCCGGTGGTGGCCGACCTGCAGGATCCGGCCTCCCTGGAGACGGCGCTGGCCGGCCTCGCCCCGAGCCACGTCTTCCTGGCGACTTGGCAGCGGCGCCCGACCGAGGCCGAGATGATCCAGGTCAACCGGGCCATGATCGAGAACCTGCTCGACGCCCTCCGGCCGCAGAAGAGCGTCCGCCACGTCGCTCTCGTGACCGGGCTGAAGCACTATCTCGGCCCGTTCGAGGCCTACGGGAAGGGCACCCTGCCGCAGACGCCGTTCCGCGAGGACCAGGGCCGGCTCGACATCGAGAACTTCTACTACGCCCAGGAGGATGCTGTCTTCGCGGCCAGTGACCGCGACGGCTTCACCTGGAGCGTGCACCGCCCGCACACGATCATCGGCAAGGCGGTGGGCAACGCCATGAACATGGGCACGACGCTGGCCTGCTACGCCACCCTGTGCCGCGCGTTGAAGCGCCCCTTCACCTTCCCGGGCTCGGCCGCCCAGTGGAACGGCCTGACCGACATGACCGACGCCAGGCTCCTCGCCCGCCAGCTGCTCTGGGCCTCCACCGAGCCGAAGGCCGCCAACGAGGCGTTCAACGTGGTCGACGGCGACGTCTTCCGCTGGAGCTGGATGTGGGGCCGGATCGCCGAGTGGTTCGGGATCGAGGCAGTGCCGTTCGACGGGACAATCCGACCGCTGGAGGAGCGGATGGCGCAGGACGGGCCGGCCTGGGCCGAGATCGCCAAGCGCCACGGCCTGGCCGAGCCGGACCTCGCGAAGCTCGCCTCGCCGTGGCACACCGACGCCGATCTCGGCCGGCCGATCGAGGTCGTCACCGACATGAGCAAGAGCCGCCGCCTGGGCTTTACGGCCTACCAGCCCACCGATGACGCGTTCTACGATCTGTTCACCCGGCTCCGGGCGGACCGCCTGATCCCCTGATCGGGGGGCACTCATCGCCGGATGCGACGCGGATCCCTTTCACGCACGAGCTACGATGTCCTCACATCGTAGCCGGATGGGAGCAAAGACCGGACCCAGGCGCGTCTCCCTCCCCCCTCTGCGGGGGAGGGTGGGCCGGCCGTCAGGCCGGGTCGGGAGAGGGGACCCGGGTTCAGACAAGGGCGCGACTAGCATGTCGGGCGAAGCCCTATCCTGCACTGTTGCTCCCCTCTCCCGACCGCCTTCGGGGGCCACCCTCCCCCGCAAAGGGGGGAGGGAGAGCGCGTGTCTGCTGCGATGTGACTACAGTTGCACCGGGAACGAGCCGGACTGCGTTCCGTAAACCCGCAAGCGAGAGGGGACCCGCACCGCGTACGGACGCCGGAACCCTCAGCCCGGCCGCCGCTCCGTCCCGCACCATTCGGCCACGAACAACGCCATCGCGGTGGTGCAGCGCTGCATCGAGGCGAGGCTCACGCGCTCGTCGAAACCGTGGATGTTCTGGGCGCTCGGCCCGTAGCACAGGGCCGGCACCTTATCGTAGAGGGCGTGGACCCGGGTATCGAGGTAGCTCGGCGACATGAAGCTCTGCAGCTGGGTGCCCATCGCCCGCTCGTGCGCCCGGCCGAGCACGGCCTCCGCCTCGGAGCCTTCCTCCAGCACGTAGCCCTCGGCGAAGAAGCCGTTGAAGGCCACCCGCGGCGGGCTGTTGCCGAGGAACGGGTCGGTGCGGGCGAAGTTCGAGACTGCGGCCTCGATCTCGGCGGCGGCCCGGGCCGCCGGGACCCCCGGGTAGAGCGCGACGCGACAGTCGATCCGGCACCAGGCCGGCACCGAGGAGGCCCAGTCGCCACCCTCGATCCGGCCGATATTGAGGTTGATCGGGTGGTCCTCCGCCTCGAAATGGCGGTGCTCGGATTTCTCGGCGTTCCAGCGCGCCTCGAGTTCACGCAGGGCGCCGATCACCCGGTAGGTGGCGTCGATGGCGTTGGCGCCGGCCCCCATCTCGCGGACATGTACCGGTACGCCCCGCACCTCGACGGTGAACCACAGCACGCCGGTATTGGCGCGCACGAGCTTCTCGTCCTCGGGCTCCGGGATCAGCACGGCGTCGGCCCGGTAGCCGCGCAGATGGGTGGCGAGCGCGCCGTTGCCGGTGGATTCCTCCTCGACCACCGACTGGATCGTCACCGCGGCGGCGGGCTGGAGGCCGAGGCGGGTGAGCGCGTCGAGGGCGAACAGGTTGGCGGCGTGGCCGGCCTTCATGTCGCCGCCGCCGCGGCCGTAGAGCCAGTCGCCCTCGATCACCGGGTCGAAGGGCGGATGGGTCCACAGGTCGAGGGGGCCCACCGGCACCACGTCGACATGGGCCTGCAGGATCAGCGAGCGGCCGGTCTCGGTCTGCGGACGGTGGTGGCAGACGACGATCGGGGCGTCGGAGTGGCGCGCGTCGATCTTCGAGCCGCCCGGATGAGACGCGATCGCGGTCCGGTCCATGGCGAAGCGCTCGGTGGCGTAGCCCCGGGCCCGGAACGCCCCGAACACGTAATCCTGGCAGGCATGCTCGGCGCCGCGCAGGGAGGCGAACCGGACCAGGGCCTGCGTGTGCGCCACTTGGTCGGCAAACCCCTCCGCCACGGAGGCTTCGATCTCGGCGGCGAGGGCGGGGTCGAGAGCCATGGAATCTCCGGATCAGGGATGGGCAGGAGGCGCCCGGCCTGGGGCGCCTGTCAACGGGCCGCATCTTCCGTGCCGAAGCCGACCCGCGCCGCCCCTGCGAGCGCCGATCCGCCTGCGCAGTCGAACCCCAGCTCCGCGGGCCTCCGCCCAGGAACCTTGGCGTTGCCAATAGCTTAGCCTATCTGAAATCCGTCTTTGCCCATCCATCGAGGTCGTTCATGCGTATCGGTCTGGTCTCGGTCCTGTCGGGATTGCTCCTGTGGGGCGCCGCGCCGTCGGCGGCGCGGGCGGATGTGCTCATCAACGTCGACAAGTCCGCCCAGCGGATGGAGGTCTCGGTCGACGGGCAGCCCCGCTACACCTGGCCGGTCTCCACCGGGGTCGAGGCCCACGACACCCCGTCCGGCTCCTATCGGCCGTTCCGGATGGAGCGCACCCACTTCTCGAAGGAGTGGGACGACGCGCCTATGCCGTTCGCGATGTTCTTCACCAATCAGGGCCACGCGATCCACGGCACCAACCACGTCCGCAATCTTGGGCGCGCAGCCTCGCATGGCTGCGTGCGCCTGTCGGTGCGCAACGCCGCGACTCTGTTCAACCTCGTGAAGACCCAGGGCATGAACCGGACCCGCGTCCAGATCGAGGGCGCCGACGCCCTGGTGGCCGAGCGCAGCACGCGCACCCGCCGGGTCGCCCGGATCCGCGATCCCTATGCGCCGGATGACAGCTACGCCGATCTCGACCAGATGGGCCGCCGCCCGCTCCCGGCCTATACCCGCACCGCCGTCCGGCCGGCCTACGCGCCCGTGACGGGGTATGGGTATCCGGTCGAGGTGGATGTCGGGGAGGGGTGGTAGCGGCCCGCCTCGTCATCGCGAGCGTCGCGAAGCAACAGAGGGCGACGCGCGATCTCAGATCGTAGCGTCTCACGGGGACGCGTCGCGGTGCTGGCGATGAGGAGAGACGAGCGAGCCGTCGATGCGGCGCGAGGCGATACCACCCCCACCCGCCGCGTCGTCTGAGCGCGGCCACCCGCCTCGTCCGACCCGCCCATTGCCCCGGCGGGCATCCCGGCCTAGCTCAACCGCGGCCCCAGAGCCTGCGCGGCGCCCGCCGCGATCGACTTGGATGGAGACCCCCCGATGCCCTTCGCTTTCAGCCGGCCCCTGCCGCTTGCCGCCCTGGCGCTGGCCGCCTCCACCGTGGCGGGCCATGCCCTGGAGGTGACGCGCTCGGCCGACATCGCCGCCTCCCCGGCCAAGGTCTGGCAGACGATCGGCGAGTTCTGCGGCATCGGCGACTGGCACCCGGCCATCGAGAAATGCGTCCTGTCCGACAAGGACGGCATGAAGGTCCGCACGCTCAGCCTGAAAGGCGGCGGTACCCTCAAGGAGGAGCAGGTCTCCCGCGACGACAAGGTGATGAGCTACACCTACACGATCCTGGAAGGCCCGCTGCCGGTCTCCGACTACAAATCGACCCTGGCCGTGGCCCCCGAGGGCACGGGCTCCAAGGTGACCTGGAGCGGCACCTTCAACGCCAAGGGCGCCCCCGACACCGTGGCGGTCGACGCCATCCAGGGCATCTACGAATCCGGCCTGAAGGCGCTGTCCGACAAGGCCAAGTAGGGCGCGCTCAGGCGCCGGTGCAGGGCTCGACGCGCCCCCTCTCCCGCACGAGCTTGGATGTTCACATGTCGCTGCCGGATGTGGGCCAAGGCTACCTCCCAGCGCGTCTCCCTCCCCCCTCTGCGGGGGAGGGTGGGCCTCGCGTCAGCGAGGGCCGGGAGAGGGGAGCCCGGGCTTAGGACAGGGCGCGACTGCCGTGACGGGCGAAGTCCCGTTCTGCACCGTCGCTCCCCTCTCCCGACCCCCTTCGGGGGCCACCCTCCCCCGCAAAGGGGGGAGGGAGAGCCGTGGCGTCTGCCATGTCTTCTGCCGACCTCGATGTGTGGAACTGCAAGTCCGCGCCGGAGGAGAGACCCGCGCCCTTTGTGAGGGAGGTGCGTCTCTGTTCTGGATTGGGCACCTTACTGAGCCTCGGACGATCCGGAACACATGTGTGATCATCGCAGTGCGCAGGCATGCCGCCGGGGCGATTGACCCACTGCCAAGCTCGGCCCAAAACCCGGGCGGCGCAGCCCGTGCGCCGCAACAGGATGTTCGCCGTGCCCGCGTCCCGTCTTCCGATGCGCCTCACCCTCGTCGTTCTCGCCGCCGCGGCGCTGGGCGCCTGCCAGCAACGCTCCGCGCCCAAGGTCTCCGAGCCCTCGCCCATCGTTCCGGCACCTCTGGCCCTGCCCACGGGCAGCGGCTGCGGTCCGGAGATCGCCCGCACCAAGGCCATCGTCGACAGCGACGTGGCGACCGGCAACCTCAACAAGCCGGTGGGCGACCGTTTCAACGCCGACCTCAGCCAGGCCGCCGGGGAATGCGCCGCCGGCAAGTCCGGCGAGGCGCTGCACCTCCTGGCCGCCGCCAAGAGCCGGTACGGGTATCGCTAGCGCATCATCCCGAAAGGTGTTGCCGGCGTTCGGAAAACGGTGATGCCGGCCGCACTCTGAGCGCGGGGATTCGGAAGGGCTCCGCCCTGCCCGCGCACTGGGTCCCGGACCGTGTTGATCCGGGACTTAAACGATGAACAGTAAGTTCAGGCCTGCGCGGCGAAATCCGTCCTCGGCGATCTTCAGGTCGAGGCCGTAGGACGCGATGTCGTCGGCAACCGGGTCGAGTGCCGGCGCCCGGTGCTGGTGCAGGTGCTTGATGTAGCTGTGACAGGTCGTGCAGGTCTCGACCTGAACGTCCTTGGACACCTCGTCGAGCCCGTAATAGCTGATGCCCTCGCCGGAGCCGCAGGCGGTGCAGCGGATCCGGACGTGGTTCCACAGGGTGCTGCAGACCGAGCAGCTCAGGTACCGGGCCTTGTCGGCCGGGGTCCAGCTCACCACGACGCTCGCCACCGGTGCGCCGCCGCAGCACGGGCAGACGCCGTCGGCCACGGGCTTCAGGGCTGAGGCGTCGAGGCGCGCCGCATCCTGGGCGAACCGGACCTGCAGGGCGGCGGCGACGAACACGCATTCGGCGATCCGCTCCATCGGGAGCGCGCCCTCGACGACCTGCACGGCCAAGTCGAGCCGGTCGGCCGGGGATGCCGCCAGCAGGCTCGCGCGGGCTGCCTGGGACGCCTCCGGGGACACCGACAGGTCGAGCTGGTCCAGCAGGGCGATGAGGCAACCGTCGAAGCCCGCATCGACCTCAAGCCGGTGCCGCGACAGGGGCGGCATGCCGTGCTCGGCGCGCAAAGCCGTGTCGGACGCCACCGGCGCCTCGGCCGGCGGAACGCTCGCCTGGACCGATGCCTGCGCCCGGGCGACCTCGGCCACGAACCGGAGATAGGCTTCGAGGGGATGCCCGGGGGCGACAGCCGTCAGGCGCGCGGCCCTGTCGGCGAACAGCGTCTCCGGGTTCGGCAGCCGCACGAACGGGACCGAGCCTGAGATCCCGATCTTGTCGGGATCGGGCTTCAGCTCGCTGAAATCCCGCCGCCGGGCCTTCGCCTCAGCCGCGGCGGGCTTCGTCTCGGCCGGGACCGCGGGCTTCCGCCTGAAGAAATTGGCCACGCCTCAGGATCCGCGCTTGTCGACCGAGCCCCGGCGCGCCTTGGCGCCGGCGATCTGCCGGAACCACTTGCGGTGATGCCGATAGGCCCAGCCGCCCGTCACCGTGCCGCGCACCATCGCCCGGCTGGTGCCGCGCACCCAGATGCCGGCATAGATGTGGACCACGATGATCGCGATGGCGATCACGGCGGCGAGCGAGTGGGCGAGGAGCGCCCAGCGCTGGGTCTCGATGGTGGTCAGGCCGCCGAAATAGGTGTTCCAGATCACCAGGCCGGTGACGAACATCACCCCGATCAGCGCGGTCTGGCCCCAGAACACGCCCTTCTGGCCGGCATTGTACTTGCCGAGCTCCGGCAAGCGGTCCTCTCGGTTGGTGACCACGTCGCCGATCTTCATGGACCACGCGACATCGTCCTTGTTCGGGATGTTGAGCTTCCAGAAGCGCACGAACAGGAAGAAGAAGCTCACCGCCAGGGCGACGCCGAACCACGGATGGATCGCACGCGTCGCCTGTCCGCCGCCGAACAGGCCGGTCAGCGAGAACAGGTAGGGCGTGAACATCGCCAGTCCCGAGAGGGTCAGCAGGGTGAACAGGATCGCGGTGATCCAGTGGTTCACGCGCTGAACCCCGGTGTAGCGCGGGACGTACAGCACCTCCGGCGTCTCAGCCTTGGCGTGATGCAGGGGGCGGGAATCACCGTCCCGGATATCGTTCTGGCTCGTCATCGGCCTTCTCGCGCCTGACGGGGCCGGCTCCGCGACACGGATCGACCCGAAAACTTGATGTAGGGCGGCATGACCTCGACGGCCCCACCCTGTCGATTCCGGATCCGCGCGGCTCTCCCTCCCCCGCAGAGGGGGAGGGAGACCGTCGCGTCTAGTGCGGCCGTGCTTCGCCGCCGCCGGTTTCGCCGCGGCGCTTGGCTTCGTCGAACTCGACCGCCTCTTCCTCTTCCTCGGGCACGACCTCGTTCGGGCCGGCCGTCACGTAGTGGAAGAAGCCCGCGACCGCGGCAAAGCCCATCGCGGCGAGCCCGAACACCTTGGCGCCCCCCTTCCAGAAGGCCACGAGCGGCGAGATCTTCGGGTCGTTCGGCAGGCCGGCATAGAGGCTCGGCTGATCGGCATGGTGCAGGACGTACATGACGTGCGTGCCGCCGACGCCGGCCGGGTCGTAGAGGCCGGCATGCTGGAAGCCGCGCGACTTCAGATCCTCGACGCGGGTCTCGGCCTGCTCGATCATCGCCTGCTTGGTGCCGAACATGATCGAGCCGGTCGGGCACGCCTTGGCGCAGGCCGGAGCCTGACCCACCGCGACCCGGTCCGAGCACAGGGTGCACTTGTACGCCTTGTGGTCGGTCTGGCTGATGCGCGGGATGTTGAACGGGCACCCCTTCACGCAATAGCCGCAGCCGATGCAGTTCTCCTCGATGAAGTCGACGATGCCGTTGGAGTACTGCACGATCGCGCCGGGGGACGGGCACGCCTTGAGGCAGCCCGGCTCGGTGCAGTGCATGCAGCCGTCCTTGCGGATCAGCCATTCGAGGTTCTGGGTCTCCGGGTTCTCGTACTCGGTGAACCGCATGAGGGTCCACGACTTCGGGGTGAGGTCGTGGGGGTTGTCGTAGACACCGCGATTGATGCCGATGTCGTCGCGCAGGTCGTTCCACTCTTCGCAGGCCGACTGGCAGGCTTTGCAGCCGATGCACTTCGACACGTCGATGAGCTTGGCGACCTCCACCTGGCGGCGGATCTCCGGCGGCGTCTCCGTGGAGGCGGAGCGCTGGCGGATATCGAGGGAGCTGTAATCGGCCATGATCTCAGCTCTCCTCAGGCGACCGCGTCGGACGGCGGCGTGGTCGGCTCGATATTCACGAGCCAGGCCTTGAACTCCGGCGTCTCGGTGTTCGCGTCACCCACCACGGGCGTCAGCGAGTTCGGGTGCCATCCTTTCTTGGTCAGGCCCATGAAGCCCCAGTGCTGCGGGATGCCGACGACGTGGACGGGCTTGCCGTCGCAGATCAGCGGCTTGATCCGCTTCGTCACCACCGCCTTGGCCTTCAGCGAGCCGCGCTTCGACCAGACGCGGACCCAGCCGCCCTTGGTGATGCCCTTCTCCTTGGCCAACTCCTCCGAGATCTCCACGAAAGCCTCCGGCTGGAGGATCGCGTTGATCCGGGCGTGCTTGGTCCAGCCGTGGAAGTGCTCGGTCAGACGGTAGCTCGTCGCCGCGTAGGGGAACTCCGTCGCGTCGCCCAGATCGGCCAGGTCGTCCTTGAAGATGCGGGCCGCCGGGGCGCCCTTGATCTTCGGGAACGGGATGTTGGCCATCGGCGACTCGAACGGCTCGTAGTGCGTCGGGAACGGCCCGTCGCGCATGAGCCCCCGGGTCCACAGGCGGGCGACGCCCTCCTGGTTCAGGATGAACGGCCCGACGCCCTTATCGGGGGCGACGGTGACGCCGTAATCCGGCACGTCGAAGCCGATCCACTGCTTGCCGTTCCACTCGATGAGCTTCTTCTTCTCCGACCAGGGCTTGCCCTCCGGGTCGCAGGACGCCCGGTTGTAGAGCACGCGCCGGTTGGCCGGCCACGCGAAGGCCCAGTTCGGAGCGATGCCGCGGTCGCCGGGATCGTTGTTGTCCCGGCGGGCCATGGTGTTGCCCTTCTCGGTGTAGCAGCCCGAGTAGATCCAGCACGCGCACGCGGTGGTGCCGTCGTCCTTGAGCTGGGCGAAGCCGTCGACCTGCTTGCCCGCCGGGATGATCGTCCCGTTGAGGTCAGGCGTCGGCGCCACCGTGTAGCCGTTGAGCTCGCGGGCGAGCTCGGTGGGCGTCGGCGACTCGGCGATGGCGTAGTCCCATTTCAGGTTGAGGATCGCGTCCGGGAACGCGCCGCCATCCTTCTTGTAGGCCGCTTTCACGCGGAGGAAGATCTCCGACATGATCTCGATGTCCGAGCGGCACTCGCCCGGCGCTTCCTGCGCCTGCCAGTGCCACTGCAGCCAGCGGCTGGAGTTCGACAGCGAGCCTTCCTCTTCCACGAAGAGGGTGGTCGGCAGCTCGAACACCTCGGTCTGGATCTTGGTCGGATCGACGTCGTTGTACTCGCCGTGGTTCTCCCAGAACCGGGCGGTCTCCGTCTTGAGCGGATCCATCACCACGATGAACTTCATCTTGGAGAAGGCTTCCGTCATCTTGGCGCGGTTCGGGAACGACAGCAGGGGGTTGAAGCCCTGGATGATGTAGCCCGACATCTTGCCCTGCTTGGCGAGCTCGAACCCACGGAGCACGTCGTAGGTCGGCACGTCGAGCTTGGGCAGGTAATCGTAGGCCCAGTCGTTCTCCTTCGTCGCGTGATCGCCCCACATCATCTTCTGGAACGAGACGAAGAACTTGTTGTAGTTCTGCCAGTAGCTGGTCTGGCCCGGGCGCAGCGGCTTGAACTGCCGCTTGGCGATGTAGCTCGCGTAGTCCGGCTCCTTCTCCACGGGCAGGTTGAGATAGCCCGGGATGAGGTTGCTCATCAGCCCGAGATCGGTCAGCCCCTGGATGTTGGAGTGGCCACGCAGGGCCTGCATGCCGCCGCCGAGCATGCCGATGTTGCCCAGAAGCGTCTGGACGATGCACATCGAGCGGATGTTCTGCGAGCCCTTGGAGTGGTGCGTCCAGCCGAGCGCGTAGAGCGAGGCCATCGTCCGCTCCGGGGAGGACGTGGTCGCCATCAACTCGCAGACCTTCAGGAAGGTCTCCTTCGGCGAGCCGCAGATCCGCTCCACCATCTCCGGCGTGTAGATGGCGATGTGCTTCTTCAAAAGCTGCATGACGCAGCGCGGGTGCTGCATCGTCTCGTCGACCACGGCGTAGCCATCGGGACCGATCTCGTAGTCCCAGGTGGTCTTGTCGTAGTCGCGCTTCTCCGCGTCGTAGCCGGCGAACAGGCCCTCGCTGAAATCGTAGCCCTCACGGACCACGTAGCCCGCGTTGGAATAGGCCGCGACGTAGCGGTGCTGCAGCTTGTCGTTGTCGATCAGGTACTTCGCGACACCCGACAGGAACGCGATGTCGGTCCCCTGCCGGATCGGGCAGTACAGATCGGCCACCGACGCCGTGCGGGTGAAGCGCGGGTCGACGACGATGAGCTTGGCGTTGTTATGGGCCTTCGCCTCGACGACCCACTTGAATCCGCACGGATGCGCTTCGGCGGCATTGCCGCCCATCACGGTAATCACGTCCGCGTGCTTGATGTCCATCCAGAGGTTGGTCATCGCACCGCGTCCGAAGGAGGGCGCCAAACTGGCGACCGACGGACCGTGTCAAACCCTGGCCTGGTTATCGAAGACCAGGGCCCCCATGCTTCGGACTGTCTTGTAGGTCAGCCAGGCCGTCTCGTTGGTGGTGGCCGAGGCGCCGAGGAAGCCCGTCGTGGTCCAGCGATTGACCGTGAGCTCTTCGTTCTTGGCCTTGAAGTTCTTGTCCCGATCCTCCTTGAGGAGCGTCGAGATCCGGTCGAGCGCGAAGTCCCAGGAGACGCGCTTGAACTCGGAGGTGCCGGGGGCGCGGTAGAGCGGGTACTTCGTGCGGGTCTCGGAATGCACGAAGTCGAGCAGCGCCGAGCCCTTCGGGCAGAGCGTGCCGCGGTTGACCGGGTGATCGGGATCGCCCTCGATATGCATCACCGAGGAGCGCGCGTTCTTCGAACGGTCGCCCAGGCTGTACAGGATGACGCCGCACGCGACCGAACAGTACGGGCACGTGTTGCGGGTTTCGCGCATCTGCGCGAGCTTGAACGGCCGCACTGCGGCGGCCATGGCCGGCTGGAGGCCGCCGAAGCCGAGTGCGCCGAGCGAGCCGCCCGCGAGGCCGGCGCCGGCCCCTTTGAGCAGGCCACGCCTAGAGACCTGGACCGTCATCTCCGCTCCTTAAAGCGATCTGGTATAATTCCAGGGTGTCCCAAAAAAGCGTGCACGAGGCAAGTGCGATTGGGTGACACAGCGTGCAGCTCTGTCTTGCGAGAGCCGGCACGTTCAACCGTGGATTATCGTCCTGCAGAACCAGATCTTTTTACGGAGCGGACTGTCAGACGGATTTACTTGCTGGGAGCAGCCGGGTTGCTGCCGGAGGGGCCGCCGGTGCGGTGGTCCAGGGGGGCCTGCGGCTCCGTCGCGGAGGATCCACCCGTATCCGCCTTGGGGACCGGCCGATTGGCATTCTCGCCGATCGAGTGGCCCCCCGGATTCGGCGCATCCTTGGCCGCCGATTGCTCCCGGGGAACCGGCGCCTGGCTCCAGCCGTCCTGGGCACTGCGGGACTTGTCGCCCATGGCGTCGACGCCTTTGATTTCGCCGGGCTTGGTCTGCGCCAGGCAGGGGCTTGCCGCCGCCACCGCCAGGAAGGCCATCAGGGTCAGGGAAATCGAGCGGGACAAGGGGCGGATCCGATCTGCGCGAGAGGTCATGCCGAGCAACGTGCCCCCGGGGCGGCCAGTTCCGGCACCTGGATCCAGCGGCCGTGACGGCTTCTTAACCAAGCTTTGCCACCTTGAGGGCGGGGACGTGCGGGGGAGTCGGGATCATGACGAAGACGCATCCGGACCGTCCGCCCGAGGCGACACCCGCGTCGACCGCGGCCCCGCTCAGCCCGAGCGTGCGCCGCCATCTCGGCCAGAACCTGCGCGCAGCCTATGCCGACACCCTCGCGGCGCCGTTCAATCAGCGCCTCGAAGCGCTGGTCCAGCAGCTCGCCAAGCCCAAGCCGTAGACCGCGCGTCCCGCGCGGGGAGCGCTGAACGGCAGCGAACGAAATGTGTGCCAGCGCACATCAGTTCGTTCTTTCTATGAAACCCTACAGCGCGCAGACATTCTTCTCTCAGCGTTCCGCGCGGGAGAAGATCCATGCCTTCTCGCCTGACCAATCTTGAGGCGGCTTGTGTTCCCCGGGGATCCACCGATCCTGCGAGGTGCCTACGGCTGCGCAACCCTGCGCCGAAGACTTGACTTCGTTCGATAAAACGAACGATCCAGGGTCAACTGGGTGCGCCCCTCGGCGGCGCGCCCATCGGCGGCTGGGAGAGCGGGCGTGATGAAGAACGGGTCGGTCAGGAACCGGGCCTTCGGGCTGTCGATGCTGGTCGGTGCCAGCCTGTTGAGCGGCCACCTGCCGGCTGCCGCCGAGACCGCCCTGCTGAACGTCTCGTACGACCCGACCCGGGAGCTCTACCGCGACATCAACGCGGTGTTTGCCGAGGAATGGAAGGCCAAGACCGGCGAGGCGATCACGGTACGCGCCTCGCATGGCGGCTCGGGCGCCCAGGCCCGCACGGTGATCGACGGGGTCGATGCCGACGTGGTCACGCTGGGCATCCCGTCGGACATTGACGCCATCGCCAAGCTCACGCACAAGATTCCCGACGACTGGCGGACCAAGCTTCCCAACGAGGCCACCCCCTACACCTCAACGGTGGTCTTCCTGGTCCGAAAGGGCAATCCCAAGGGCGTGAAGGACTGGGCCGACCTGACCAAGCCCGACGTGAAGGTGATCACCCCGAACCCCAAGACCTCGGCTGGCGGCCGCTGGAACTTCCTGGCGGCCTGGGGCTACGCCTACGGCCAGGACAAGGACGCCGCCAAGGCCGACGCCTTCGTGGGGCAGATCTACAAGAACGTGCCGGTGCTCGACACCGGCGCCCGCGGCTCCACCGTCACCTTCGCCCAGCGCGGGCTGGGCGACGTGCTCCCAACCTGGGAGAACGAGGCCTATCTGGTGCTGCAGGAATTCGGCGCCGACAAGTTCGACATCGTGTCGCCGCCGACCTCGATCTACGCCGAGCCGCCGGTGGCCCTCGTGGCCGTCAACGCCGAGCGCAAGGGCACCACCAAGGCCGCCCAGGCTTATCTCGACTTCCTCTACAGCGACCGCGCGCAGGCGATCTTCGCCAAGCACCATTACCGCCCGATCCGCCGTGAGGCAGCGGCCCCGGCCGACCTGGCCCAGCTCCCCGAGATCAAGCTGTTCAAGATCGAGGATATGCAGGGCTCCTGGGACGAGATCCAGAAGCGGAACTTCGACGCCGGCGGCCTGTTCGACCGGTTGAGCCGGGCCGGCCGCTGAGGCGGGAATCATGGTCGAGACGCCGCGTCGCAAACGCACCTTCCGCCGTCCGAGCGTGATCCCGGGCTTCGGGCTCAGCTTCGGCTACACGCTGACCTGCCTCGGGCTCGTCGTGCTGCTGCCGCTTGCCGGGCTTGTCGCCAAGGCGTCCGGCCTCGGGATCTCGGGGATCTGGTACGTCGCCACCGATCCGCGCGTTTCCAGCGCCCTGCGGTTGAGCTTCGGCGTGTCGGCGGTCGCGGCGCTCACCGCCTCGGTCTTCGGCTTCCTGGTCGCCTGGGTTCTGACCCGCTACCGCTTCCCGGGCCGCAAGCTCGTGGATGCGGCCGTGGATCTGCCCTTCGCGCTGCCGACTGCGGTGGCCGGCATCGCGCTAGCCTCGCTCTACGCGCCGGACGGTCTGCTCGGCGCGCCGCTCGCCCGGCTCGGTATCCAGGCGGCCTACACGCCGGTGGGGATCTTCATCGCCATGGTGTTCATCGGGCTGCCCTTCGCGGTGCGGACCGTGCAGCCGCTGATTGCCGAGATCGACAAGGAGATCGAGGAGGCCTCCGCCACCCTCGGGGCCAACCGGTTCGCCACCCTGACCCGGGTGGTGCTGCCGCCGCTGATCCCGGCGGTGCTGACCGGCTTCGCCATGGCCTTCGCCCGGGGGGTCGGCGAATACGGCTCGATCATCTTCATCGCCGGCAACCTGCCCTACGTGTCGGAGATCGCGCCGCTCCTGATCGTGATCAAGCTGTCCGAGTTCGACTATGGCGGCGCGGCCGCGATTGCCACGATCATGCTGGGCATCTCGTTCCTGACCCTGCTCGCCATCAACCTGATCCAGGCCTGGAGCCGGAGGCGCTTCGGCTATGTCTGAGATCTTCTCCCCGACCCTTCCGCCCACCGCGCACGCGGAGCCGGTCGCCTCGGAGGCCGCCGGCACCCGAATCGTGCTGATCGGGATCGCGATCACGTTCCTGGCGCTGTTCCTGGTCCTGCCGCTGATCGCGGTCTTCACCCAGGCCTTCTCCAAGGGGATCGAGGCGTTCCTGGCCGCATTCCGGGAGCCGGATGCCTGGAGCGCGATCCGCCTGACGCTGACGGTGGCGGCGATCGCGGTGCCGTTCAACGTGGTGTTCGGCCTGACGGCCTCCTGGGCGATCGCCAAGTTCGAGTTCCCCGGCAAGTCGCTGCTGATCACCCTCATCGACCTGCCGTTCTCGGTCTCGCCGGTGGTTTCGGGTCTGATCTATGTGCTGCTGTTCGGCTCGCAGGGCCTGTTCGGCTCCTGGCTGCTGGACCACGGGATCCAGGTTCTGTTCGCCCTGCCGGGGATCGTACTGGCGACCGTGTTCGTGACCTTCCCGTTCGTCGCCCGCGAGCTGATCCCGCTCATGCAGGAGCAGGGCTCCGCGGAGGAGGAGGCCGCCCTGACGCTCGGCGCCTCGGGCCTGCACGCGTTCCGCACGGTAACGCTGCCGAACATCCGCTGGGGCCTGCTCTACAGCGTGCTCCTCTGCAATGCCCGGGCGATGGGCGAATTCGGCGCGGTGTCGGTGGTGTCCGGCCACATCCGCGGCCTGACCAACACCATCCCACTCCACGTGGAGATCCTCTATAATGAGTACAACTTCGTCGCCGCCTTCGCCGTCGCTACGCTCCTCGCTGTCCTTGCCCTCCTCACCCTCATCCTCAAATCCATCCTCGAATGGCGCTTCGCGGGCGAACTCGCGGCCGGCCGGGCTCACTGATCGTCCCTCGACGGCGATCCGGGTCGAGGACATCTCGAAGACCTTCGACACGGCCGCGGTGCTGCACGACCTGTCGCTCGACGTGCGGGCGGGGGAGCTGCTCGGCCTGCTCGGCCCCTCGGGCTCGGGCAAGACGACGCTGCTGCGGATCATCGCCGGGCTCGACGCGCCGGACCGGGGCCGGATCCTGTTCGGCAACGACGACGCCACGGGGCTGGCCGTGCAGGAGCGGGCGGTGGGCTTCGTGTTCCAGCACTACGCCCTGTTCAAGCACATGAGCGTGGCCGACAACATCGCCTACGGGCTGAACGCGCGGCGCCGGGCCGATCGCCCGGCCAAGGCCGAGATCAAGCGTCGGGTCGGCGACCTGCTCGACCTGATCCGCCTCTCGGGCTTCGGCGACCGCTACCCGTCGCAGCTCTCCGGCGGCCAGCGCCAGCGGGTGGCGCTGGCCCGCGCGCTCGCCGTCGAGCCCCGCGTCCTGCTCTTGGACGAGCCGTTCGGCGCCCTCGACGCCCAGGTCCGCAAGGACCTGCGCCGCTGGCTGCGCGAGATCCACGACCGCACCGGCCAGACCACGATCTTCGTCACCCACGACCAGGACGAGGCTTTGGAGCTGTCGGACCGGGTCGCGGTGCTCGACCGCGGCCGCCTGGAGCAGGTCGGCACCCCGGACGAGGTCCAGGAGCACCCGGCCTCCGCAACCGTGATGAAGTTCCTGGGCGACCACGTCGAGGTGGAAGCGCTGGCCGAGGGCGGCCGGGTGCTGGTGCGGAGCCGGGAGACGCCGGTCGCGGCGCCGGCCGGGATCATCGGCCCGGTCAAGCTCTACGTCCGCCCCTGGCAATTGCAGCTCGCCGAGCCCGAGGCGGCGCATCTCTCCGGCACCGTGCGCAGCTCCTACCGCACCCAGGGCCGCCAGCGGATCGAGGTGGTGGATACCGAGGGACGCGTGCTGGCGGTTGAGGATTTCGACGGCGTCCGCCACCCGGCCGGCCACCCGGTCGGCCTGCGGATCAACGGGGGGCATGTGTTCGGGTGAACCTCGTCAGACACTGCACACCCGCCTAGGCTCCTACGCATGACGACCCCGAATCGCACCGCCCGTCCCGACGTCCTCGCCGCGATCGGCGATACGCCGCTGATCCGGCTGCGCCGCGCCTCCGAGGCCACCGGCTGCGATATCTTCGGGAAGGCCGAGTTCCTCAATCCGGGCCTGTCGGTGAAGGACCGGGCGGCGCTCGCTATCGTGCAGGATGCCGAGGCGAGAGGCCTGATCCGGCCGGGCGGCACCATCGTGGAGGGCACCGCCGGCAATACCGGCATCGGCCTCGCCCTGGTCGCCTCCGTGCGCGGCTACCGGACGCTGATCGTCATCCCGGTCACCCAGTCCGAGGAGAAGAAGCAGACCCTGCGGCTCGCCGGCGCCCGCCTCGTCGAGGTGCCGGCGGTGCCGTTTGCCAACCCGAACAACTACGTCCACGTCGCCCGGCGGCTGGCCGAGAAGCTCGCCGCCACGGAAGCCAACGGGGCGTTCTTCGCCGACCAGTTCGACAACGTGGCCAACCGGCAGGCGCATGTGGACGGCACCGGCCCGGAGATCTGGGACCAGACCGATGGCCGGGTCGACGGCTTCGTCTGCGCCGCCGGGACCGGCGGGACGCTGGCCGGCACCGCGGCGGCGCTGCGGGCCCGCAACCCGGGCGTGCGCATCGCGCTCGCCGACCCGGAGGGCTCCGCCCTCTACGCGCATTACACGACCGGCACCCTGAAGGCGGAGGGCTCGTCGATCACCGAGGGGATCGGGCAGGGCCGCATCACCCGGAACCTCGACGGCTTCACCCCGGACCACGCCTTCCGGATCCCCGACCGGGAGGCCCTCGACATCGTCTTCGGGCTGATGCGGGAAGAAGGCCTGTCGCTCGGCGGCTCGTCCGGCATCAACGTCGCCGGGGCGATCCGGCTGGCGCGGGAACTCGGCCCCGGCCACACGGTGGTGACGATCCTGTGCGACGGGGCGGCGCGCTATGCCTCGAAGCTGTTCAACCCGGTCTTCCTGACCGAACGGAACCTGCCGGTGCCGGGCTGGCTCGAGGCGCCCCAGGATGTGTTGCCGGATTGGCACGCTTGAGAACTACAGCCTCATCCGGACAATATCCTCACAAAAGCGTGGCCCTGCGTTGAACGGAACGGATTGTCGCAGCGTTTGAACGGTCACGCTCGCAACAGCGCGACCGTCCGGAGAGCCCGTTCTATGTCCCTCGTTACCATTCTCCTCATCATCCTGATCATCCTGGCCTTCGGCGGCGGCGGCTTCCTGGGCGGCGGCGCCTATCGCGGCCCCGGCTTCGGCCTCGGCGGCATCCTGCTGATCGTGCTGATCGTCCTGCTGGTCACCGGCCGGCTCTAAGCCCCGCACACCCTCTCGGACGCAGGGCCCGCCGGACCGGATCTCGGTCCGGCGGGATCGTCCACGACCAACCGCGGCGGCCGAGCCTACCGGCAGGCGATCGCGACGAGCGCGGGGGCCAGAGCGCCGGGCCCGCCATCCGGACGCGGCTTCGCCTCGGCGATGCCCTGGCCGGCCAGGAAGGCCGCGACGGCCTTCGCCGGCACCAGGGCCAGGCGCCCGGGCGGCACGATGCCGGCGACCCGGCGCGGCGCCGCCGGATAGCGGGCGACGAGCCCGACGAGACGGCCCGACCGATCGAGCACCGGCGCCCCGGCCCCGCCCGGCTGCAGCGGTACGATCACGCCGCCCGTGACGGCCGTCGCCGGTGCCGCCTGAACCCCGTCCGCTCCAGGGGCAAGGGCGATCAAGGTCTCTTCGGCCGCGAGCGGATCCGGCCGCACCACCACCCGGGCCGGGGCCGGGGCGCCCGACGCCTCGAGCAGCGCGAGGCCGGATGGATCGGTGGCGAGCACCCGGACGGGCGTCTGCCCGATGCGCGGCGCGGCGCAGCCTTCCAGGACAGCGGATGCGATGAGCACCCGCCCCGGCGCGACCGCAAGCCCCGTTCCCGCCCCCTCGGCAAGTTCAGCGGGTCCCCTCAGGGGCAGAGGGGCAGCCGTCGCGGATGGGACGCCCGCGGCGGGCTTGGCGGGCGCCGCCGCGACCGCCGCCGGAAACGGCTCGAAGGCGTTGGCCACCGCGATCACCATTCGGCCGACCTCCGGCGCCAGGGCGCGGTCGTAGCCGATCAGGAAGCCGCGCACGCCCTGCGACCCGGCATCGTAGCGGATGTAGGACAGGCCGGGTCCGGTCTCGGCGGTGACCACCAGGGAATCCGGACGCCGCAGCCTGTAGGTCACCTTGCGGTTGGGACGCGGCGCCGTGGCCTCGTCGAACAGGTGGTCCAGGGTCTCGGTCCCGGGCGGGAAGGCCCGGGTCTCAAGGGTCACGCGCCCGTCCGCGCTCTGCCAGCGGGTGCCGGCTTGCAGGGCAGAGTGCTTCGACAGCAGCCGCTCGGGCACGCCCATCACCGCGCCGCTGGCGGGATCGGTTGCAATCCGGAAGCGCGCCGCGGCCTTGGCCGCCTCGCCCGCCGCGAGCAACGCGGCCCGTTCGCGCGGATCGAGGGGATCGGGTCCGCCGGCCCGGGTCCGGTAGGCCGTCAGCGCGTCGTAGGTCCGGCGCCCGAACGCCCCCGAAACCACGGCGTTGAAATCGCCGGTCCAGACCAGCGCGTCCTGGATCGCTTTGCGCTCCGCCTCGGGCAGCGCCTCGAAGGCGGCCCTGGCCGCCTCGAAGGCCGGGTCGGGCGCGGCGGGGCGGGCAGGGGACGCGGCTTTCAGGGCGGGCCGGCTCGGGGCCGGATGGTCCTGGGCGAGTCCCGGCGCCGTCAGGCAGCCCAGCAGGAGGGCGGCTGGCAGGAGCGGGGCCGTCCGCCGGCCCCGCGACGCCATCGACCGACCCGATCCGTGCCCCGCCTCACGCGAATCCATCGCCGCCCCCGACGCTCGACGCGGCAACCTTGGCAGAGGGCTCCGCAGCGCGCCAGATCGAAGATGTCAGCCCCCATGCGGGGCGGAAATCGACCTGACGACGCGCCCCGGTCCCGTGCACGCGGCCGCGCGATGCGCTAGAGGGCAGGAGTCCGGCCTCGCGGGCCGGCCCGGACTCCGAATCGGGACTCGACTCGGACCTCCAGCCGGCCGCGCGCCGCCGCCATGGTCCGACGTGGAGCCCGGCATGAGCGAGACCAACAACACCTTCAAGAAGGCGCCCAAGCGCAAGCCGACCAAGGGCAAGAGCGTCAGCGTCTCCCCCGAGATGCGGCAGGCCTATGCCGACCTGATCCAGGAACGCGCCGAGAAGCAGGAAGCCTACGGGCGGCACCTCCCGCAGGAGGAGTCCAAGCGCCGGTGAGAGGCCGGGCTTCCGAAGGGCTCAGCCCTTTGGCGGGGTATCGGGGCAGAGCCCCGATGGCATCGCGCTTCGCTCGACCCAGGGCGCGGCCCTGGACCCACCAAAGGTCCCGGACCTTTTGAACCCCTGACGATCTAGCGCTTGCGCACGAACTCGGTGCGCAGGACGAGCCCCTTGATGGTGTCGTGGCGGCAATCGATCTCTTCGGGATCGTCCGTGAGGCGGATGGACCGGATGACGGTGCCCTGCTTCAGGGTCTGGTTCGCGCCCTTGACCTTCAGGTCCTTGATCAGCGTGACCGAGTCGCCGTCGGCCAGGACGTTGCCGGCCGAATCGCGCACCTCCGCCGGTCCGGGCGCCGCCGCAGCACCCGCCTGACCGGGCGGGAGCCACTCACCCGTCGCCTCGTCGTACACGTAAGAATCGTCGTCGCCGGCCAAGTCCAGAACCCCCAGTACCGAGGCCGGGCCGCGCCCGACACCCCGCTCGCCCGCACGCCTCACGCCGAATCGGTCATCGACCCGGCTCGGGTGCTGGAACGCGCGCGGCCGTTCTCGCTCCCGGCCGGGCCGGGGGCAAGGGGTGCGACGACGATCGGGATGTGGGCTGGCTGCCCGGCCCCCGCTCGGATGCGGAGGCCGGGGGCGGCGTCAGCGCTTGAGCGGGCCGGCCTCGATCACGTCCTCGACCGTGCGCAGGCCGGCACGGGGGGAGTTGACCAGGCAGGCCATGTTGCCCGGCGGGTGCTGGTTCTTCCACATCTTGGTGTGCGCCTGGGGGATCTTGTCCCAGGGGAAAACCTCGCTCATGCACGGGTCGACCCGGCGGTCCATCACGAACTGGTTGGCCGCCGAGGCCTGCTTCAGGTGGGCGAAGTGCGAGCCCTGGATCCGCTTCTGGCGCATCCAGACGTAGCGGGCATCGAAGGTGATGTTGAAGCCGGTGGTGCCGGCGCAGAACACCACCATGCCGCCGCGCTTCACCACCAGCGCCGAGACCGGGAAGGTCGCCTCGCCCGGGTGCTCGAACACGATGTCGACATCCTGCTTGCCGGTGATCTCCCAGATCGCCTTGCCGAACTTCCGAGCTTCCTTCGTCCAGGCATGGAACTCAGGCGAGTTCACCGTGGGCAGCTGCCCCCAGCAGTTGAAGTCCTTGCGGTTGATCACGCCCTTGGCGCCGAGGCTCATCACGTAATCGCGCTTCGAATCGTCCGAGATCACGGCGATCGCATTGGCGCCCGAGGCCGCGCAGAGCTGCACGCCGAACACGCCCAGGCCCCCGGAGGCGCCCCAGATCAGCACGTTCTGGCCCGGCCGGACCGTGTGCGGCGCGTGGCCGAACAGCATGCGGTAGGCGGTGGCGAGGGTCAGCGTGTAGCAGGCCGCCTCCTCCCAGGTGAGGTGCTTGGGCCGGTGCATCAGCTGGCGCGACTGCACCCGGCAGAACTGCGCGAAGGAGCCGTCCCCGGTCTCGTAGCCCCAGATGCGCTGGGTCGGCGAGAACATCGGGTCGCCGCCGTTGCACTCCTCGTCGTCGCCGTCGTCCTGGTTGCAGTGGACGATGACCTCGTCGCCGACCTTCCAACGCTTCACCTTGGCGCCGACCTTCCAGACGATGCCCGACGCGTCCGAGCCGGCGATGTGGTATTCGCCCTTGTGCACGTCGAAGGGCGAGATCGGCTCGCCCAGCCCGGCCCAGACGCCGTTGTAGTTCACGCCAGCGGCCATGACGTAGACCAGCACCTCGTCGTCGCCGATCTCCCAGACCGGCAGCACTTCGAGCTGGTGCGACTGCTCCGGGGGCCCGTGGCGCTCGCGCCGGATCGCCCAGGCGTACATCTTGGCCGGCACGTGACCCAGCGGCGGGATCTCGCCCATCTCGTAGAGGTCCTTGACCTCGCCGCCCGCCGGACTGACCGCAGCGCTCGCCGCCATCTCGCTCTCCTCTCGTCCCGCGTGGTTCTCAAAGGCCGCGGTTCTCATCCGCGCTATAGCGGCGATATCCGAAGCGTCCAAGTGGGCCGAAAGTCGAAACCCAAGGGTTTCAGATGTGAAAAAGGCGCAGGCTCAAGGCCGGCACCTGCGTATTCAAATTCGCCTTTCCCGCAGACCAAGTATTATTCGGCGGCGGCCTGCCGGGTGTCGATCCCGAGACCTTTCAGGATGCGGCGCCGACCATTCCGGTCGACGTTATACCACGAGACGGCGGGGTCCGGCTGAGTGCGATGACGATCGGGGCTTTCATCGACCGGCGTCTGTTCGGGTGCGCTGCAAGCCGCTTTGGAGTATCGCGGTCGCATCGATAGCCCGCGCGGGGATGCGCTGCGCCATGCTCAACCTCACGGCCACCGTCGGGCGTCCGGCCACGACCGCTCTGCTCCGGGTCGCGCTCGCCTGCGGGCTCGCGGCGGCCCTGCCCGTGACGGTCTCGGCACATGACCCGTCCAAGCCCTGGGCGGTCAGCGGCAAGCTCCTCGGCGAGCCCGACCCAAAACATCCCGCCGAGGCCGGGCGGAGCGACAAGGCCAAGGACGTGAGCGGGATCGCCTGCGCCACCGAGACCGGCTTTCCGCGGATCTGCCTCGTGGCCGACGACGAGGCCCAGGGCGCGCAGGTGGCGATCCTCCGGGACGGCAGCCTCGTCGCCGGACGCTTCATCCGGCTGATCGACGCCACCCAAAAGGGCGAGCCGCTGGAGCTCGACGCCGAGGGCGTGGCCTACGCGGACGGGGCCTTCTACGTCGTCGGCTCGCATGGCCGCCCCCGGCGCGAGCACGGCCAGGGTGCCGAGGGCGACGCGCGGGCCGAGGCGACCCGGCACCTGTTCCGGATCCGCCTCGATCCCAAGGCCGTGGACCCGGAGACCGGCCAACTCCGCGCCGAGCCCGAGATCACCGGTACGGCAGCGCTGGCGCAGATCATCGCCGATATTCCGGCGCTGGCCCCCTTCCACGACAGGGCCCTGGAGGAGGGCGGCGTCACCGTCGAGGGCGTCGCGGTGCGCGGCGGCCGGCTCCATGTCGGCCTGCGCGGTCCGGTGCTCGCGGATGGCAGCGCCGCGATCGTGTCGGTTCCCCTCGCCGGCCTGTTCGACGGCAAGCCGGGCACCGGGACCCTCGCCACGGTGGCGCTCGGCCCCGATAGTCACGGGCAGAAGCGGGGCGTGCGCGACCTGGTGGCCGTGCCGGACGGCTTCCTGATCCTGGCGGGGCCGATGCTCGACCCGGAGGACGGGGCGGTCGCGGCCGGCGACTACACGGTGTTCGCGTGGGACGGCACGGGGGCGCCGCGCAAGCGCCGCGATCTGGCCGGCTACCCGAGGAAGGAGAAGCCGGAGGCGCTGCTACCTCTCGACGAGAATGCGGACGGGCAGCGGGTGCTGGTATTCTTCGACGGCCCGAACCAAGGCGCCCCGCGCGCGGTCGTGCTGCCGCGCTGATCGGCCGTCGCCTTCAAATCCGGCTGTCGGCCCGCACAACTTTTTTAAAGTCTTTCCGGGCCCTCCTGGGCCGTCTTGCACTTCTGTCGCGGATGACGCGCCCAACGGCCTTCGCTACGGTGCGGCCAAGACTGCGCCCCGAGCGCGGATAGTGAAGAAGACCACATGGAGGCCAGGATGGGCGTGCGCGTCGCGGAGACCACGGGCGACAAGACGCCCCGCGATAAACCCTGGATCATCCGCACCTATGCGGGCCATTCCAACGCCGCGGAGTCCAACGCTCTCTACCGGGGCAACCTCGCCAAGGGCCAGACCGGCCTGTCGGTGGCCTTCGACCTGCCGACCCAGACCGGCTACGACCCCGATCACGAGCTGGCGCGCGGCGAGGTCGGCAAGGTCGGCGTCTCGATCGCGCATCTCGGCGACATGCGGACCCTGTTCCAGGACATCCCGCTCGCCCAGATGAACACCTCGATGACCATCAACGCCACGGCCCCGTGGCTGCTGGCGCTCTACCTGGCGGTGGCCGAGGAGCAGGGTGCGCCCTTCGACGCCCTCCAGGGCACGACCCAGAACGACATCATCAAGGAATACCTGTCGCGCGGGACCTACGTGTTCCCGCCCGCGCCCTCGCTCCGGCTCACCAAGGACGTGATCCTGTTCACGACCCAGAACGTGCCGAAGTGGAACCCGATGAACGTCTGCTCCTACCACCTGCAGGAGGCGGGGGCGACGCCGGTCCAGGAGCTGTCCTACGCGCTGGCCATCGCCATCGCGGTGCTCGACACCGTGCGCGACGACCCCGAATTCGACGAAAAGAGCTTCTCCGACGTGTTCGGGCGGATCTCGTTCTTCGTGAATGCCGGGCTGCGCTTCGTCACCGAGATCTGCAAGATGCGGGCCTTCGCCGAGCTCTGGGACGAGATCGCCCAGGAGCGCTACGGCATCGACGACCCGAAGAAGCGGATCTTTCGGTATGGCGTGCAGGTGAACAGTCTCGGACTGACGGAACAACAACCTGAAAATAACGTCCACCGCATCCTGATCGAGATGCTGGCCGTGACCCTCTCTAAGCGTGCCCGCGCCCGAGCGGTGCAGCTGCCGGCCTGGAACGAGGCGCTCGGCCTGCCGCGGCCCTGGGACCAGCAATGGTCGATGCGCATGCAGCAGATCCTGGCCTTCGAGACCGATCTTCTGGAATATGACGATATCTTCGACGGCTCGAAGGTCATCGAGGCCAAGGTCGAGGCTCTGAAGGCCGAGACCCGGGCCGAGCTGGAGCGGATCGGCGGCATCGGCGGCGCGGTCGCCGCGGTGGAGACCGGCGCCCTCAAGCGCGCCCTGGTCGAGTCGAACGCCAAGCGGATCTCGGCGATCGAGGCCGGCGAGCAGATCGTCGTCGGCGTCAACAAGTGGCAGCAGGGCGAGCCCTCGCCGCTCACCGCCGGGGAGGGCGCGATCTTCTCCGTGTCCGAGACGGTGGAGATGGAGGCGCAGGGGCGCATTCGCGACTGGCGCAGCAAGCGCGACGACCAAGCGGTCGGCCAGGCGCTCGAGGCCCTCGAGCAGGCGGCGCGCTCGGGCGCCAACATCATGCCGGTCTCGATCGCGGCCGCGAAGGCCGGCGTCACCACCGGCGAGTGGGGCGAGCGCCTGCGGCAGGTGTTCGGCGAGTACCGGGCCCCCACCGGGGTGAGCCTCGAAACCGTCTCCTCCGGGGCGGCCGAGGAGGCCAAGCTCCTGATCGCCGATCTCGGCGAGCGGCTCGGCGAGACCCCGCGGCTCGTGGTCGGCAAGCCGGGCCTCGACGGCCACTCGAACGGCGCCGAGCAGATCGCGCTGCGTGCCCGGGATGTCGGCTTCGACGTCACCTATGACGGTATCCGCCAGACCCCGGCGGAGATCGTCGCCAAGGCGAAGGAGACCGGCGCCCACGTGGTCGGCCTGTCGATCCTGTCCGGCAGCCACGTGCCGCTGGTCCGCGAGGTCCGCGCCCAGATGCGCGAGGCGGGGCTCGACCACATCCCGGTGGTGGTCGGCGGCATCATCTCCCCCGAAGACGAGCTGGTCCTCAAGAACATGGGCGTGCGCGCGGTCTACACGCCCAAGGACTATGCCATCGACGCGATCATGATCGGTCTCGCCAAGGTCGTGGAGAAGAGTCTCGACCGGCAGGGCAGCCCGCCGGAGCCGGCGCGGGAGGGTGCGCAGGTTTACTGAGGGAGGCGCACGCCGGGATCCGGGCGTGCGCGCCTTCCCGATCGCGCCGCGGATCGCGTAGGACGGCGCCATGCCGTCCGCCCTCGCAACGATCCTCCTCCTCGCCGTCCTGCTCGCCGCCGCCCTGTCGGCCGGGCTGATCCTGCGGTTGCGCCCGGCCCTCCAGCGCTACGCCCTGGCGCGGCCGAACGCCCGGTCGAGCCACACGGTGCCGACCCCGCAGGGGGGCGGGATCGCCGTGGTGACGGCGCTCGTGACCATATCCGGACTCCTGATCGCGGCACCCGAGATCGGCGGCCGACCGGATTGGGTGCGGCTCGCGAGCGGCACCCTGGTGCTGGCGTTGCTCGGCGCCGTGGACGATCTGCGCCCGCTGCCGGCCGCCCTGCGGCTCGCCGTGCAGGCGGGCGTCGTCGGCCTGCTGGTCTGGCAGCTCGACGGCCGGCTGCTGCCCGGGGCGCCCCTCTGGCTCGAGCGCGGGCTCGCGCTGCTGGCGGGGGTCTGGTTCGTCAACCTGATGAACTTCATGGACGGGCTCGACTGGCTGACGGTGGCCGAGATCGTCCCGGTCACCGGGGCGCTGCTGCTCCTCGGGCTCGCGGGATACCTGCCGCCGCTGCCCGCCCTTGTGGCTTCCTGCCTGCTCGGGGCCATGCTCGGCTTCGCGCCGTTCAACCGGCCCGTGGCGAACCTCTTCCTCGGGGATGTCGGCTCGCTGCCGATCGGGCTCGTCACCGCCTGGCTGCTGTGCCAGCTGGCCCTGGCGGGCGGGCTTGCCGCCGCCCTGCTGCTGCCGCTCGTCTACCTCGCCGATGCCAGCCTGACGCTGGCCGCCCGGGCCGCCCGGGGCGAGCGGGTCTGGGAGGCGCATCGCGGCCATTACTACCAGCGCGCCACCGATCACGGCCTCACGGTCCCGGGGGTCGTGGCGCGGGTGTTCGCGGTCAACCTCGTGCTGGCCGGGCTCGCCGCCGCGACCTTGTTTTGGCCGTCCTGGCCGGTCACGCTCGGGGCGCTCGCGGCCGGGCTCGCCCTGGTCGCCGCCCTGCTCCGCCGCTTCGCCCGCGCGCCCGCCGAAGGGGTTGCCCACTCGTGACCGGATTGATCGCGCTCACCGGGGCCACCGGGTTCATCGGCCGCCATCTGCTCGCCGACCTCACCGCCCGCGGCTACAAGGTCCGGGTCCTGCTGCGCCGGCCGACCGCCCTGCCGGACGGCGCCGCGAGCGCGGTCGTGGGCGACCTGACCCGCCCGATCAACATGGCGGCGGCGCTCAGCGGCGTCGACGCCGTGGTGCATTCGGCGGGTCTCGCCCACGCCATGTCGGGGGCGCCCGAGGACGATTACCGCACCCTCAACACCGAGGCGACGCGCAAGCTCGCCGAGGCGGCCGCCCGCGCGCGGGTGCGCCGGTTCGTGTTCCTGTCCTCGATCCGCGCGCAGGTCGGGGCCAGCGCGCCGGGCGTGGTCGGGGAGGGCGATGAGCCCCGGCCCACCGACGCCTACGGCCGCTCCAAGCTGGAGGCCGAGCGGGCGTTGGCCGAGACCGGGCTCGACTGGGTCGCGCTCCGCCCGGTGCTGGTCTACGGCGCGGGCGTGAAGGGCAACATGGCTACGCTCCTGCGGCTCGCCCGCAGCCCCTATCCCCTCCCGCTGGGCGGCCTCGCGGCCCGGCGGTCGCTGATCTCCCTGGAGAGCCTGTCGGGGGCCGTGGACGCCGTGCTGCGGGCGCCGGCCCCAATCCGCACCGCCCTGATCGCCGCCGATCCGGATCCGCTCAGCCTCGCCGAGATGCTCACGGCGCTGCGCGCCGGCCTCGGCCGCAAGCCCGGGCTGGTCCCGGTGCCGGTCGGCCTCCTCGGGCTCACCTGCCGGCTGACCGGCCGGGAGGCGTTGTTCGCCCGGGTGGCCGAGGGCCTGGAGGCCCGCGCCGACGGCCTCGCGGCACTCGGATGGCGCCCGGCCGCGCCGACGCGCGACGGGCTGGCGCGGCTGGCGCGGGAGGGGGGCTGAGCGCCGGTCAGCCGATCGCTGCGGGCGCCGCCCCGGCGAGCGGCCCGGCCTCGACCGTGGTTCCGGCAGGGGAGGCCAGTTCCCGCTGGGCAGGCCGTTGCGCGTGGCGCTCGCGGAAATGCGGCACCGCCGCCTCGAACACGGCCTCCGCGGCCGCCCGGTCACCCGCCGCGACGGCCGCCCGCAGCTGCGCC
The DNA here is from genome assembly GCF_022829565.1 of Methylobacterium sp. J-001. Taxonomy (NCBI): domain Bacteria; kingdom Pseudomonadati; phylum Pseudomonadota; class Alphaproteobacteria; order Hyphomicrobiales; family Methylobacteriaceae; genus Methylobacterium; species Methylobacterium sp. J-001. Next base: position 47,079 of record NZ_JAKSYN010000162.1, read on the forward strand.
ACCCAGGCGTCGAGCCGGGCGCGGTCGGCGAAGACCGGGCGAGCCGCCATCACCCCGTCGATGCCCGGCAGGGTGACCCGGGGCTCCTCCCGGGCGAACAGGATCTCGTTGAGCCGCTCGCCGGGCCGGGCGCCGGTATACGCAATCTCGATCTCCACCCCCGGCTCGAACCCGGCGAGCCGGATCATCCGCTCGGCGAGCTCGGCGATCCGCACCGGCTGGCCCATCTTGAGCACGTAGACCGCGGCGCGCTCCGCCTCCGGGACGGTCCGGCCCTCGCCGTCGGCGTGGGAGGCCGCGGTCAGCACGAGGTCGCAGGCCTCGCGCACGGTCATGAAGTAGCGGACCATGTCGGGATCGGTGACCGTGACCGGCCCGCCCCGGGCGATCTGCCCCTTGAACACAGGGACCACCGAGCCGACCGAGCCGAGTACGTTGCCGAAACGCACCGCGATCAGCCGGGTCGGATGGTCCGGCCTGGCCGACTGCTCGGCGTCCAGTGCCTGGGCGACCATCTCGGCGAAGCGCTTGGTCACGCCGAGCTGCGAGACCGGCTCGATCGCCTTGTCGGTGGAGACCATCACCAGCGCCCGCGCGCCCGCCGCCACGGCAGCCTCGGCGACGTTGATCGAGCCGAAGACGTTGGTCTTGATGCCCTCCTGCCAGTCACGCTCCAGGTAGGGCACCTGCTTGAGCGCGGCGGCATGGACCACGCAATCGGGCCGGAACGCCGCAATGACCTGACGAATCCGCTCCCGGTCGCGGATATCGGCGAGCACGCCCGTCACCACGGCCTTCGCGGACAGGATCGCCGGATGGCTGAGGATGCCGTGCAGAGCCGGTTCCGAGGATTCGAGCACCAGCACCGCGGCGGCTCCGAAGGCTACGGCCCGCAGGCAGATTTCCGAACCGATCGAGCCGCCGCCCCCGGTCACCACCACCCGGCGGCCGGCCAAAAACGCCTCGAGGCGCGGGCGGTCGATCGCAACGGTGGGACGCAGGAGCAGGTCCTCGATCTCGAGGGGCGCCAATTCGGGGCCCTGCGCGCCCTCGCCGAGCCCGACCACGCGGGCCAGCGGCAGGCCGAGGCGCCGGGCGCGGGCGATGAGGTCGTCGGGGGCGGCCTCCGGGACCAGGGCGCTGGGGGCGGCCACCAGCCGCCGCACCGGCTCGCCGCTCGCCGCCAGCTCCGCCACCACCCGTTCGAGATCCCGGAAACCACCGAACACGGGCACGCCGCGCATGAACTGCCCGGTCTCGTCCGCCCGGGGCGACAGGATCCCGCGGGGCGCCAGTTTCTTGACAGAGCCCGCCTCGATGGCGCGGATCAGCACGTCGAGATCGGCCCCGCGCCCGAGCAGCAGGGTGGGCACGGTCGCGGCCCGGGCGCTCGATTGCCGGGAGCGGGTGTCCTTCAGGTACCGGAACGCGAGGCGTGCGCCCCCGAGCAGAAAGATCTGCAGGACCCAGTACAGAAAAATCGCGATCTTGCCGAAGAAGTAGAAGCCGTAGAGGTCGGCCGAGACCAGGACCCAGTCGATCACCAGCAGGGCGAGTGCCAGGACGCTGGCGGCCCGGACGATCCCGGCGAGGTCCTGCAGCGAGGCGAAGCGCCACTTGGTCCGGTACAGCCGGAACCGGCCGTAGACGAGGCCGGCAAAGAGCAGGAACGGCGGCAGCAGCAGCGGCAGGGCGTGCAGCCGCTCGTCCAGCATGCCGCCCTGGAAGCGGAACAGGAAGGTGAGCACCACGGCGGCGGCGGTCGCCGCGAGGTCGTGGGCCACCATCACCGCGATCTTGTAGAAGCGCTGCTGCATCGGGGGCCGGATGGGGTGCCGCGCGGTATCCGCCGCGGCATCCGCCCTGTCAACGCGGGGCCGGACGCCTCAGGAGCGCGCCCGGCCGGTCGATCGTCCTACTTGACGATCGCGCCGGAGAAGCCGGTCTTGAAGTTCTTCTGGTAGGTCCGGCCCTTGAGCGGGTAGATTTTGTCGACGAGCAGGGTCTTGACGCGCTCGTTGAAATCCTCGGTCGTAACCGTCTGTGCTCGACCAGTAATCAAAGTCCGGGCCATTTTCGCCTCCGCATCGTCGCCCAGGGCACGGGATTGCGCGGAGGGTGAACTCTACATGGGGCACGGGCGACGATTTACAAAGACTTATCTTTCAGGTGAGCGCCCGGACCGCCGCCCCGGCCGCGTCGTCGACCCGGTCGATGTCGGGGGCGTCGATGTGCCGGTACCGGGCCTGGATCAGCCCGAAGGCCCCGAAGGCGGCGTGCCCGGCCGCGACCAGGCCAAGCAGGATCCAGCCGTAGGGCTGAGCGCGCAGCAGCGCGAAGGCTTCGGTCAGCCCCTTCGCGTCCGACGAGCGCTGGTGCCAGGCCGCCGCCACCAGGAATCCGCCGATGATCAGGAAGGCGATGCCCCGGGCCGCGTAGCCGGAGCGGCCGACCGGCCCGGCCCAGCGGTCGCGGGCCTGGGTGTCGAGGGCGAGCCGGTCGGTGACGTCGCCCCGCCAGGCCTTGCCCAGGAACCCGAAGCCGCCGCCGATCACCCCGAGCCCGCCGAGCGCCACGAGCCAGCGGCCGTAGGGTTTCGCCAGGAGCCACGCGGTGCCGTCATGCATGCCGTCGCCGCCGCTCATCCCGAGGCCGAGGCTGAGCGAGGCCGCGCTGACGGCCAGGCCGAGATAGATCGCGGCGCTGATCAGGTGGGCGCCGCGCACCGCCAGCCCCTTGGCCGAGGTCCCCCGCCGGTCGGCGTCGGTCACGCCCTCGACCAGGCGCCAGAGCGCGAAGCCGGCAAGCCCCAGGGCGATCACCCCGACCAGGACCGCGCCGAACGGGCCGCTCAGGACGGCGCGCAGGGCATCCTTGCTGTCGCCGGCCCGGCCGCCCTGGCCGATGGCGGCAAGCAGCGCCAGGGCACCGACCACGATGTAGACGATGCCGCGGGCGCCGTAGCCGAAGCGGGCGATGCGTTCGATGGTGTTGCGCCCACCGGGGAGGGGCCTCATGCGCGGCACCGGGCGGGGCGGAGTTCTGGGTTCGGCACGAGCGGCCTCCGGTGGGGTGGGACCGATCAACGCCCGGACGTCCGGACCCGATCCGTTGCCAGCTCTACACCGGGGGCCGGATCACACCGGTTCACATGGGCGTCCGCTCCGCGCGGCCGGACAGAGCGACGTAGAACCCGAGTCCGTCCTGGGCCGGCAGGGTGTGCAGGCGCTCGATCAGGCCGCGGCGCTTCGCGTCGAGGAGCAGGCGGCCGGCCGGCTGGAACAGGGTCTCGCCGCCGCCCTCCGGGGGCGGGTCCAGGCGGATCGCCACGGTCTTGCCCTTGGCAAAGCGGCTGCGCTCCAGCATGTCCTTGAGGGACGCCTCCGCGGTCGCCCGGTTGGCGCCGCGCAGGTCGAGCACGGATTCCGCGTCCGTCACGCCGAGGGCGCCGCGCAGCTTGGCCGCGTAGAAATCTTCGAAGTGGGGCAAGTCGGTGCCTTGACGCTCTGCTGGGCCGGGGAGACCGGCGCGTGGAGATCGGGTGCGGGGGCTCAGACGGCGAGTCCGCGGTAGATGTCGCTTACCGGCACGGTGCCGTCGAGTTCCGGCAGCGCAAGGCTGCCGTCGAGGCCGAGCGCCTGCACGGCCCAGTCGTCGGCCTCCCGGCGCCACACCTCGACGCGGGCCTCGTCGGAATAGACGATCAGCAGGACCTTGAGGCTCGGCACCGTGCGGTAGAAGTCGATCTTGCGCCCCCGGTCCAGGCTCATGGTCGAGGGCGACAGCACCTCGGCCACCAGCAACGGGTCGTGGGCATAGCCGTCGGGCAGCGGCGGCCCGCAGCGCACCACCACGTCCGGAATCGGCACGAAGTCGTCCTGCTCCGCGCTGACGATCCCAAGGCCCGGCATGGCGCGGCAGCCCTGTCCATCCGCGAGATCACCGATCCGGCGGATCAGGTTGGCGACGATCGCCTGATGGCGCTCCCGCGGCGGCGACATGAGCACGGGCTCCCCGTCGAGGAGTTCCCAGCGCTCCGCATCCGGGCGGTCCTCCACCCAGCGCCTGAACTCGGCAAATCCCATGCGCGCGTCGCGCCTTGCGGCCACAGCCATCGCCGCCCTCCGATCCCGACGCGATGGTAGCACCCACACTCGCGCCCGCAACAGCGTCGGTTCAGACGGCCACCCGGGCGTAGGCCTCGCCCACCGGCAGGGCACCGCCGAGCTCCGGCAGGGCAATGGACACGTCCGGCCCCGCCGTCGAGCAGATCCCAGCGCGGCTCGACCCAGCGCCGGTATTCGGCGACGCTCATGCGGGCGGCGCGCCTCACGGCTGATGCCATGGCGGCCTCCGATCGGAGGCGCCACGCTATCATCAGTCCTTGATTCCGGCGACGGCTCAATCGGTGGCGAGCGCCGCCGCGAGGTCGCCGCCGGCCTCGAGGAAGCGCTGGGGGTCGATCGGCTCGCCGTCGATCCGGGTCTCGTAATGCAGGTGCGCCCCGGTGGAGCGCCCGGTCGAACCGACAGAGCCGATCATGTCCCCCGCGGCGACGCGCTGGCCGGGGCGGACGGAGATGCGGGCGAGGTGGCCGAACCGGGTGACGACGCCGTGGCCATGGTCGATCTCGACCATGTTGCCGTAGCCGCCGGCATAGTCCGCGGCACTCACCCGGCCGGGGGCGGTGGCGCGGGCGGGCTCGCCGAACTCGGCCTTCAGATCGAGGCCGGTATGGAGCGCCAGCCCCCGGGTGAACGGGTCGAGCCGTGTGCCGAACGGGCTCGACACGACCGGCTCGCCGCGGATCGGCCGGCGCAGCGGCAGTGCTGCGGCGAGCCGGTGCAGGCGCTCGCCGTCGCCCAGCGTCCGGCGGGCCAAGTCCAGGGTGCTCGCGAAGCCGTTCGCGATGCCGGTCCCATCCAAAGCGCGGGCGTCGAGGGGAACCAGCGGACCGCCGGTTCCGGCCGTCGTGGGATCGAGGCGATCGGGGTCGAGGCCGGTGCGGCCGATCAGCCCGCGCAGGCGCCGGACCGTGTCGCCGGCCCGCTCGACCACCCGGGCGAGGCGCTCACCCTGCGCGGCCCGCAGGCCGTCGAGGCGCGCCTCCAGCCGGATCAGCCCGGTCTCGGCGTCGATGGCGCTGCGGCGGGGGAGGGCGGGGAACCGGGGCACCCCGCCCGCCTCGGCCGGGCGCAGGCCGAACCCGTCCGGGGGCTCGTCCGGGTGCGGCAGCGCCCCGGTGGTGAGCGGATCGTTGATCCGGGTTCCGAGTCCGGCCAGCGCCGCCTGCCGCCGCTCCAGCTCGGCCTGGCGCTCCAAAGCCGCCGCGACCCGCTCGGCCAGGCCCGATTCGGCACCGGCCCGGTCGCGGCCCGCCCGGTCGAGCCGGTCCTGCAGGTCGGCGAGCCGGGCCTCGTAGGCGTCGCGCATCGCCGTCTGGCGGGCGACGAAGCCGGCGAGCACGTCGTCGTGGAACACGATCAGGTAGGAGGCCCCGAGCGCCCACACGAGGGCAAGGGCGAGCCCGGCGGCGAGGATCTTGGAGAGCGGCGGGCGATGCATCAAGACGGCCCCGTGGGAGCCGCCATTCAGACCCGATTAGGGTTAAGGATCCGTCGCGGCCCGCCCGATCAAGGCAGCGCCCGGGCAGCCTCCAGCACCGCCTCGGCGTGGCCGGGCACCTTCACCTTCGGCCAGATCCTGGCGATGCGCCCCTCCCGGTCGACCAGCACGGTGGTGCGCTCGACGCCCATGTACTTGCGCCCGTACATGCTCTTCTCGACCCAGACCCCGTAGGCCTCCAGCACGCCCTTGTCCTCGTCGGAGGCGAGCGGGAAGGCGAGGCCATACTTGCCGCAGAACTTGTCGTGGCTCTTCACCGGATCCGGCGACAGGCCGATCACTTTCGCAGCGGTGTCGCCGAAGGCCGGCAGCAGGCCGTTGAAGTCCTGCGCCTCCAAGGTGCAGCCGCTCGTGTCGTCCTTCGGGTAGAAGTAGAGCACGATCTTGTGACCACGGAGCGCGGACAGCGCGATCCGCCCGCCGCCCGAGGCGGGGAGGTCGAAATTGGGGGCCGGATCGCCCTCTGACAATGGCATCGTGCCTTCCTTTCGGCCGATTGATGGTGTGCAGTCCCGCCGTGCGCGGCAGCACCATGAGGTTGCGCCGCGCCGCCCGACCAGAACTCGGAGTCAGGCCCGCTGTAAAGCGGGGCCGCGCTTCGATCCACCGGCCGCGGAGTTCCGCGTGCGAAGCCCGCGGAACAAGGGTCCCGATGGCGGACGAGACGACCTTGGCAAGCAAGCCTCGGGGGAGGGCGCGACGCTGGGGCGGGTTCTGCCTCGTCGGCGCGCTCACCCTGGTGCTGCTCGTCGGCGGCGGCATCGGGCTGGCCGTGCTGCGCCTGTCCAACGGCCCGCTGCAGATCGACGCCCTGTCGCGCCGGGTCGCGGCCGCGGTGGCCGAGCGGATCGGCCCGGGCTGGAGCATCGGGATCCGCGGCAGCAGCCTCGAGCTCGACCGCGAGAACGCCCTGAGCCTGCGCTTCTCCGGCCTCGACATCCGCAATCCGCAGGGCGACCTGGTGGTGCGGGCGCCGCTGGCCGTGGTCAGCCTCGACCCCTGGGGCCTCCTGCACCTCAACCTGCAGCCGCGGTCGATCGAGTTCCGCGAGACGCAGACCACCGCCCTCGTGCACCGGGACGGATCGATCGCGTTCGCGGCCTCCGAGGCCAATCACCCGGTGGATATCGAGCCGCACACGCCGCCGAGCGTGGACGATGCCCGGGGCAAGGTCTCACCGCTCTCGGCGACCCTGGCCTCGATCTTCGGCGTCGTGCTGGATTCCAGCGGCGTCGTCGGCGCCCTCGACCGCGCCCGCATCACCGATGCGCGCCTGCGGCTGATCGACGACGACGGCCGCGAGCGCGCGGTGTTCGCCCGGGTCAACGGCCTGTTCGGGCGCGATCCCGTGAACGGCACTCGCAACTTTGAGTTGCGGCTCGATGGCCCCCACGGGGAGTGGCGTTTCGGCGGCGCCCTGCGCGAGGCCGGCGAGGGGCAGGAGGGCAAGGGGCAAGACGGCAAGGGACTGGCGCGCTCGGGGGTCATTACCCTGGACGACCTGCCGGTCCCCGACCTGTTGCTGCTCTCCGGCCAATCGAGCCTGCCGCTGACCACCGATCTCAAGCTCTCGGCCCGCGCCGACGTGAGCCTGGTGGCGGGGCGGATTACGACCATGAACGCCAAGGTCCATACCGGAGACGGCACCTTCCTGATTGAGGAAAAGGACTTCAACCCCGTCACGGTCGAGAGCCTGGACGCGACCCTGAACTGGGACGAAGCCGGCCGGGTCATGTCGCTGACCGGGCTGGACTACCGGGGAGCCGGCAACGCGGTTCACCTGACCGGCGCCTGGACGGAGAGCCCGCCGGACGCCGCCACGGCCTGGACCGCGACGCTGGCGGGGCGCGACGCCGTCTTGCGCGGGGCGACCCCAAAGGACGCGCCGGTGAAGATCGACGCGCTCGACGCGCAGCTGACCGGCCGCGACGGCGGCATCGCCATCGACGCCCTCAACGTTTCGGCCCCGGGCGTGCAGGGGGTGATCACCGGCACGATCGGCACCACGGCCGACGAGGGCGGCCTGACGCTGCGCATCCTGGGCCATGACGGCGAGGTCCGGACCGGGCTGCGCCTGTGGCCGGAACATATCGCGCCGCCGGCCCGCACCTATCTGGTGGACCAGCTGCGCCGCGGCCGGATCGATGCGGTCGATATCCGCGTGAAGATGTCCGGAACGGTGCTGGCCGCCGCCACGCGGGGCGAGCCGGCCCCCGACGACGCGGTTCATATCGACTTCCGGGTCTCCGACGCGGCCCTCGATGTGACCGCCGACGCGCCGCCCGTGGTGAAGGGCAACGTCTCCGGGACGATCACCGGGCGCTCGACCACCGTGCGCAACGTGACCGCCGAGGTCCGCGGACCGGACGGCCGCGGGCTGGCGATCTCGGACGGCAGCTTCGTGATCCCGCAGATCACGCCGGACCGGGTGGTGGCGCAGATCGGCATGCGGCTCACCGGCGGCGCAGACGGCATGGCCTCCGTGCTCCAGGCCAAGCTGTTCAAGAGCCTGATGAGCGTGGATCTCGACCCGGCCACGATCAAGGGCAATGCCGACCTGCGGGTCGACTTCCCCCTCGATCTCAAGCACGTGCCCGACCTGCCGAGCCTGCCCGTGACCCTGTCGGGGACGCTCTCCGACCTCTCGGTCGACAAGGTGATGGGCAAGGACCGCCTGGATTCGGGCAAGTTCTCCCTGCTGTACGATCGCGGCGCCTTCACGCTGAAGGGCGACGGCCGGGTCGCGGGCGCCCCCATCTCGGTGGACATGCGCCAGCCCAAGGTCGGCCAGCCCGGCGAGGCGGTGGTCACCCTCGCCCTCGACGATGCCCTGCGGGCCAAGAAGGGCCTGCCGACCGCGCCGCAGCTCTCGGGCACGATCCCGGTCCGCGCCGTGGTGCCGATCGGCCGGCCGGGATCCGGGAAGCCGCCGATCAAGGTCGAGGCGGATCTCGCCAAGGCCGGCATCGACGGGCTGGTGCCCGGGCTGACGAAGCCGGCGGGCAAGCCGGGCCGCGTCAGCTTCACCCTGGTGGAGAACGGGCAGAGCTACGATCTGCGCGACTTCGCTCTCGACGCCGCCCCGGCCACCGCCCGCGGCAGCCTCACGATCAGCCCGGAAGGCGGCTTGGAGCGTGCCGATCTGACGAGCGTCAAGCTGTCCCCGGGGGACGATCTGCGGGTGAGCCTCGACCGCACCGGCAGCGGCTACAAGGTCCTGGTCCGGGGCGCGGTGGTCGATGCGCGGCCGTTCCTCAAGTCGCTCGGCGGCCCGGACGCCAAGGGCGGCAAGGAGACGAAGGAAACCAACCCGAAGGACATCGACGCCGATATCCAGGTGCCGATCGTGGCGGGCTTCAACGACGAGGCGCTGACCAACGCCAACCTGCGGCTGTCGCTGCACGGCCGGACCCTGCGGGCCGCCAACATCACCGGGCGGTTCCGGGCAGCGCCCTTCGCCGCCACCGTCACAAGGGGCGAGCGCGGCGTGCCGACGCTGGCCGTAGAATCCGCCGATGCCGGCGCGACCCTGCGCTTCGTCGACGTCTACCGGCGGATGTATGGCGGGCGCCTCACCGCCGGAATCGGCCTCAACGACGGTCCCCAGGCGGGCGTGGTCCAGATCCGCGACTTCTCGCTCCGCAACGAGCCGGCCCTGTCGAGCATCATGGCGCAGGGGCCGGAACCCTCCGAGGCCGAGACGGCTCGTGGCCGCCGCATCGCCCCGGGTCGGGCAGCCGGGGACGTGACCTTCGACCGGATGCGCGCCAATTTCGTGCGCAGCGGCAGCCGGGTCGATTTCAGCGACGCCGCGATCTCGAACGCCGCGATGGGCTTCACCCTGTCGGGCTGGCTCGATACCGGCCGGGAACGCACCGACATGACCGGCACCTTCGTGCCGCTCTACGGGCTCAACAACGTCGCCTCGCAATTGCCGCTGCTCGGGCCGCTACTGGGCGGTGGGCACAACGAGGGCCTGTTCGCGGTCAATTTCCGCGTCTCCGGCAAGCTCGCTTCCCCGGACGTGAGCGTGAACCCGCTCTCGGCGATCGCCCCCGGCTTCCTGCGCAAGCTGTTCAGCGCCGGCGGCGGCCCCTTCGCGGACGGCGTGCCGGCGGTGCCGCAGGGCGAACGCTGAGCTTCATCCCGTCCGGCGGCACGTTTTCGTGTGCCGCACCGTCATTGCGAGCGCAGCGAAGCAACCCAGCGCAGCGCGCGTTCCCCGAACGTGGCAGATCCCTGGGTTGCTTCGCTGCGCTCGCAATGACGAACGGACGAAGACGAACGCTGCCGCGGAGGCACGAAAAAGCCCGGCGCGGCGGACCGCACCGGGCTGAACGCGACGTCCAGAAAACTACTTCTCGACGAAAGCTTTCTCGATCACGTAGTGGCCACCCTCGCCGTGGTTGCCTTCCTCGTAGCCGCCGGTGCTGAGCAGCTCGCGGGTGTCGCGGATCATGTCGGGGCTGCCGCAGAGCATGAAGCGGTCCGCCTCGACCGTCATCGCCGGCAAGCCGATATCCGCGAACAGCTTGCCCGAGACCATCAGGTCGGTGATCCGGCCGCGGTTGCGGAACGGCTCGCGGGTCACGGTCGGGTAGTAGATCAGCTGGTTCGAGATCATCTCGCCCAGGAACTCGTGCTTGGGCAGGGACTCGGTGATGGTCTCGCCGTAGGCCAGCTCCTGGACCTGGCGGCAGCCATGGACCAGCACGACCTTCTCGAACCGGTCGTAGGTCTCCGGGTCCTTGATGATCGACAGGAACGGGGCCAGCCCCGTGCCGGTGCCGAGCAGGTAGAGGTTGCGGCCCGGCAGCAGGTTGTCGAGCACCAGGGTGCCGGTGGGCTTCTTGCCGACGATGATCGGGTCGCCGACCTTGAGGTGCTGGAGCTTGGAGGTCAGGGGGCCGTCCTGGACCTTGATCGAGAAGAACTCGAGCTCCTCCTCGTAATTGGCCGAGACCACCGAATAGGCGCGCAGCAGCGGCCGCCCCTCGACCTCGAGGCCGATCATGGTGAACTCGCCGTTGCGGAACCGGAAGGCCGGATCCCGCGTGGTGCGGAACGAGAACAGGTTCTCGGTCCAGTGATGCACCGACAGAACGCGCTCCTCGTAGAACTTGCTCATCGACGGATCAGTCCTCGAATCCTCTGATGCTCGGCCCATGCCCCCGATGATTCGGGGCGCATGAGGTTCGGCGGGCGACCGCCGCCCCGCGGCTGCGGGGGCGGATCCCACGAGCGGTCTCGTCGGGCTCCGGATATCGAACCCATATCGGGTGCTTCTTTCGCAGTTGCAGCACGCCCGTCAAGGCGCGTCAGGATCACACCTGCGGAAGAAGTGAATGGCCTGGAATCGTTCGAATATTTTAACCGGCGGTGATCGGCCGAAGCGGTTTCAGCCCCGCCTCGATCGCAGCCCGGCGCGGCTCCAGGAAGGGCGGCAGGGCGAGCCGCGCGCCGAGGCTCTCCAGGGGTTCGTCGGCGGTGAAGCCGGGCCCGTCGGTGGCGATCTCGAACAGGATGCCGTTGGGCTCGCGGAAATACAGGCTGCGGAAGTAGTAGCGGTCCACCGGACCACTGCTGGGCACCCGGGCCGCCTTCAACCGGTCGGCCCAGGCCCCGTATTCGGCATCCGGGATGCGGAAGGCCACATGGTGGACCGCGCCCGCGCCCTGCTGCGCCGGCGGCGCCGCATCGGCCAGGAGCTGGACCTCGGCAGCCGGTCCGCCGGGGCCCATGGCGTAGACGTCGACCGGGCCGTCGGCGGTCTCGAAGCTCCGGGCGCGGCGCATGCCGAGTACGTCCGTGAGCACGGCGGCGGTGCGGGCCGGGGCCGGCACGGACAGGCGGATCGGGCCCAGGCCCCGGATCTGGTAGGCTGCGGGCACCGGGGAGGCGTCCCAGGGATGCTCCGGGCCGGTGCCGCCGTCATCGACCAGGGCGAGGCGCTGGCCCTCGGGATCCTCGAAATCCACGGTCAGGCGGCCGTCGCGCAACTCGGGCTCGGCCACCACGGATCCGGCCTCGCGCAGGCGCGTGTGCCACCACGCCACCGCGCCGGCGCCGGGGACGCGCAGATGGGTGCGGGTGATGCTGTTCGACCCGCGCCGCTCCCGGGGCGCCGGCCAGTCGAAGAAGGTGATGTCGCTGCCCGGGCTCGCCAGCCCGTCGGCGTAGAACAGGTGATAGGCCGAGACGTCGTCCTGGTTCACGGTCTTCTTCACCAGCCGCAGGCCGAGCGTGCCGGTGTAGAACGCCACGTTCTCGGCGGCGCGGGCGGTCACCGCGGTGAGGTGATGGATGCCGGTGAGCTGCATGGTTTTTCGTGTGGGTCCCCGCTCCGATGCGCCTGAGGTAGGGATTGGCCGCCGGCGTTGCGAGCGCACAGCTGGAATGCAGTGGGCGTGAGGGGGCAGACTGCATGGCCCACGCCCATGGGAGACACCTGATGGCCGTCCCGTATGAGACCGACACAATCCTGCCGCCGCTGCATCCCGGCGAGGTGCTGCGCGAGGACTTCCTGATTCCCCTCGGCCTATCGGCCGGCACGGTGGCGCGGGCCTGCCGCGTCCCGCGGACCCGGATCGAGCGGATCGATGCCGAGCAGATCGGGGTCTCGACCGACACGGCCCTGCGTCTCGGCCGCTATTTCGGCACGAGCGCGGAGTTCTGGCTCAACCTCCAGCGCCAATACGAGGTGGAGACGCTGAGCCTCACCATCGGGCCGGAGATCGAGCGGATCGCGCCGCTCGCCCCCGCGGCGGCCTAGACGGTCAGAGCCCGACCGGCCGGCCGGCGGCAACCACCAGCATCTTCCCGTCCGCAAAAGTCCGGGCGGCGGCGCGGCGGATGTCGGCCTGGGTGACGGCCGAGACCAGGGCGTTGCGGCGGGCGATGTAGTCCATGCCCAGCTCCTCGAAGGCGATCTGCACCAGCTGGTGGGCGATCTTGGTCGAGGTGTCGAAGCCCAGCGCGTAGGAGCCGGTGAGGTAGTCCTTGGCCTTCTGCAGCTCGTCGTCGTCCGGGCCATCCGTAATCAGGCGGCCGATCTCGTCGCCGATCACCGACAGGGCCTCGCCGACGCGCTCGTTCTTGGTGGCGGTATAGCCCCAGGTCATCGCGGCCGAACGGTGGCTGACCAGCGAGGTCCCGACCGAATAGGCCAGTCCGCGCTTCTCACGCACCTCCTGGAACAGCCGCGACGTGAAGGCACCGCCGCCCAGGATGTGGTTGAGCACGTAGGCCGGGATGAAGTCCGGGTCGCGCCAGGCCACGCCGGCCATGCCGAAGCGGATCACCGATTGCGGCACGTCGAGGTCCACAACGATGCGCTTGCCGAGTTCCTGCACCTCGGTGCGCGGCACCGCCTGCAGCGCCCCGGCCTCGGGCAGGGCCCCGAAGGCACGGTTGAGGCCCTCGGCCAGCTGCTCGGCTCCGATCGCGCCCACCGCCGCGACCTTCACCCGGCCGCGGCCGATGATGCGGGCATGCATTGCCAGGAGGTCGTCCCGGGTGATCGTGGCGACGCTCTCCACGGTGCCCGAGGAGGGGCGGGCATAGGCGTGGCCGGCGAACGCCTCCTTGAAGAACCGGCGCGAGGCCAGCACGCCCGGATCGTTCTGCTGGTAGCGCAGTCCGGCGATCACCTGGCCGCGGACACGTTCGATCGCGTCCGGGTCGAGACGGGGCTTGGCCAGCGCCAGGGCGAGGAGCGCGATACCCTCGTCGGCATGCTTAACCAGCATCTTGAGCGAGCCGCCGATCGCGTCGGGGCCGGCATGGAAGGACAGTTCGATCGCCCGGGCGGCGAGCCGCTCCTGGAACGCATCGGAGGTCAGGTCGCCGGCCCCCTCGTCGAGGAGACGGGCCAGCATCTGCGCGCAGCCGGCCTTGCCGTCCGGGTCCTGGGCGGCGCCGCCCTCGAAGGTGAAGGCCAGGGCGATCATCGGCACCACGGGGGATTCGACGTGCCAGGCCTCGATGCCGGCGGCGGTGGCAACCGGCAGCGCCGTGGTGGGGGAATTGGCGGGGGCTGCGGTGTCGACCAGGGTCTCGGCGACGCTCATGGGAACCTCTTGTTGATCGTGTCACGGGCGCCGGCGGAGCAAGCCCTCGGCCTGACGCTGGTCCCGACGGGGCCAAAAAGCCGCCCGCCGGGATGCGCCCGAAGAACTATTCCGCGGCCATCGCGACCGGGGCGTCGGGATCCTGAGCCTTGGTCAGGTAGCCGGTGACCGAGCGGGACGGGGTCAGCCAGCGCTCGGCGGCGGCCTTGAGGCGCTCCTGCGAGACCGCCTCGATATCGGTCGGCCAGCGGCGGACCTCCTCGATGGTCTCGCCGATCGCGAGCGCCGAGCCGTAGATCCGGGCGAGCGACGACTGGCTGTCGGAGGAGTAGACGGTCTCGGCGACCAGCCGGGTCTTGGCCCGCTCGATCGCCTCGGCGCCCAAGGCCTCCGCGGGGGCGCGGCGCAGGATCTTGTCCACGGCCTCCTCCAGCGCCTCCAGGGAGACGCCCTCGGCCGGGACCGCGTAGACGGAGAACCGGGTCTCGTCGATCGCCGAGCCCATGTACCAGGCGCCGGCATTCACCGCGAGGCCGGTCTCCATGACCAACTTGCGGTAGAGGTAGGAGGTCGAGCCGCCGCCCAGCACCTCGGCGAGCAGCTCGAGATCGTGGCAGCCGCCGTCGCGGGCGGTGATGCAGGAGGGGGTGAGGTAGAGCCGCTGCAGGGTCGGCTGCTCGACCTTCGGGTCGGCGACCGCGACCCGGCGCAGGGCCTTGGGCTCGGGCTCCCGCGCCCGCAGGCGCTCGGGCCGGGCGCCCTGGGGGGCGACGCGGCCGTAGGTCTCGTCGGCGAGCCGGCGCACCTCGTCCGGGGTCACGTCGCCGGCCACCACCAGGATCGCGTTCTCGGGGGTGTAGAAGCGCTTGTAATAGGCCAGCGCGTGCTCGCGGTTCAGGCCCTCGATCTCGTGCATCCAGCCGATGATCGGGATGCCGTAGGGGTGATGCACGAACAGCGAGGCGGCCATCGCCTCGGAGAGCTGGGCGGAGGGGTCGGTCTCGACCCGCATGCGCCGCTCCTCCAGCACCACGTCGCGCTCGGGCGCGACCACGGCGTCGTCGAGGACGAGGCCGCCCATGCGGTCGGCCTCGAATGCCATCATGGTGCCGAGATGATCCCGGGCGACCCGCTGGAAATAGGCGGTGTAGTCGTAGCTGGTGAAGGCGTTCTCCTGGCCGCCGAGGCCCGAGACGGCCTTGGAGAAGGCCCCCACCGGGTGCTTCTCGGTGCCCTTGAACATCAGGTGCTCGAGGAAGTGGGCGATGCCCGACTGGCCCAACGGATCATCGGCCGAGCCGTTGCGATACCAGATCATGTGGGTCGCCACGGGCGCCCGGTGATCGGGCACCACCACGACGTCGAGGCCGTTGTCGAGGGTGAAGGCCGTGACTTCGGGTCCGCCCGCCTCGGAGCGCCCGAACGGCGCAGCCTCGCCCCGGCCGGCGCTGCCGCCGTACGGCGAACCCGGACGCAGCGGGAAGAGGGTGGGCGTCGCCTTCCTGAACAGGTGCATTCCGCTTTCCTTTTGCCGGCCCTGGTGCCGCTGACGCCCCCTTGGAACGCTCGCGTGGATCGGGGCCGTCCGCGTCTCCGGCCGGCAAGAGCCGTACCGGGACAGAGATGTCATGTTGCCATGCCGGGGCGCCGTTGCAACGGCGCCACAGCCGGATGGTTACTGCTGGGCGCGCTGGCGCTGATAGGCCCGGGGATCGGCCTCGTCACGCTCGCGGCTGGCATTGTTGATCGGATCCCGCGACGGCGGCTGCGCCAGCTTCTTCGGCGACTGGCGGTAGCCGGTCGGCGGATCGGTCAGCACGTCCCGGGCCGGCTCCACATCGGAGGGCTCGGCATTGGCGCTCTTGCCCTTGAGCAGGTCGAACGGGCTGAGCAGGCTGTCGTCGCGGTTGGTATCGCCGGGCTTGCGCTCGGCCTCGGTGGTGACGCTCGCCCCGGCCCGACGGCCGTTGCGGATCTCATCCACCGAGAGCGTGGCGTTGTTGTCGTCGTAGCGGCCGCGCGCCTGGTTGCCCACCGGGCGGCGCCGCTCGTCGGCCGCGCGCTCTCGCTCGGCGATCTCGGGATCCTTCGGCCAGGCGGTGCTGGTGGAGCGGGCCCGGGGCTGGGGCAGGGCCTTGCCGTCGAGCTTGGGCGGCATCACCAGCGGCGGGCGCTCGTGATAGTCGATCGGATCCTGCCGCTTCTCCAGGAGGCCGATGCCCGAGAGCGCGTCGCGCATGAACTCGCCGCGCTCCTGCGCCTGCGCGCCGCAGGTCAGCAGCGGCGCCAGGGCGACCGCGGCGGGGAGGATGAGACGAAGCCTGCGATGCTCGGTCATGCTGCCTCACGGGTTCCGGCCGGGGATCCGGCACGGGGACGGCCGCCACGCGGCCTGATCCGACAGGTTCCGGCCTGAGACCGGTTTCCGGCGATCGTATGGCGCATTGACCGCATCGCACCAGAGGCTTGGGGCGGCCAGGGCCGATCTGTTGCGGGAATCACGGGCGCGGCGCCGGATCGCCCGGTGCCGGCCCGCTCCGGGCCGCATCCCCCGACGTAGCCCGGCCGGCTGGGCTCAGGCTGTCGAGGATGAGCCCGATCACCCCGGCGACGATCGCCGCGTCCGCCACGTTGAACACGTACCAGGACCAGCCGCCGGCATGCAGGTGGACGAAGTCGAGCACCGCCCCGTAGGCGGCCCGGTCGATGGCGTTGCCGAGCGCCCCGCCGACGATCAGCCCGAGGGCCACGGCCAGCAGCCGCGAGCCGGCCCGGGTCATCCAGATGCCGAGGCCGAGGGCGGCGGCCAGCGACAGGGCCACCAGGAACCAGCGCCCGAACCCGCTCTCCTGCTGGAACAGGCCGTAGGAGACGCCGCGATTCCAGACCACCACGAAGTCGGCGAAGGGCGCCAGCCGCCACGGCTGGGTCAGCACGAGATCGGTGCCGAAATAGAGTCCGAGCTTGGACGCCTGATCGAAGACCAGGGTGACGAGCAGGGCCAGCAGGCCGGCGCGAGTCGGGGTCATGAGCGGAGACCAGACACACGCGCGTTTACCTTCCCCCGCTGCGAGCTACGACGTTCACACATCGCACGGCGAAAGGCGCGGCGCTCTCTCCTCCCCCCTGCGGGGAGGAGTTGGAGGTGGGGGTGGCTCAGAAGGAACCGTTGCCCCCTATCCTGCACCACCCCCACCCCTACTCCTCCCCGCAGGGGGGAGGGGAAAACGTATTGTGTTTCAGAGCCTTGTTTCAAAACAACCCTGATGCGTGAATCCGCCAGCCTCTGCGGGGCAGGGTATCCTGCGCAGCAGGGGGGGAGAGGGGAGCGGCGGTGCAGAGTGAGGCCGTGCCCGTCATGCCGGCCTCGCCTCGTCCGGAAACGGCGCTCCCCTCTCCCGACGCCCTTCGGGGGCCACCCTCCCCCGCAGAGGGGGGAGGGTGATGTCGCGGGTACGATCACGCCGCGCTGGCCTCGGGGTGCGCGGCGTCCCACTCGCGCAGGGCCTGGGCGTCGCGGGGGGTCACGTCCGGGAACTCCGGGTCGCTGCCGACCGCTGGGCTGACGCGCCAGGAGCGGGCGCATTTGCGGCCCTCGGCCGGTGTCGGCACCACGGCGACGCCGCGCACCTCGTCGATCCGGAACGCGTCTGCCGGCCCCTCGCCGGCCACCACCGTGATCGCGGAGGTGATGCAGGTATCGGCGAAGTCGCAGCCCTCCAGGGCGGCGAGCAGCTCCGGATCCGCGACGTAGACGGTCGGGGCCGCCTCCAGGCTCGCGCCGATGCGCTTGGCCGCGCGCTCGATCTCCAGGGCGCCGGTCACGGCCCGGCGCACCTTCCGGATCTTTTGCCAGCGCTCCGCGAGGGTGGGGTCCAGCCACGCCGCGGGCGTCTCCGGCAGGGTCTGGAGATGCACCGAGCCCTCCGCGGACGGGTAGCGGTCGAGCCAGGCCTCCTCCGCCGTGAAGGCGAGCACCGGCGCCAGCCAGACCACCACCCGGCGGAAGGTCTCGTCGATCACCTGCAGGGCCGCCCGGCGGGTCACCGACGAGATCGGATCGCAGTAGAGCGCGTCCTTGCGCACGTCGAAGTAGAACGACGACAGGTCGCCGGTCATGAAGCCGTTGAGCAGGGCCACGACCCGCTTGGTGTCGTAGGTCGCGTAGGCCTCGCGGATCTCGCCGTCGAGCTCGGCCAGCCGGTGCAGGATCAACCGCTCCAGCTCCGGCATTTTTTCGGACTCGACGTCGTCGCCCGGCACGCGATGCGCCAGGGAGCCGAGCATCCAGCGCAGGGAGTTGCGCAGCTTGCGGTAGGTTTCCGCAAACGTCTTGATGATCTCCGGGCCGATCCGCAGGTCGTCGGTGTAGTCCGAGGCGGCGACCCACAGGCGCAGGATGTCTGCGCCCGAATCCTTGATGATGCTCTGCGGCGCGACGACGTTGCCCTTCGACTTCGACATCTTCAGGCCCTTGCCGTCGAGCACGAAGCCGTGGGTCAGGACGATGTCGTAGGGCGCCCGGCCGCGGGTGCCGGAGGATTCAAGCAGCGAGGACTGGAACCAGCCCCGGTGCTGGTCGGAGCCCTCGAGGTACATCACCCGGTCCTGGCCGCCGTCGCGAACGCGCCGCGCCCCGGCCAGCGCCGGGAACGCCTCCGGATCGTCCAGCACGAAGGCGTGGGTCGAGCCGGAATCGAACCAGACGTCGAGGACGTCGGTCACTTTCTCGTAGGCGGCGGGGTCATGGTCCGGCGCCAGGAAGCGCTGGGCGGCGTCGTCCCGGAACCAGGCATCGGCGCCCTCTGCCTTGAAGGCGTCGCGGATCCGGGCGTTGACGGCTTCGTCCTTGAGGATCTCACCGCTCTCCCGGTGGACGAACACGGTGATCGGCACGCCCCAGGCGCGCTGGCGCGAGACCACCCAGTCCGGCCGGTTGCCGACCATGCCGTTGATGCGGTTCTTGCCCTGCGGCGGGACCCACTGGGTTTCGTCGATGCTCTGGAGCGCGACCTCCCGCAGGGACCGGTTGCCCAGGCTATCCACCGGCCGGTCCATGGCGATGAACCATTGCGGGGTATTCCGAAAAATCACCGGCTTCTTGGAGCGCCAGGAATGCGGGTACTGGTGGCGCAGCACCCCGCGGGCGACCAGCGCCCCGGCCTCGGTCAGCGCGGCGATGACCGCCTTGTTGGCGTCGCCCTTCTCGCCCTTGTCGGTGAGCACCCGGGTGCCCTCGAAGCCCGGCGCGGCCTTGGTCAGGGCGCCGTCCGCATCCACCGTGTAGGGAATCGCGGGGTCGATGCCGCGCTCTTGGAGCAGCCGGCCGCTGGACATCCAGAGATCGAAATCCTCGCGGCCGTGGCTCGGCGCCGTGTGGACGAAGCCGGTGCCGGATTCGTCGGTGACGTGGTCGCCGTCGAGCATCGGCACCGCGAAGTCGTAGCCGCGGCCGTTGAGCGGGTGCGCCAGGGTGAGGCCGGCGAGCGTCTCGGGGCGCACGTCGCCGACGCGCTCGAACGCCTCGACCCGGGCGGCCTTGAACACGGTGGCGGCCAGGCTGTCGGCGAGCACATAGGTCTGCCCGGGCGTCGCCCAGTTCTCGGCCGGGGCCTGCGTCACCCGGTAGAGCCCGTAGGCGATCTTTTTGGAATACGCGACGGCGCGGTTGCCCGGCATGGTCCAGGGGGTGGTGGTCCAGATCACCACCCGGGCGTCGGCCAGCGCCGCATTGGCACCCTCGCGGATCGGGAACGCGACAAAAACCGTGTCGCTGACATGCTCCTCGTACTCGACCTCGGCCTCGGCCAGCGCGGTCTTCTCGACCACCGACCACATCACCGGCTTGGAGCCGCGATAGAGCTGGCCGCTCATCGAGAACTTCATCAGCTCGTCGGCGATCACCGCCTCGGCCGGATAAGCCATGGTCGCGTAGGGATGGTCCCAGTCGCCGGTGACGCCGAGCCGCTTGAACTCCTCCCGCTGCACGTCGAGCCAGTGGGCCGCGAAGGTCCGGCATTCCTGCCGGAACTCGATCACCGGCACGTCGTCCTTGTTGCGGCCCTTGGCGCGGTACTGCTCCTCGATCTTCCACTCGATCGGCAGGCCGTGGCAGTCCCAACCGGGGACGTAGTTGGCGTCGAGGCCGAGCGCACCCTGCGAGCGCACCACCACGTCCTTCAGGATCTTGTTGAGCGCCGTGCCGATATGGATGTTGCCGTTGGCGTAGGGCGGGCCGTCATGCAGCACGAAGCGCGGCCGGCCCGAAGCGGCGGCGCGGATCTTCCCGTAGAGGTCGATCGCGGCCCAGCGCTCCAGCAGCAGCGGCTCCCGGGTCGGCAAGCCGGCGCGCATCGGGAACTCGGTGCGCGGCAGGAACAGGGTCTTGGAATAGTCGCGGGCAGAAGCGGTCTCGGGGGTGGTCATCGGATCTCGCATCGGCGGTCGGGCCGGCGGCAATGGGCCGGCAGGGGCAGGGCGGGCGGCAGCAGGATCCCGGACTTCCGCGCGGCCTCGCCGAAGCGGGCGCTCATTTACGCGGAGGCCGGGCCAATAATTCGAAGCCTGCGGCCCAGGCCGCGAAGAGCATGCGAAGCGAACATGACCCGTTCTCTAGCAGCGGCAACTTCCCGATGCCAGCGGGCGGCCCTGCGATGCCGGATGAGACCTTTCGGGGCCTGAACCGTTGATCGGTACGACCTCCGCGCCCCGCAACGGCGCGGAGCCCAGTCTGAACGACGACCAGGAGTTGACCATGAAAAAACTGATGATCGCCGCCCTCGCCCTCGCCCCGCTGGCCTTCGCCACCGGCGCCGAAGCCCAGGGCACGGCCCGGGGCGCCCAGCGCGGCGTCGAGGACGGCTCGGCCGCGGCCGGCCCGGTGGGTGGCGTCGTGGGCGGCGCGGTGGGTGCCGCCACCGGCACGGTCGGCGGCGTGCTCGGCACCGATCCGGATCCGGCCCGCCGCGCCCGCGAGAACCGCCGCGAGGATAGGATGGATCGCCAGGAGCGCATGGGCCGCTGATACAGCCCTGAGATCGGGCCGGTCGCCTCAGGCGGCCGGCCTGTCCCGGCGGATCGTCTCCTGCGCCAGGAGATAGAGGCCGGAGCCGACCACGATCATGGCGCCGGCGACCGTCCAGCGGCTCGGCACATCGCCGAACAGCAGGAAGCCCAGGGTCACCGACCACAGCAGCTGGGTATAGATGAACGGCGCCAGGATGTTGGCCGGCGCCCGGGCATGGGCCAGCACCAGCAGCCAGTGCCCGATCGTCCCGAACAGCGCGACCGCGATCAGCAGCGCCCAATGGGTGAGGTTGGTCGGGCTGGTCCAGATCCAGGGCAGGAGCGGGGCCATCAGCGCCAGGCCCGCGAGCCCGGTGTAGAACATGGTCGTGGCGGTGGAATCGTAGGCTGCAAGCTTGCGCGTGATGATCGCGTAGAAGGCGTAGACCACGACGTTGGCGACGCAGAGCAAGGCGGCCGGGTGCATCCCGCCGAACCCCGGGCGTACGATCACCAGAACGCCGATGAAGCCGACGCCGATCGCCACCATCCGGCCCCGGGACGACCATTCACCGAGCAGCGGCCCGGCGAGAAGCGCGACGGTGAGCGGCGCGGCGAACTGGATCGAGATCGTCTCGGCGAGCTGCAGGTAGCGCAACGCCAGGAAGTTCAGGGCCGTGGAGGCGAACAGCAGCAGCGAGCGGACGATCTGCAACGTCAGCCGCCGGCTCTTCACGACCCCCGGGGTGCGCACCGGGTTGATGAACAGCGAGATCATCGCGACGCTGGCGGCGTAGCGCATGAAGGTGGTGACCAGCGGGTCGACCCCGGCCCGGGCCAGGGTCTTGGCGCTGGCGTCGAGGCTCGCGAAGAAGGCGACGGCGCCGCACATCAGGGCGATGCCGACGATCCGGCGACGGCGCGCGAGGTCGGGTGACGGGGCCGCGCGGGCGGGGGCCCTGTCGTTGGCGACGGTTGTCGCGACCTGCGTGCTCATGCCTGCCAAATCTCGGTGGAGGCCTGTATTCCTGCCATGCCGACCGCCGCGGCGGCACCCGCCACGGCGCAGGGGAAGTATGCAGCCGGCACGGTTCGCCGGCCCGCAATCCGGCTCAGCGCTTGGCCGTGACCTTCTCGGCGGCCGCGGTCTTGGTCGCCGCCTTGGCGACCTTCGCCTTGGCCGGGGTCGCACCCGCGATCAGCGCCGCCAGATGGCCCTGGTCGAGGCCCGCATTCGGCGCGGGCATAGCAACAGGGGTCGGCACGACGGTGGGGGCGCTCACGGGCCGGCGCGGCTCGATCGAGCCGGTGGCCGCCGGATCGGGAAGGCTGGCGAAGGCCGCGATCGGACTCGCGGGGGTGGATTCGCGCTGAACGCGCAAGGTCCAATGAGCGGCGGTGGAGAGGGCGGCAATCCCGAGGATCGCCTTGATGCCGCCGGTGAGCAGGGCTCGCATGGTCGTCAGGCCCGAAAGAACGCGGTTACGCCGGACCGGATCCCCGGCCTCGTCACATCATCGCGCCGGAGCGTGAACGAAGCTGCAAACATTCCCTCTGCGGCTGTCCCGGATCGGGGCAAAGCGCCGGGGGAACGCGCGTTCTCGAACGCGAAAAGCCGGAATTCTAAGTGGGCCTTGCGCCGAGCCCGCGGTTCCTGTTCCCCGCGCTCCCGACACTCCTGCAGCGACTCGGCCCACTGAGCCTCACAGGATCGGCCCAGAGAACTGGTCCGGACCACCCCGTCACTGCCGACCCCGCTACCATGCAGGCCCGAGCGGGCTCGCGAAACCTTCAGGCGCATCGGCTGCGGGGACCGTCCGTGTAGAGGGTGGCAGCCGAGCCGGCAACAGAGCGCGGGCGGTTTCGGCGCCCCCGCGGCGATCAGCGCTCCGCGGCGGCCGCGGCGAAGCGTATCAGCGCGGCGATCTCGACCCCTCCCACCTCGGCAGCGAGGCGCGTGTAGAGATCGGCATAACCGGAAAAGACCTGCCGCCCCGCCGCGTCCGGCCCGAGGAAATCGGCGATCTCGCCCATCTCGGGCGCCCAGCGATAAGCCTTCGGCGCCATGTCGGGCAGAGC
The DNA here is from genome assembly GCF_022829565.1 of Methylobacterium sp. J-001. Taxonomy (NCBI): domain Bacteria; kingdom Pseudomonadati; phylum Pseudomonadota; class Alphaproteobacteria; order Hyphomicrobiales; family Methylobacteriaceae; genus Methylobacterium; species Methylobacterium sp. J-001. The sequence continues at coordinate 69,857 of NZ_JAKSYN010000162.1, forward strand.
CTTGGCGAACCGGGCGAGCAGCGCCGGCTCGTTCTCCGTGAGCTCGTCGAGCAGCGCCGGGCCGGCGCCGGTGCGCTCCGCGGCCAGGATCATGATCGCGGCGAGCGCCGTGATCCCCTTGTTGAGGCCGGCATAGCTCATCTTGAGGCTGGATGCCGCGCCGACGCCCCCGGGGCAAACGCGCAGGTCGAGGCCCAGATCGCGCAGGACCAGCGCCGGGGCGGTGTCGGCCCCCGAGATGTAGACCCGCGGCCCCTGGCTGCCGGGCTTGGGCGGCAGGCCCAGGATCGCCCCGTCGAGGAAGGGGGCCCCCGTTTCCGAGACGACCGCGGCGATCCGCGCGATGGTGTCCGGGCTGACGGCGTTGGCGTCGACATAGACCGGCTTGCGCGGGGCCGCCGCCAGAGCGGGGGCGAGGCGGCGGGCCAGGGCCTCCGCGTCGGCGGGCGGCACGATCGACAGCAGGATGTCGGCGGCCACGAGCTCGGCCATGGTGGCATCGACCATGCCGGCCGCCGCGGCCCGTGCCCGGCTCGCCTCTCCGCGCCCGTCGAGTGCGGTCAGCACGCGAGCACCGTGCTCGACCAGCCGCGCCCCGATGGCGCTGCCCATGGCCCCGGGGGCAATCACCGCGATGGTGGGCATGGGAGGCTCCGAACATGCGCTGCCGGGACCATGGTAGCCAGCGCGCCAGCGGGATCATAGTGTTTCGCGGAACGGATCACCGTCATGAACCAGCCCAAGCCCAACGATGCTCTGTCGAGGTCACGGCGTTGCCGCAGCGCGCGGCGACGCGACGGCCTGAAGGTCCCGCGCGTTTGGGTGCCCGATCCATCGAGGCCGGGCTTCAACGCGGAAGCGGCCCGGCAGGCTTCGCTTCTGAAGGGCGCCAGCGAGGAAGTCGAAGCGTTACGCTTCATCGCGGCAGCATTCGATTGGCGCGATTGAGAAATCGATGGGTCGCTTGTTCAGCATGACCACCGGCGCAGTCCAACCCTTCAGCCAGTCCGAAACTTGGTGCTTTCAAGACGCGAAGGCCCGTTTCGGCGAGGTGGCCCAACGCGCCTGCACCGAGGGTCCGCAGTGCGTGATCGTGCCCGGCCAGGACGCTGTGGTGATCATCTCGGCCGCGGAGTTCCGTCGGCTGACCGGACCGGTGACGGGCCAGGCGCTGATCGATGCGCACAGGCATCGCCCTTCCGCGATATCGATCCCGAATCCGAGCCCGTGGCGATCCCGGCCCGCGACGCCGGTCTCTGATGCGGCTGCGTAGCACCAACGTCCCGCCCGAACCTCACAGGCCGGCGGATCGCTCCTCAACCCCGGGGAGCGATCCGGTGGCTTGAGCCCGGCGCGGCCGGCGCTCTGAGCCCTACCGCAGCGAGCCGCAGAACCGCTGGATCCGCCGGCAGGCTTCCTCCAGCACCGCGTTCGAGGTGGCGTAGGAGATGCGCAGGTTCGGGCCGAGCCCGAAAGCCGAGCCGTGTACCGCAGCGACGCCCTCGGCCTGAAGCAGCTCGGTGACGAAATCCTCGTCCGTCTCGATGGTCTTGCCGGCCTCGGTTGTCTTGCCGATCAGCGCCGCGCAGGACGGGTAGACGTAGAAGGCGCCTTCCGGCGTCGGGCAGGTCAAGCCGTTGGTCTGGTTGAGCATCGACACGACGAGGTCGCGCCGGCCCAGGAACGCCGCCCGAAACTTCGCAAGGTGGTCCTGCGGGCCGTCGAGGGCGGCCACCGCGGCCCATTGCGCGATGGTGCTCGCCCCGGAGGTCTGCTGGCCCTGGACGAAGTCCATCGCCTTGATCAGCTTTTCCGGCCCGGCCGCGTAGCCGATCCGCCAGCCGGTCATGGCGTAGCCCTTGGAGACACCGTTCATGGTCAGCGTCCGCTCGATCAGCTGCGGCTCGACCTGGGCCGGGGTGACGAAGGCGAAATCGCCGTAGGTCAGGTGCTCGTAGATGTCGTCGGTGAGGATGTGCACGTCGGGATAGCGCAGCAGCACATCGGTGAGCGCCTTCATCTCGTCGCGCGTGTAGGCGGCCCCGGACGGGTTCGACGGCGAGTTGAGCACGATCCACTTGGTCTTGGGCGTCAGCACCCGGTCGAGTTCCTCGGCCTGGAGCTTGAAGCCGTGCGCCATGTCGGTGTCGGCGAAGACCGGCGTGCCGCCGCACAGCCCGACCATCTCGGGGTAGGACACCCAGTAGGGGCGGGGGATCACCACCTCGTCGCCGGGGTTCAGGGTGGCGAGGAACGCGTTGTAGAGCACCTGCTTGCCGCCGGTGCCTACGATGGTCTGCGCGACCTTGTAGTCGAGCCCGTTCTCGCGCTTGAACTTGCGCACGATCGCCTCGCGCAGGGGCGCGATGCCGGAGACCGGCGGGTAGCGCGTCTCGTTGCGGTGGATCGCCTCGATCGCGGCCTGCTTGATGTGGTCCGGCGTGTCGAAATCCGGCTCGCCCACCGACAGGCTGATGACGTCGACGCCCGAGGCCTTCAGGTCCCGGGCCTTCTGGGTCATGACGATGGTTGCGGACGGCTTCACCCGCGAGAGGACGTCGGCGAGGAGAGCCATGGCGTTTCGATCTCCGTGAGGGGCGCGGCGGTCTCGGGCGTCCGCGATTCGGCCGGGACCCTAGGCCGACGGTGCGGTGCGGACAAGGCTGCGCGGCGGCTCGGTTTCCATGCTAAGATCGTGCCGATTCGAAGAGGGCGATTGACGAGGGCGATTCATGCCACCCGCCGAGACGATCAGCGTCACGCTGGCACCGGACACGCTCCGCACCGTACGCCAGAGCGTCGAGTCCGGTGAGTACGCCTCAGTGGAGGCGATGCTCGACGAGGCTGTGCACGCCCTGCAGCGCCAGCGCCGCGAGAACGCCGAACGCCTTGATGTCATCCGTGCCCGCATCCGCCGCTCCCTCGACGACCCTCGTCCAGATCTGAGCAGCGAAGAGGTTCAGGAGCATCTCGACGAGCTGTTCGCCGAAGCCCAGCGGGATCCTCGCCGTGCGTAGACTGCCCGTCGTGTTTCGCGCTCAAGCGCGGGCAGACTTGGCCAATATCTTTCGGACGGTTTTGCACCTCAGTCAGGACGCCCCAACGGCGCGACGGTTCACGCAGCGGATCAAGGACCGGTGTGATCGCATCGGTGATGCGCCTCACGCCGGCAGGCCTCGCGATGACCTCTCGGAAGGCTTACGGACGGTGCCCTTCGAGCGGTCGGCCATCATCGCCTACCGCGTGGAGCGCGGATCAGTGCGTATCCTGAACATCTTCTACGGCGGCCGTGATTTCGAAGCTTTCTACGATAACCAGACGTAGGAGCCGCAGCCAAGACGAGCCGCCCTCGCACCGGCCCATCGGCCTCCCCATCTCCTGTCGATGACACCGCTCTCCGTCCTCGACCTCTCCTTCGTCAGCGCCGATTCGACCCCGGCGCAGGCGTTGCACGACACGCTGGCGCTGGCGCGTCACGTCGATGGCCTCGGCTACCGGCGCTATTGGCTGGCCGAGCACCATGCGCTGCCCAACGTGGCGAGCCCGGCCCCCGAGATCATGATCGGCCAGATCGCGGCCGCGACCCGGGCTATCCGGGTCGGCTCGGGGGGCATCATGCTGCCGAACCACGCACCGCTGATGGTGGCCGAGCGCTTCCGGGTGCTGGAGGCCCTGTTCCCGGGCCGGATCGATCTCGGCCTCGGGCGCGCGCCCGGCACCGATGGGCTCACCGCCCGGGCCCTGCGCCGCCGGGAGGCGCCGGGTGAGGGCGGCAACGACGACTTCTTGGACCGCCTGCAGGAATTGCTGTTCTGGGACGGCGGCTTCCCGGAGGGGCATCCGTTCGGCAAGATCCAGGCGAGCCCCGCCGGGGTGCCGCTGCCGCCGATCTTTCTGCTCGGCTCGTCCGATTACAGCGCCCAGCTCGCCGGGGAGATCGGCTGCGGCTTCGGCTTCGCGCAGCACTTCTCCGGGATGCCGGCCGAGGCGCCGATGCTGGCCTATCGCCGCCTGTTCCGGCCGACCCGCCTTGGCGAGCGGCCCCACGCGATCCTAGCCGTGGCGGCGATCTGCGGCGCCACCGACGCGGAGGCCGAGCGACTGGCCGCGAGCGCGCGGCTGTCCACCCTGCGTCGGGAGCGTGGCGAGTACCGTCCGCTGCCGAGCTTGGACGAAGCCTTGGCCTATCCGTATTCCGATGCGGAGCGCGCCCAGATCGAGCGCGGCCGCGACAAGCTGCATGTGGGCGGGCCGGAGACCCTGCGGGCGACGCTGACAGATCTCGTCGCGCGGACGCAGGCCGACGAGTTGATGATCGTCACGGCGATCCCCGACCAGGCGGCCCGGCACGACTCTTATACCCGGCTGGCCCAAGCCTGGGGCCTCGGCGCGGTCTCGGAAGCGGCCTAAGAGGATCCCAAAGGGCTCAGCCCTTTGGCGGGGTATCGGGGCAGAGCCCCGATGAACCAGGGCTCCGCCCTGGACCCGCACACGGTCCCGGACCTTGTGGATCCGGGACTTTATCAGCGTCAGCGGCCGAACAGGCGACCGAGGCGACCGAGCAGGCCGGCAGACTTCTCGCTCGCGGACGGCGCGGCGGGGGCTGCCGGGGCGGCTTCGCCCTTCGGCGCCAGGACCAGCCCGAGGGCGGCCGTGTCGGTGGTCTCCCGGTCGATCAGGATCAGGCTGCCGGTCTCGCGGTTGGCCGCGTAGGCATCCACCGCAACGGGGCGATCGAGGCGCAGGGACACGTCCGCGATGTCGTTGGCCGCGAGGCGCTCGGCCGGGCCCGGATTGCCGGTCTCGGGATCGATCCGCGAGACGATCCGCTCGACCGTAGCGTTGACCGTGGCGGTGCCGATCTTGGCCAGCAGGCTCGCCCCCGGCGCCAGCTCGGTCTCGGCCGCCCAGAACAGGCGGGCCTCGAACTGCTCGGCAATGCGCAGCGGGGCATCGGAAGCCGCGATCACCTGCCCGCGGGAGGCGTCGATCTGGTCGGCGAGGACCAGAGTCACCGATTCGTCCTCGCCGGCCTCCGCGAGGTCGCCGTCGGCCGTGTAGATCCGCGCCACCGTCGAGGTCCGGCCGGAGGGTTGGATGGTGATCGCGTCGCCCGGCCGGACCCGGCCGCTGGCGATCCGCCCGCTATAGCCGCGGAACTCGGAATTCGGCCGGTTGACCCACTGGATCGCCATGCGGAAGGGAGCGTTGAGCGCCTCCGCATGCACCGGCACTGTCTCCAGGTAATCGAGCAGGGTGCCGCCCCTATACCAGGGGGCGGCGATGCCCGGCTCCACGACGTTGTCGCCGTTCTTGGCCGAGAGCGGAATGGCCTTCACCTCGGCGAAGTTCAGCTCGCGGGCGAAGTCGCCGAAGCCGGACACGATCGCGTCGAACTTGTCCTGCGACCAGCCGACCAGATCCATCTTGTTCACCGCCAGCACCACCCGGCGGATACCCAGCATCGAGACCAGCAGGGCGTGGCGCCGGGTCTGGCGGATCAGGCCCTGGCGGGCGTCCACCAGGATCACCGCCACGTCGGCCGTCGAGGCGCCCGTGGCCATGTTGCGGGTGTACTGCTCGTGGCCGGGGGTGTCGGCGACGATGAACGAGCGCTTGTCGGTGGAAAAGAACCGGTAGGCGACGTCGATGGTGATGCCCTGCTCGCGCTCGGCCTGGAGACCGTCGACCAGCAGTGCCAGGTCCATCTCCTGCCCCTGCGTGCCGTGGCGGCGGGAATCGCGCTGGAGCGCCGAGATCTGATCGTCGAAGATCTGCTTGGTGTCGTGCAGCAGCCGGCCGATCAGGGTCGACTTGCCGTCATCCACGGAGCCGCAGGCGATGAAGCGCAGCACGGCCTTGTTCTGGTGCGCGGCCAGGAACGCCTGATAGGTGGCGGCACGGTCGCTGAACGCGGTGGGAGCCTGGTGCACCGTCATCAGAAATAGCCTTCCTGCTTCTTGCGCTCCATGGCGCCCGCGCCGTCCTTGTCGATCACCCGGCCCTGGCGCTCCGAGGTGCGGGCCGCCAGCGTCTCGCCGACGATCTCCGGGAGGGTGGCCGCGTCGCTCTCCACCGCCCCGGTGAGCGGGTAGCAGCCGAGCGTCCGGAAGCGCACGAGGCGCTGCTGCGGAACCTCCCCGGGCTCGAGCGGCAGGCGGTCGTCGTCGACCATGATCAGCTGGCCGTCGCGCTCCACCACCGGGCGTTCGGCGGCGAAGTAGAGCGGCACGATCGGAATGTTTTCCTGCTCGATGTAGAGCCAGATATCGAGCTCGGTCCAGTTCGAGAGCGGGAACACCCGCAGGGATTCGCCGCGCTTCTTCTTGAGGTTGTAGAGGTGCCAGGGCTCCGCGCGCTGGCGCTTGGGATCCCAGCGGTGCTGCGCCGTGCGCAAGCTGATGATCCGCTCCTTGGCGCGGCTCGCCTCCTCGTCCCGGCGGGCGCCGCCGAAGGCCGCATCGAACTTGTACTTGTCGAGCGCCTGCCGGAGCGCCTGGGTCTTCATCACGTCGGTATGGACCTCGGAGCCGTGGCTCACCGGCCCGACGCCGCGGGCGAGCCCGTCCGGGTTGGTGTGGACCAGGAGGTCGAGACCGAGCTCCTTTACCCGGGCGTCGCGGAAGGCGATCATCTCCCGGAACTTCCACGTGGTGTCGACGTGGAGCAGCGGGAACGGCAGGGTGCCGGGCGCGAAGGCCTTCAGGGCCAGGTGCAGCAGTACCGAGGAATCCTTGCCGATCGAGTAGAGCATCACCGGGTTCTCGGCCTCGGCGACCGTCTCCCGGAAGATGTGGATGCTCTCGGCCTCGAGCCGCTTCAGGTGGCTGAGGCGGTCGGCGGAGGCGGGCGCGCCCGGCGGCACGGCGGCGAGGGCGGCGCTCATCGGGCGAACTCCGGCTGGCGGGTCTTCACGTCTGGGTTGCTCTCGAAGATGGCGGGCTCCTGGCCCGGCTGGATCGACGCGGAGGGCTGCCCGACATGCAGGCCGCACTCCTTCTTCTCTTCCTGCTCCCACCACCAGCGTCCGGCTCGCTCCGGCTCACCGAGCTTCACGGCGCGGGTGCAGGGGGCGCAGCCGATCGACGGAAAGCCGCGATCGTGCAGCACGTTGTAGGGGATGAAATTCTCCCGGACGAAGCTGTCGACCTGCGCCCGGGTCCAGTCGGCCAGGGGGTTGAGCTTGATCAGGCCGCGGGCGGGATCGAACTCGGCGAGCGGCGTCTCGGCGCGGTTGGCCGACTGACCGGCGCGCAGGCCGGTGAGCCAGCCGCTCGCGCCGTCGAGGGCGCGGCCGAGCGGCTCGACCTTGCGGAAGCCGCAGCAGGCCTGTCGGGCCGCCACCGAGCGGCGGAAACCGTTGATGCCCTCCTCGCGGACGAACGCCTCCTCGGCGGTCCGCTCCGGCGCGTAGGCGCCGATCCGGATCCCGTAGGCCGATTCGGTCTCGGCCCAGGTGTCGTAGGCCTCCGGGAACAGCCGGCCGGTATCGAGGGTGACGATCTCGACGCGGCCCTTCGCCAGCCCGGCCATCGCCAGCCCGTGGGTCAGCGCCTGGTCCTCGACGCCGAGGCTCGTGGTGAACACGAGGCGACCCGGGATCTCGGCGGCGATCAGGTGGAGGCGGCCTGGCAGGTCGAGCCCGGACAACCGGTCCGCGAGGGAGTCGGCCATCGTTCGGTCCGGACGGGTCATCGCGACATGTCCTGAGGTTGGATCATGGGAAAGATGCAGACGGTGCCGCACCCTGTTGTCGAAGGGTCGAGATGTTCGCTATAACGAACGAAGTCAAGGCGGCGCGGGTTGCTTGTCGGGCATATCCGGGCGGCCTGGCGTGCGGTGGCGCACTCTGTTCCTCGGCACCCGAGACCCCGCACGACAAAAGATTCTTCTCGGCGGCCTTGTGAAACGCCTAAACTCTCCGCGCGCGGCCCAGCGTGGAAGGATCCCACGGAGACGACTTTGGACGCCATCGATCTGAAGATTCTGGCCCTGCTGCAGGCGGATGCAACCCTGTCCATCGCGGCGATCGGCGAGCGCGTCGGCCTGTCTCAGACCCCGTGCTGGAAGCGCATCCAGAAGCTGGAGGCGGACGGGGTGATCGATCGGCGGGTGGCGGTGCTGGACCCGGTCAAACTCGGCCTCGGGCTCACCGTGTTCGTTTCCATCGAGACCGCCGACCACTCCCAGGAATGGCTGCAGCGCTTCGCCGCGACCATTTCAGCCATGCCGGAGGTACTGGAATTCTACCGGATGGCGGGGGATGTGGATTACATGCTGCGCGTCGTCGTGGCCGACATGCAGGCCTATGACAGTTTCTATAAGCAGCTTATCGCGGTGCTGCCGTTGAAGAACGTCACGTCGCGATTCGCCATGGAGAAGGTGAAGTCCACCACCGCCCTGCCGCTGCCGGCACCGCCGAAAACCGGGCGCCACCTACCCGGGACCGCCCCGGTGCTCGCCGTCGTAGGAGAATGATTTTCTATTTTTCTGCGGCGCAGCGAAAGCAATATCCTAGTTCAGGCGCGTTCTGCAAAAAGAACGTTTTCGATTGACACCGGCCCCGTAGGCCACGACATGGTCCCCTGATGGCACGCCAGAATCTCCTTCCGCGCACCGCCCCGTTCGGCGACGGCGAGCGCGCCAGCCTCGATGCCGTGCTCGGCGCCGCGACGCCCGTGCAGCGCGCCTGGCTCGCGGGCTTCCTGGCGGGCCTCGACGCCGCCGGCGGCCAGCCGGCCGCGGCCCCGGCTGCCCCGCCCAAGGCGGCCGAGCCGCTGACGATCGTCTACGCCAGTGAATCCGGGAATTCCGAGGCGCTGGCCGGCAACGTCGCCAAGCTGGCGCGCAAGCAGGGCTTCAAGCCCAAGGTCGTGGATTTCTCCGATCTCGACATCGCGAGCCTGCCCAAGGCCGGCAAGCTCATCGCCATCGCGGCGACCTGGGGCGAGGGCGAGCCGCCGGCCCGGGCCGTGCGGGCCTATGGCGAGCTGATGGGGGAGGGCGCACCCCGCATCGACGGCGTGGACTTCGCCGTGCTGGCGCTGGGCGACACCTCCTATGTCGAGTTCTGCGCCATCGGGAAGGCGCTCGACGCGCGCTTCGAGGCCCTGGGCGGCAAGCGCGCCGCCGAGCGCGCCGACCTCGACCTCGATTTCGAGAAGCCGGCCGCCGACTGGATCAAGAACACCCTCAAGGCACTCGCCCCGGCAGAGACGCCCGACAACGTCGTGGCGGTGGATTTCGCCCGCGCCGCCGCCGGCGAGGACGACGAGGCCGAGCCGAGCCGCGAGCCGCTGGTGGTCGAGGTCGTCGAGCACGTGAACCTCAACTCGTCGCGCTCCGACAAGGAGACGATCCACCTGGCGCTCGCCTTCGAGGACGGGGCGCCCGCCTACGAGCCCGGCGATTCGCTGGAGATCTTCCCCGAGAACGACCCGCAGCTCGTGGACGAGATCCTGAACGCCGCGGGGCTGTCGGGCGACGAGACCCTGCGCCAGGCGCTGCTCGCCGAGCGGGACATCACCACCCTGTCGGCCGCCACCATCGAGCGCTTCGTCAAGGCGACCGGCCACGCGGAGGCGCAGACGCTGATCGACAGCGGCGAGGCCCGGGCTTGGATCGAGGGCCGGCACCTGATCGACCTGCTCGCGACCTTCCCGGCCACGCTGACCGCCGAGCACCTCAACACCATCACCCGGCCGCTGCCGCCCCGGGCCTACTCGATCGCGTCCTCGCGCAAGGAAGTGGGCGACGAGGTTCACCTCGCCATCGTGGCGGTGCGCTACGAGACCCATGGCCGCGCCCGCTCGGGCGTCGCCTCCGTGCATGTCGCCGACCGGATCCGGGACGGCGCCAAGCTGCGGGTGCGGGTGAAGCCGAACCGGCACTTCCGCCTGCCGCAGGATCCGGCCACCGACATCATCATGGTCGGCCCCGGCACCGGCGTCGCGCCGTTCCGCGCCTTCGTGCAGGAGCGCCGCGCCATCGAGGCCCCCGGCCGCTCCTGGCTGTTCTTCGGCGACCGGCACTTCCTGCACGACTTCCTCTACCAGCTCGAATGGCAGGAGGCCCTGGAGGACGGATCGCTGACGAAGATCGACGTCGCCTTCTCCCGCGACCAGCCGGAGAAGATCTACGTGCAGAACCGCATCACCCACAACGCGCAGGAGCTGGTCTCCTGGCTGGAGGGCGGCGCCCATTTCTACGTCTGCGGCGATGCCAAGAACATGGCCAAGGACGTGCGCGCCGCGGTGGTACGGGCCTACGAGATCGCCAAATCCCTGAGTCCGGCCGATGCCGAGGCGCAGGTTGCGGCCCTGGAGCGCAGCCACCGCTACCAGCAGGACGTCTACTAGAGCGCAATGGCTGAACACGGGCCAATCCGGGTTTCCAAAGGGCGTGCCGCCCTTTGGCGGGGTATCGGGGCGGAGCCCTGATGGATCGGGCGAAGCCCGACGGCAGGGCTCCGCCCTGCACCCGCAAAAGGTCCCGGACCTTTTGAATCTGGGATTTGTGACGATCCCGCCCGTTCAGGGAGCGGGGACGCAGTCAAGACTTTGGAAGTGATCCCATGGACGACCACAGCCCCCGCGACGACGCCCAGGCCCTGGCTCCAACCCCGGCGCCGCGCGTCTACGAGACCCCGCCCAAGGATCGGCCGATCACCGATGCCGAGGCGGCCCGCGCCGCCCAGCTCGCCGCGAACGAGCACATCAAGATCGCCAGCGGCTATCTCCGCGGCGGCCTGGCCGACGGCCTGCTGAAGCACGCCACCGGGGCGATCTCCGAGGATGACGGGCAGCTCGTGAAGTTCCACGGGATGTACATGCAGGACGACCGCGACCTGCGCCCGGAGCGGACCAAGAAGAAGCTCGACAAGGCCTACAGCTTCATGATCCGCCTGCGCATCGCCGGCGGCGTGATCAGCCCGCAACAATGGCTGGCGCTGGACGACATCGCAGTCACCTATGCGGGCAGCGCCCTGCGGGCGACCACGCGCCAGACCTTCCAGTATCACGGCGTGATCAAGTCGAACCTCAAGCGCACGATGGCGGCCATCGACGGGGCCCTGCTCGACACGATCGCGGCCTGCGGCGACGTGAACCGCAACGTCATGGCGGCGACCAACCCCGCCCAGGTCGGCGCCCACAAGGCCGCCCACACGCTGGCCAAGGACATCTCGGACAGCCTGCTGCCGAAGACCAGCGCCTGGCGGGAGATCTGGCTCGACGGTGAGCGCGTGGTCGGCGGCGAGGAGGAGGAGGTCGAGCCGGTCTATGGCCGCACCTACCTGCCGCGGAAGTTCAAGATCGTCGTGGCGGTGCCGCCCTCGAACGAGGTCGACATCTTCGCCCACGATCTCGGCTTCATCGCCATCCTGGACAAGAACAACCAGGTGACCGGCTGGAACGTCACGGTGGGCGGCGGCATGGGCATGACCCATGGCGAGCCCGAGACCTTCCCGCGCACCGCCGACGTGATGGGCTTCGTGGCCCCCGAGGACGCCATCAAGGTCGCCGAGGCCGTGATGACGGTCCAGCGCGACTGGGGCAACCGCAAGAACCGCAAGAACGCCCGGCTCAAGTACACGATCGAGCGCTACGGCCTGGCGGCGTTCCGCGCCGAGGTGGAGACGCGGATCGGCAAGACGCTCGGCGAGCCCAAGCCCTTCACCTTCACCAACAACGGCGACCGATTCGGCTGGACCGAGGGTGACGACGGCCGCCACCACCTGACGCTCTACGTCCCCTCCGGCCGGATCAAGGATTACGAGGACGGTCCGCAATTCCTCACCGGCCTGCGTACGATCGCCCAGGTGCACGAGGGTGATTTCCGCCTCACCGCCAACCAGAACGTGATCATCGCCAACGTGCCCGGGGCCAAGCGCGCCGAGATTGAGGCCCTGGTCGACCAGTACGGCATCGCCAAGGGTGCGGGCGCGCTGCGGCGCAATTCCATCGCCTGCGTGGCGCTGCCGACCTGCGGCTTGGCGCTCGCCGAGAGCGAGCGCTACCTGCCGGACCTGATGACCGAGCTGGAGGAGAGCCTGGCCACCCACGGGCTCGCCGAGGAGGAGATCACGATCCGCTCCACCGGCTGCCCGAACGGCTGCGCCCGCCCGTTCATCGCCGAGATCGGCCTCGTCGGCCGCGGCCCCGAGCGCTACCATCTCTATCTCGGCGCCGCCTTCGACGGCTCGCGCCTGAGCAAGCTCTACAAGGAAGACGTGGCGGCCTCAGACATCCGCGACACCCTGGATCCGCTCTTCGCCGACTTCGCCAAGGGCCGGAACCCGGGCGAGCATTTCGGCGACTACCTGATCCGGGCCGGGCACGTGGCCCGAACGGTGAACGGCCCGGATTTCCACGACCGGACCGGCGCCCTCAAGCCGGCCGGGCACGCCTGAGCCGACGCGATCCCGGAGGCCGAGGCAGCGTCCTCGGCCCCGGAGGGACGGCCCTTTGAATCGGCCGGGCGATCGCACGGGCCTGCGGGTGGCGGGCCGCCCTTCGACACGGGCCCGCTAGCGTCCACGCAGCAGCCCCACCGGGAGAGAGCTTTCCGACGGCGCCCCGGCCAGCGGCCGCGGTCAAGCGGGCCTTCACCGTCCTCGCGAGCGCAGCGCGGTGCCCCGGGCCTGGCGCGCCGGTCAACCGTGGGGCTGCACCGGCTTGCTTCCCTGCGCTCGCTGTGCCGGGACGGCGCCGAAGCAAGGGTCTGGAAACCATGTCGCCTCAACGCCCGCCTCTCCCCAACGTATGAGAACGACCGTTCATTGACGCGAGAATGAACGTTCATTACGAAGGTGAGGCAAGCAGGAGTGAGCCATGGCTCTGTCGCTCGAAGGCCACTGGTCCGATCTCGAACAGGACAGCTTTGACTCGTCGGGGACGGGTGGGGCGCACTTCCGCGCAGCGCTCCGGACTTTCTGCAGCCCCGCGAATCTCACCTTCGCCGCCGTGCTTGTCCTGGCCTGGATGGCGCTGATCAGCTGGACCGGTGCCGGCCCGAAAGGCTGGCAGGCGCGTCTCTGTGCAGATGTGAGCCAGACCGCCCAGGCCTGTGCGGCTGCCGCTTCCGCGAAGGACCAGAGCCGCGTCGTTCCGGTCACGCAGCTCGCCCCGTGAGCATACCGGCAAGCGTCGAGGCGCGCGGCAACCCGGCCGCCCGGCGCGAGCACATCCTCGACGCCGCCGAAGCCTGCTTCGTACGCAATGGCTTCCATCGCGCCACCATGCAAGATCTCGCCCGCGAGGCTGCGATGAGCCCGGGCAACTTCTACCGTTATTTCGAATCCAAGGAGGCTCTGGTCGTCGGGCTGGTAGAGCGCGAGCGCGAGCGTGGTGCCCGGCTTGTCGAAGAGATGGAGCGCAGCGGCGACCGGCGCGGGGCCTTGCTGGACATCATCGCGCGGTACTTCGTGTCGATCACCCGTGCGGCCGCGGTGCTGCGCCTGGAGGTCTGGTCCGAAGCGACCCGCAATCCGGCCATCGCCGCATTGACGGCGCGGACCGAGGCGGAGACCCGGGACTGGTTCACCGCAACCTTCTCGGCGCTGGCCACCAGTCCGGATTGCGATCCGGACCGGCTCTACGCGCTGCTGGCGCCGCTGATGAAGGGAATCCTGGTCGGCCGCGCGATCCTGCCCGATTACGACCCGGGTCCCGCAGTCACCGAGCTCCACACCCTGCTGGAGACCGGCCTTGACGGACGCCTGCCGCGCGCCGCCACCCCTGAGCCGCCACCGAACGGCTGATCCGTGTCGGCCCGTGCACGCGGGCACCGATCCGTCGGCGTTCCCGCGCTGCCCCGCCCCAAACACCACGCGCTCTTGCACCACGCGCGCCTGCGCGAAGAAGGATACCGCATGCCTCAGATCCTCGCCCGCCTCGTCACGGTCGTCGTCATCGGCGTCGCCGCGTTGGAGTGCGGTCCGGCAGCTGCGGCCGATCCCACGGGCACCTGGCTTACCGAGGACGGGCGTGCCCGGGTGCGGACCGAGCTCTGCGGATCGGATCACGGGCATCTGTGTGGCTACGTCGTCTGGCGCAATCCGAAGGACGACAAGGCGCAGGGCCCGCTGGACAAAGCCAACCCGGATCCGCGCCGGCAGGCCCGCCCGCTGCTCGGCCACCAGATGATCCTCGGGCTGAAGCCGGATTCGGATGGCCGCTACGCCGGCAGGATCTACAACGGCGACAACGGCAAGTCCTACGACGTGTCGATCTGGAGCGAGAAGCCGAGCGAGCTCTCGGTGCGCGGCTGCCTGCTCACAGTGCTGTGCGGCACGCAGACCTGGACGCGGGTGACGGGCGTTGAGCCGGGCCAGTTGCAGGCCGCGACCGACGCGCCGGGCGGCCCCCGATCCGATCCCGAATGGGCTGCCGCCGGCACGAAGGCCAAGGGCTCCGACGGGAAAGCCGCCCCACCACGCTGACCCGCGCCGCAGAATCCCGATGGCGACGCCTCCGCGTTCGTCCCCCGAAATCACAGAGATCGCGCGTCGAATCACGGCGCGCGGTAGGCTGGCCGGCCTGCGATCCCCCCCTCACGCGGGCCGGCTGGCCGCATTCAGCGAGACCGTCTGGAAAAGCCCGCCTCCTGGGCGCTGCGAGCCCGCCCCTGATTCGCACGGGGCCGTGGATGCGACGGGCGATCCCAATCACGGCGCTGCTCCGAATCAACGTCAGAACGTGCATTCGTCATCTCAGCGCACGTCTAAGTTTGCACTACCACCCAAATTTTAAATTATTCTAATGGTAATCTGTGACGTGTTGGACACAGCCACCGAGTTACCGCGGCTCTGAGCCCATCCGTTACAATCGAGCATTGAACCGCTCCGGCAATCGTACTCAAGGATCGAGGCGCCTCGTGGCGACGATCTTCTTGAGAACGACTAAAAGCTATGCCACAGGGCCGATCAGACCGCGCTGTTATCGCAAACGTTTGTCGTACACGCAGTACAAGTACGCGCCCTGAACTGGCGATCACTCTGATTCTGGCATCGACGACTGTCGTTCAGGCACAACCCAATCCGGCGCAGGATGAAGTCACCCTTTCAGAACTGAGCGTCACCGGCACCGGCCCCGCGGTGGAGCGGGCCGGTGGCCCGGTCGTCGGCTACCGCGCCACGCGCTCGGCGACCGCGACCCGGACCGACACGCCCCTGCGCGACACGCCGCAATCGGTGCAGGTGGTGCCGCGCGAGGTACTGGTCGACCAGCAGGACATCCGCCTGGGCGACGCCCTGCAGAACGTCAGCAGCGTCCAGCCCGGGGGCACGATCCAGGGCCGCAGCGACAGCTTCATCATCCGCGGCTTCAAGACCCAGATCTACGCCATCGATGGCGTGCTGTTGAGCCCGACCAACACCTTCTCGTCGGTCACCCGCGATCTGGCCGACGTGGAGCGGATCGAGGTGCTGAAGGGCCCGGCCTCGGTCCTGTACGGCCGCGGCGACCCCGGTGGCCTGATCAACATCGTCACCCGCCAGCCGACGCTCGAACCGTCCGGCGACATCAGCCTGCAGGGCGGCAGCTTCGGCTTCCGCCGCGTTCAAGGCTCGGTCTCGAGCGCCATCGCGGGTGTGGACGGTCTGGCCGGACGGGTCAGCTTCGCCGGCCAGTCCGATCCGACCTTCCGCAATTTCGGAGGCCGGGATAATTCACGCACCTTCGTGGCCCCCGCCTTCACCTGGAACCCGAGCCCGGACACCCGGGTCTCGTTCCTCGGCGAGTTCACCCGGGTGGACACGCAGTATGACGAGGGCCTGATCGCCCGGAACGGCCGCGTGCCGCTGGACAACATCGCGCGGTTCTACGGAGAGCCGTTCTCCCGGTACAACAGCAACGCGAATTTCGGGCTTCTGAAGGTCGAGCACGACCTCAACGAGAACATCACGTTGCGCGAGGTGCTCAACGTGCAATGGGGTGCGTTCGCCCTGCTGGCGACCCGCGCCACCGGCCTGACCAACCGTAATACCTTGGTGAGCCGGCGCGAGGCCACGGTCAACTCGACCTACGCGGCCGTCGACAGCCAGACCGAGATGGTGGCCAAGTTCGATCTGTTGGGTTTCAAGCATACCGTGCTGGCCGGGATCGAATACACCAACGGATACCGGCACGCCTACCAGACCGAGAGCCGGAACTACCCGTCGGTGAGCTTCCAGAATCCGGTCTTCGGCGCCAGCCTCGTCGGGCTCCAGTTCCAATCCGAACTCAAGCAGAAGAACGAGCTGAACGGCCTCTACGTCCAGGATCAGATCGATCTCGGCCTCGGGTTCCAGGTGTTGCTGGGCGTCCGCTACGACACCGGAACGCAGTACTACTTCAACCGCCTGCCGGCTTCGCGCACGATCCCGCCGGATCAGCAGCTCTCGGGCACCTCACCGCGGGTCGGGCTGATCTACCGGCCATTCGACCCGCTGACGTTCTATGTGAGCTATTCGACCTCGTTCAAGCCGCAGATCGCCAACGTCCTCAACGTCACCAACCCGGCGCCGGAGACCGGCGACCAGTACGAGATCGGGAGCCGGCTCGACCTCACCCCCGACCTGACCCTGTCGGCGGCCGCCTTCCGTATTACCCGCAACAACGTTGCGGCCAATGATCCGACCAACAGCCTCTATTCGGTGATCACCGGCCAGCAACGCTCCGAGGGGGTCGAGGCCGATCTCGCCGGCCAGATCCTGCCGGGCTGGAAGGTCATCGGCGGGATCAGCTTCCTCGACGCGCGCATTACCAAGGATCAGGTCTTCCCGGTCGGCAACCGCCTCGTGGGCGCGCCCGCTTTCAGCGGCAGCATCTGGTCGACCTACCAGTTCCAGGAGGGCTTCCTGCTCGGCTGGAACATCGGGGCCGGAATCACCTATGTCGGCCGGCGCACCGGTGATCTGAACAACAGCTACTCGGTCGGCGGCTACGCGCGGCTCGACGCCGCCGTGTTCTATGATTTCAACGAGCATGCCCGGTTCTCGATCAACGCCCGCAACCTGACCGACCGGCGCTACATCGAGCAGCCGTTCAACCAATTCAACAACGCCCCCGGCGCGCCGCTCTCGGTACTGGCGACGATCACTGCGCGGATGTGAACCGGGTCGGCCAAAGTTAGGATTTCGAAAGGTTCGGGACCTTTCGCGGGTCCAGGGCAGAGCCCTGAGGTGCACGAAGTCCGGCTGCCTCAGGGGCTCCGCCCCTGAACCCCGCCAAAGGGCTGGGCCCTTTGGACACCCGATCTTCGCCGGCGTGCTATCGATCGGCGCCCACGACGGGCTGTTCGCGAGGCCTCGTTTCACGGGTCGGCGTCGCGGCTCTCGGCTGCGCACGTCGGCCGCTCGCGCGGCGGCGCAGGATGTAGAGGACCAAGCCGGTGGCGGCGAAGCCCGGCAGGGATACCGCCGCGAGGCAGAACAGCAGCGCGAACAGGCTGCCGAAGAACCGGCCGCGATGCACCTCCAGCATGTTCTCGACGATGCGCCGCCCCAGCGGCGTGTCGGCGGCGTGCGCGGTGGAGAGCAGCGTGCCCGTGGCGGCGTCGTAGCGGGCCTCGTTGCGGGCGCTCAGGGCGTCGACGCCCCGGGGCAGCCAGCGGATGCGGATGGCCTGCGTGTCGGCCCCCGGCAGGGTGAGGATCACGAGGCCGGCCGCGTGCCCCTCGCCGGCCCGGAATGCCGCCCAGGCGCGATCGAGAGCGGGCTCGGACCCGGCCCCCGGCACCGGAGGCGCCTCCCGGCTTCCGGCCATGCGGGCGGGCTTGCCCCGCTCCGGCGTCCCGGCGAGCAGCCAGCTGACCCCGTCCTTGAACGACGGGTAGGACCAAGTCAGTCCGGTGAGCGCGATGACCAGGTAGATCGGCAAGAGCCAGGTCCCGGCCACGGCATGCAGGGACCACCAGCGCGGCCGCCCAGGCCGCGACAGGGTCGGCTTCAGCCAGATCCGCCAGCGATGGATCTTGGGCCAGCGCAGGTAGAGGCCGGTGGCGAGGAACACGATCAGCGCCAGCGTGCAGGCGCCCGTGATGGTGCGGCCCCAGCCCTTGGACCCGCCGGGGATCAGCAGCCAGCGGTGCAGGTCCCGCACCGTCGAGAACGCTGCCTCCAGTCGCACGGGCCCGAGCACCGCGCCGTCATAGGGGTCGGCATAGAGAGAGGGCGGCCGCGCCCGGGTCTCGGAATCCCGGGCGAAGCGCACGAACACGCTCGCCTCCGGGTCGCCCGACAGGGTGAGGACGTTCACCGTTCGGCCGCCGGCCTGCGCGTCGATCCGGGCGGCGAGGGCCGATGGCGCCAGCGGCACCCGATCCCTCGCCTCGACCCGTGTCCGGTCGCGGTTGGCGAAGGCGGTGATCGCCTCCTCGTAGCTCATCAGCGACCCGGTCACGCCCATCAGCGCGAGCACGAAGCCGGCGGTGAGGCCGAGCGCCCAGTGCAGGCGGAACAGGACGGTTCGGGGGGCGGGAATCGGCAGCGACATCACAGTGCCGAATGCCTAGCAGAGTCCGGCCCGGCATGCGACGCCGTGCCGCGCATGCCCGGGTTTCAGGTGATCGGCGCCGGGTTGAACAGGGTCAGGTCGTTGAACAGGCCCCAGCGGTCGGACCAGGGCCGCTTGCGCCCGCTCGCCACGTCGAGGATCAGGTGGAACAGCTCCCAGCCGACCTCCTCGATCGTGGCCTCGCCGGTGGCGATGCGGCCGGCATCGAGGTCGATCAGGTCGGACCAGCGCTCGGCCAGCTCCGTTCGGGTCGCGACCTTGATCACCGGGGCCTGGGCCAGGCCATAGGGCGTGCCGCGGCCGGTGGAGAACACCTGCAGGGTGATCCCCGAGGCAAGCTGGAGCGTGCCGCAGACGAAGTCGCTGGCCGGAGTCGCAGCGAAGATCAGGCCCCTCTCGCGAACCCGCTCGCCCGGCGCCAGCACCCCGGCGATCGCCCCGGTGCCGGACTTGGCGACCGAGCCCAGGGCCTTCTCGACGATGTTGTTGAGGCCGCCCTTCTTGTTGCCGGGCGACGGGTTGGCCCGGCGGTCGGCCTCGCCCTTGGCGAGATAGGCGTCGTACCAGGCCATCTCGCGGATCAGGGCCTGGGCGACCTCCGGCGTCCTGGCCCGGGGGGTCAGGAGGTGGATGGCGTCGCGCACCTCCGTGACCTCGGAGAACAGGACCGTACCGCCGCAGGCCACGATCAGGTCGGCGCAGTAGCCGAGCGCCGGGTTGGCGGTGACGCCCGAGAAGGCGTCGCTGCCGCCGCATTGCAGGCCGACCACGAGCTCGGAGGCCGGGCAGGTCTCGCGGGTGCGGCGGTTCAGGACCTCCAGGCGGGCTTCCGCCATGGCCAGGATGCTGTCGAGCATCGCGGAAAAACCCTGGTGGCGCTCGTCCTGGAGGCGGACCACCCCATCCCCGGCCGCGCCGCCGTCGGGCAGAAGCCGCTCCGAGACGAGCTTCTCGCAGCCCAGCCCCACGACCATGACGGCGCCGCCGAAATTCGGGTTCTGGGCCAGGCTCTGGAGGGTCCGGATCGGCACCACCGCCTCGGGGGCGTTGATGGCGACGCCGCAGCCATAGGCGTGGGTCAGGCCGACCACGTCGTCGACATTGGGGAAGCGCGGCAGCAGCTCCTGCTTGATCCGGCGGATCGCCACGTCGAGGGTGCCGGCGACGCATTGCACGCTGATCGAGATCGCCAGGATGTTCTTGGTGCCCACCGACCCGTCCGGGTTGCGGTAGCCCTCGAAGGTGTAGCCCTCAAGCGGCGCCAGGGGGGCCGGCACCCGGGTAGCGAGCTCCAGCGCGTCCAGGGACGGGGCGGTGGGTGTCGCAACCCGGGATTCCTCCACCCAGGCGCCCCGCGGGATGTCCTGCGTGGCAATGCCGACCACCTCGCCGTAGCGGCGCACCTCCCCGCCCTCCGGGATGTCGGTGAGCGCCACCTTGTGGCCCTGCGGCACGAACTCGGTGAGCCGCAGCCCGTCCGGGAAGGTCGTGCCGGCCGGCAGCCCGAAGGCGTTGACCACGATCGCGACGTTGTCGTGCGCGCTCAGCCGGATCGTGCGCGGCGCGTCCCCGGCCGGGCGCACAAGCGTCGGGTAATCCTGGGTCGGGATGTCGATCTCGGCCTGCATCGGATGCTCCTCGCTCAGCCCGCGGTGCGGAAGCGCCCGGCCAGCGCCTCGGCGTTGCGCGCGAGCAGCCCCAGATCGGAGCCGACCGCGGTGAACCGGGTGCCGGCCGCGATGTAGCGTTTGGCCAGCTCCTCGCTCGGCGTGAGGATGCCGGCATGCTTGCCGGCCTTCACGATCCGGCCGATCGCGTCCTCGATGGTGCGCACCACTTCCGGATGGCCCTGCTGGCCGAGGTGGCCGAGGCTGGTGGAGAGATCGCCGGGCCCGATGAAGACGCCATCCACGCCCTCGACGGCCGCGATCGCGTCCAGATTGTCCAGGGCGCGGCGCGACTCGACCTGGACGATCACGACGATCTCGGCCTCGCAGCGGGTGTGATAATTGGGGATCCGGCCGAACCGGGCGGCCCGGGGGGCCTGCGAGAAGCCGCGGATGCCGCGGGGCGCGTAGCGCGTCGCCGCCACGACCCGCTCGGCCTGCGCGGCATCGTCGATATTGGGGATCATCAACGACTGCGCGCCGGCATCGAGGATGCGCTTGATGGTGATGGGATCGTCGCTCGGCACCCGCACCACCGGGTTGGTGGCGTTCTCCATCATGGCCTGGAGCTGAAAATAGATATCCCGCAGATCGTTGGCCGAGTGCTCCATGTCGAGGAGCAGCCAATCGAACCCGGCACCGGCGACGATCTCCGTCGAGATCGGGCTGGCGAGGCTGCACCACAGGCCGATCTGCTGGCGCCCGTTTCCGAGGGCAGCCTTGAAGCGGTTGGTCAGGCTGTCCATGGCGATTCCTCCGGAGCGTCTCGGCATCTGCGTGCCGTCAGGCTATCAGGCGCAGCCTTTCCGCCGAAGGTCAAAGCCAAAGGCTGGATCGATCGATGCGGCCCGCGCATCGATCAAGCCGGCGGCATCTCCGTCAGGATCGCGACCAGCCGGGCGATCAGCGGCTCGTCCGCGCCGCGCCGCCAGGCCAGGACCAGCTCGGCGGGGCGGGGGGCCGGCAGCAGCAGCGGCCGGAACACCACGCCCTCGAAGCGCAGGCGCTCGGCCGCCGCCGGCACCAGGGCGATCCCGAGCTCGGCCCGGACCAGGGCCAGGATCGCGTGGATCTGGGTAAGGCGCTGCACGATCCGGGGCTCCACCGCGGCCTCGGCCAGCAGGCCCTGAATCAGGTCGTTGAAGTAGCGGGCCTCGTTTGGCGCGTAGGCGATCATCGGCTCGCCGCCGAGGTCGGCCAGGGTGAGTTGCACGCGCGCGGCCAGAGGATGTCCCGCCGGCAGCGCCGCAACGAGCGGCTCGGCGAGCGCCCGGACGGCGATCAGGTCCGGATGGGTGACCGGCGGGCGGACCAGGGCGGCGTCGATGCGGCCGGCGAGCAGCGCCTCAAGCTGATCCTGGCTGACCATCTCGCGTAAGGCGAGCGTGACGTCGGGCAGCGCCCGCCGAAGCACCGTGACGAGGCGGGGCAGGAAATCGTAGGCCGAGGCCGCGGTGAACCCGAGCTTCAGCACCCCCGCGCGCCCGGCCGCCACCTGGCGGGTGACGTGGGTCGCGGTCTCGGCCAGCCGCAGGATGCGCTGCGCCTCCGGCAGGAAACTGCGCCCGGCCGCGGTCAGCCGGACGGAGCGGCTGGTACGCTCCAGGAGCTGTACGTCGAGGATCCGCTCCAGCACCTGGATCTGCCGCGACAGGGGCGGCTGCGTCATGTTCAGCCGGGCGGCCGCGCGGCCGAAATGCAGCTCCTCCGCCACGGCGGCGAAGCACCGGAGCTGGCTGAAGTCGAACATCGGTTTTCCCCTGCGCGCCGGGACGCGAAGGAAGATCATAAAGCCTCGGCGCTCCTCGGTGGTTCGCCCGATAGAGGTACGCGCTTCGACCGGATCCACGCATCGGTCCAGGGATCCCAAAGGGCCCGCGGCCCTTTGGCGGGGTTCGGGGCGCGGAGCCCCGAAAGCGCGGCGTCCTTACGGCGTCAACTCGTGGCCGGCATAATCGATCTTGCCGTCGGGGCCCTTCGTCCAGACGTGCATGACGTAGTCGAGCCGGGTGATGTCGCCCTTCTTGTCGTAGGCGATCGGGCCGATGACGGTGTCGACCGGCTTGCCCTGGTGCAGCCAGTCGGCCAGCGTCTTGCCGTCGCTGGAGCCGGTCTCGGCCAGCGCCTTGGCGAACACCTGCACCGCCGCATAGGCGTACAGGGTGAAGGCTTCGGGATCGATGCCCTTGGCGTTGAGCGCGGCCACCGCCGCCTTGGCATTCGGGTTCCTGCGCGGGTCGGCCGGGAAGGTCATCAGCGTGCCCTCGGCGGCCGGCCCGGCAATCTGTGCGAACTCCTTGTCGGCCACGGCGTCGCCGCCCGCCACGATCGCCTTCAGGCCTTGATCGTGCATCTGCCGGAGGATCAGCCCGGCCTCGGTGTGGTAACCACCGTAATAGACGACATCGACGTTGGCCGATTTCAGCTTGGAGACGAGCGCCGAATAGTCTTTCTCACCCGGGTTGATGCCCTCGACCATGACCTCCTTGCCGCCCTTGGCCTTGAACGCCTTGAGGGTCTCGTCGGCGAGACCTTTGCCGTAGGGGGTCTTGTCGTGAACGAAGGCGACCCGCTTGTCCTTGACGTGCGTGGCCAGATAGGTGCCGGCGACCGCACCTTGCTGGTCGTCCCGCCCGCAGGTGCGGAACGTGTTCCACATCCCGCGGTCGGTGAACTTCACGTTGGTGGAAGCTGAGGTGATCTGGATGATGCCCGCGTCGAGATAGACGTCCGAGGCCGGGATCGACACGCCGGAATTGTAGGTTCCGACCACCATCGTCACGCCGGCACTGGCGAACTTGTTGGCCACCGAGACGCCCTGCTTCGGATCGGAGGCGTCGTCGCCGACCGTGGCCTCGAACGTCCGGCCCTTGAGGCCGCCGGCCTTGTTCAGATCCTCGATTGCCTGGCCGGCACCGTTCCGGATCTGCGCCCCGAAAGCCGCGTAGGGCCCGGTCAGGGGCGCGGCGATGCCGATCTTCACCGGCCCGCCTTTCTCCTGTGCCTGTGCGGGGCCCACCATCAGGAGCCCGAGAAGACAAAACGTCAGGGTTGCTCTCACGATACGCTCCCGGATCGAAAACGGCGCTGCGACGCCTGTGGGGGGCTTTCCAAAGCGCGCGCCACCGGTGCGGCGGCGCGCGGGTCACGGCGGGGATCGGCTGCCGGCCTCACGGCGCCAGTTCGTTGCCCGCGTAGTCGATCCGGCCGTCGGCGCCCTTCTTCCAGGCGTAGAGGACGTAATCGGGCCGGGTGAGGTCGCCCTTCTTGTCGTAGGCGATCGGGCCGACCACGGTCTCGATCGTCTTGCCCTGGTGCAGCCAGTCGGCCAGCACCTTGCCCTCGGTGGAGCCGGTCTCGGCTGCGGCCCTGGCCAGCACCTGCACGGCCGCATAGGCGTAGAGCGTGTAGGCGTCGGGATCGATGTTCTTGGCCTTGAAGGCCGCGACCACCGCCTGGGCGCTCGGGTTCTTGCGGGCATCGGGCGAGAAGGTCATCAGCGTGCCCTCGGCGCCGTCGCCGGCGATCTGCACGAACTCCTTCGGGGCGAGGCCGTCGCCGCCGACCAGGGTCGCCTTCAGGCCCTGATCGCGCATCTGGCGCAGGATCAGCCCGGCCTCGGTGTGGAAGCCGCCGTAATAGACCACGTCGATCGCGGCCGATTTCAGCTTGGAGACGAGCGCGGAGAAATCCTTCTCGCCCGGGTTGATGCCCTCGACCAGCACGGCCTTTCCGCCCTTGGCCTTGAGCGTCATCTGGGTCTCCTGGGCCAGCCCCTTTCCGTAGGGCGACTTGTCGTGGACGAAGGCGATCTTCTTGTCCTTGAAGTGACTGGCCAGATACGCGCCGGCGACCACACCCTGCTGGTCGTCGCGACCGCAGGTGCGGAACGTGTTCCACATCCCGCGCTCGGTGAACTTCACGTTGGTGGAGGACGGCGTGACCTGGATGATGCCGGCATCGAGATAGACGTCGGAAGCCGGGATCGACACGCTCGACGCGAACGCGCCCACGACCATCGTCACGCCGTCCGCGGCGAGCTTGTTGGCTACCGAGACGCCCTGCTTCGGGTCGGAGGCATCGTCGCCATAGACGGGCTCGAACAGCCGGCCCTTGATCCCGCCGGCCTTGTTGATGTCCTCGATCGCCTGACTGGCGCCGTTCTTCACCTGCACCCCGAAGGCCGCATACGGCCCGGTCACGCCGGCGGAGATACCGATCTTCACCGGCCCGCTCCTGTCCTTGGCCTGTGCGGCACCGATCGTCAACAGACCGGCAATCGCCAAAGAAAGTATTGTCTTCATATCCGCCCCCGCGTTCGAAGATGAACTCGCACCGCCATCCGCACGCGACATTTCGGCCGGACTTACAAAACGTCTATCAGCTTGCGGCGACGTGGGACCGACCCTCAGTTCAACATGCCGCGCCGTCAAGGCCACACGCATAGGGATGATGGGCGCCGGCCTTCTGTGACGCCGTCCCGATCCTGCCGGAGAGGTCTCGGCGTTCGCCGACCTCAGGTGGCGTGGCTTCGAAGATGCATCGGGCGGCCACATCCGTCGCAGCCCATCGAGATCGATGACCGCTCCTCCACCGCCTGGCCGCAGGCCGCCCGCCACCACCCAGCCGGGGCACGGCCGATGAGTCCGCATGGGGATGACTCCGTGGATTGGGCGGAGCGCCGCCGAATCGCCGAGCAGGGGCGGGGGGACCGGGCCTGGTCCCTGTGGGGTCCGTATCTCAGCGAGCGGCAATGGGGGACGGTGCGGGAGGATTACAGCCCGGACGGCAATGCCTGGCGGGCCCTGCCGCACGAGGAGGCCCGCTCGCGCGCCTACCGCTGGGGCGAGGACGGGCTGGCTGGGATCTGCGACGAGCGCGGCAGCCTCTGCCTGGCGCTGGCCCTGTGGAACGGCCGCGACCGCATCCTGAAGGAGCGCCTGTTCGGCCTGACCAACCAGGAGGGCAACCACGGCGAGGACGTCAAGGAGGTCTACCACTACCTCGACGCGGTCCCGAGCCACGCCTACCTCAAGCTGCTCTACCGCTACCCGCAGGCGCCGTTCCCCTACGAGGCTTTGGTGCGCGAGAACCTGGCGCGCGGGCGCGACCAGCCGGAATACGAGATCGAGGAAACCGGTATTTTCGAGGACGGGCGCTTCTTCGACATCACCGTCGAATACGCCAAGGCGGATGCCGACGACATCCACGCCGTCGTCACGGCGCTCAACCGGGGCCCGGAGACCGCCGAACTCCACCTGATCCCGCAGCTCTGGTTCCGCAACACCTGGTCCTGGCAGGCCGGGCAGGGCCGCCCGCTTATCGCCGCCGATCCCGAGGGCGGCGCGACCTGCACGCATCCGCGGCTCGGCCCCTATCGGCTAGCCTATGACGGCACGCCGGAGCTGCTGTTCTGCGAGAACGACACCAACCTCCGGCTGCACGGCGCCCAGCCCGACGCGCCCGGCCCGTTCAAGGACGGCCTGCACGCGGCGATCGTCGAGGGCGAGACCGCGGCGATCCGCCGGGATGCGGGCACGAAGCTCGGCCTGCATTACGCCCTGCGGCTCGAACCCGGCGCCACTGCCCAAATCCGCCTGCGCCTGTCGGCCGGCTCAAGGGTGCGCCCGGTCGACACCGAGGGTGCCGTCGTCCGGCGTCGCGTGGCCGAGGCGGACGCGTTCTACGAGGGGCTTCAGGACGGCATCACGGACCCGGATGCCCGCACCATCTTCCGGCAGGCCGCCGCCGGCCTGATCTGGTCAAAGCAGCTCTATTGCTACGACGTGCGGCGCTGGCTGGAGGGCGACCCGCTCCAGCCGGTCCCGCCCCGGGAGCGCGAGGGGGGCCGCAACAGCCAGTGGCGCCACTTCGCGGCGGCCGACGTGCTGTCGATGCCCGACACCTGGGAATATCCCTGGTTCGCTGCCTGGGACCTCGCCTTCCACTGCCTGCCGCTGGCTCTGCTCGACCCGGACTTCGCCAAGAAGCAGCTCCTGTTGCTGACCCGCGAATGGTACATGCACCCGAACGGGCAGCTCCCGGCCTACGAGTGGGAGTTCGGCGACGCCAACCCGCCGGTCCATGCCTGGGCGGCCTACCGGGTGTTCGAGATCGACCGGGACCGCCGGGGCGGGCGCGGCGACCTCGCCTTCCTGGAGGGCGTGTTCCACAAGCTGCTGATCAACTTCACCTGGTGGGTGAACCGCAAGGACGCGCAGGGGCGCAACGTCTTCCAGGGCGGCTTCCTGGGTCTCGACAATGTCGGGGTGTTCGACCGGTCGCGACCGCCCCCGGGCTTCGGGGTGGTCCACCAGGCCGACGGCACCGCCTGGATGGCGATGTACGCCCTCAACATGATGCGCATCGCCCTCGAGCTAGCGCTCCACAACGACGTCTACGAGAGCACCGCCTCGAAGTTCTTCGAGCACTTTCTGCTCATCGCCGAGGCGATGACCGAGATGGGCGGGCAGGGGGGTGGCGAGGGGTTCGGCCTCTGGGACGAGGTCGATGAATTCTACTACGACGAGGTCGACATCCCCGGCGGCGGGATGCTCCCCTTACGGGTCCGCTCGATGGTCGGGCTGGTGCCGCTCTTCGCCGTGGAGGTGATCGAGCCCTCCGTGCTCCAGCGGCTGCCGGACTTCGCCCGGCGGCTGAACTGGGCGCTGGAGAACCGGCCGAACCTGGCCCGCCTGGTTTCGCGCTGGAACGAGGGCGGCGTGAAGGACCGCAAGCTCCTGTCGCTACTGCGTGGGCACCGGATGAAGGCGCTGTTGCGGCGCATGCTCGACGAGGCTGAGTTCCTCTCGCCCTACGGCGTGCGCTCCCTGTCGAAAGTCCACCGGGACGCGCCTTACGTGCTCAACGAGCTGGGCGCCTCCTTCACGGTCCGGTACGACCCGGCCGACTCGACCTCGAACATGTTCGGCGGCAATTCGAACTGGCGCGGGCCGGTGTGGATGCCGATGAACTACTTGATCATCGAGGCGCTGCGACGGTTCCACACCTATTACGGCGACGAGTTCGTGGTCGAATACCCGACCGGCTCAGGGGCGATGTGCACCCTGAGCGCGATCGCCGACGCCCTGGAGGATCGCTTGATCGCCCTGTTCGCCAAGGATCCGACGGGGCGCCGGCCCGCGTTCGGGGCGCGGCCACCGATTCCCCCGGCGCCCGGCGCCGAGGAGGCTCTGCTGTTCCACGAGTTCTTCGACGGCGATACCGGCCGGGGGCTCGGCGCCTCGCATCAGACCGGTTGGACCGCGCTGATCCTCAATCTGCTGCGCGACCGAGCCCGATCGCGCTAGCGCGTCGGCCGGGATATCGAAAACCGGCACGACGCGCTGTCCGTCTCGTCCCCATCGTCGTGTGTCCGAAAGCCGGAGGCCGCCTTTCGGGACGATGCGCGCGGCGTATCAGCAACTCAGGCGACGGCCCTCGCGGCGGCCGAAGGTCCGGTAATGGGCCGCGCCGGATTCCATCTGGCCGTTCGCGATCGCCCGGCGGACATCGGGGTTGCAGCGCAGATACTCGCGCTCGTCGAAGCCGCCATAGGCGCGCTCGCCGTAGCCGCGGTCCCGATAGCCGCGGTCGCGGCCCCGGTAATCGTCATCGCGATCCCGGCCGCCGTAATCCCGATCGCCATAGCCGTAATCGGGGCCGCGTTGAGCCAGAGCCGGCCCGAGCGCGGACATCACGCCGAAACCGACGGCGACCGCTGCCAAAAACGCTTTCATCGTACCTGTCTCCTATCGGAGGCTTGAAACGCGTTGCGGCCCAGATGGTTCGATCGGCTCGGCCTGCCGGTCGAGACTCGTAGCGCGGAAAACCCATCCGCGGGTCGCCCCGAGAGCGCGGGGGCACCCGTTCGCGGGATGTCCATTCAGCGCGTCGGAGCCATGGACTGAACAGCGTGCGTGCGAACGGCCCAACCATCGGCCATCCCGGTCGGATCGCTCTGGAGCCTGCGCTTGCGCCGAAGCTCGGGCGTACCCGGATGGCCGCCACTGGCGCTCCATATGCCGGCGCTGACGAAATCCGCCGCCTCGTCAGTCGGAGAAAAAGGTGTCCCAGCGAACTGTCCACAGACATGCCTCAGTAAAAATATTTTTTACACCAATTTATTTTGTGCTCATTTTCTGCATGAGATCTTTAAATATTTTATCGTAAAATTTCGATGATTATATCTTGATTTGGCGATAACGTAGATGCCGCCGCAACATAAATTGCAATAATTCAAA
This sequence comes from Methylobacterium sp. J-001, assembly GCF_022829565.1. Taxonomy (NCBI): domain Bacteria; kingdom Pseudomonadati; phylum Pseudomonadota; class Alphaproteobacteria; order Hyphomicrobiales; family Methylobacteriaceae; genus Methylobacterium; species Methylobacterium sp. J-001. Next base: position 98,261 of record NZ_JAKSYN010000162.1, read on the forward strand.
TCAATGACTTGAGATTTTGGATTTTATTGCGCGCCTTATAAGCGAACGACGCACGAAAACGTCTTCGTGAGCGGGCTGCGTCGACAGAATGATCAAACAATCTTTGAGTTTATACAAATTATTCGTTCAAAAACGGAGTCATCGAGTTCCGTCGGACCGCGGTCCTTTCATCCAAGTCTTGCTGACAGCAGTATTGATGGCCGTGATGAGCCAAGCTGCAGCGGCACAGCCGGCGATGCTGCTCGACGAACTTTCGGTGGAGTCCCACGGCGGAACTGCTCCGGATCCCAGCTCGCCGCCGCCGACCGGTACGATCGGACAGCCCCCGGCCCCGTTCGCCGGCGGGCAAGTCGCGAGCGGCGGCCGTGCCGGCTTCCTCGGCAATCGCAGCGTGTTCGACCTGCCGTTCACACAATCGAACTACACCGCGGAGTTGATCCGCAACCAGCAGGCACTGACGGTCGGCGACGTCCTAGCGAACAACGCCTCCGTCCGCGAACAACAGCCGCCCTTCGGCTCACAACAGAACCTTTTCATCCGCGGATTCGTCGTCATCTCGAGAGATACGGCATTCGACGGTCTGTACGGCATCGCGAGCGTCTACCGGCCGGCGATCGAGGGCATCGAGCGCGTCGAGGTTTTGAGCGGGCCGGGCTCGTTCCTATACGGCTTCCCGCCCTCGGGCAGCGCCGTGGGCGTGGTCAACCTCGTCCCCAAGCGCGCAACCGAGACGCCCCTGACGCGCGTCACGGCGCAATACCTCTCGCGCGGCAATGTCGGCGGGACGTTCGATGTCGGCCGTCGCTTCGGAGAGGGCAACGCTGTCGGCGTCCGGATCAACGGCGTCTACCGCGACGGGCCGACCCCGATCGATCGCCAGAACCAGAACCTCGGCGCCTTGACGCTGGGCCTTGATCTCCGCGGCGACGCGCTCCGCCTCAGCCTCGATGCTGGCTATCAGCACCTCGACCTGGACGCTCAGAGTTCGGGCCTCTCTGTTCTTCCGGGAGTCCGGATCCCGCGCGCGCCACGCCTGAGCCGCAACGTGCAGCAACCATGGGAGCGCTCGAACATTGATCAGAAGTTCGCCGTCCTGCGGGCGGAATTCGACATCACGCCGGACATCACGTTGTTCGGCGCCGTCGGCGGTTCGGCGACGCAACGCGATTTCTTCACCACGCGCAGCAGCATCACACGCGCGTCCGGCACGCTGTCGCAACAAGCGACGACCATATCCGTCGAGAACGGCCAGTGGTCGGGCGAGACCGGCCTGAGGGGCCACTTCCAGACCGGCCCGATCGACCATGCGGTGGCGGTCGTCGCCACGCATTACGAGGCGCGGGAGCCGTCCTCTTCCGCATCCGGCCCGCGATTCACGTCGTCACTCTACGTTCCAGTCATCGTCCCGCGCCCATACCGGACAAGGCCCCCGCTTCAGCTGACGACCCAGTCCGGATTGGACGGTCTGGCCGTCACCGACACCGCGTCCGTCCTCGACGAACGCATCCAACTCATCGCCGGCGGCCGTTTCCAGAACGCGCAACGCGACACGATCCTGCCAAATGGCCTTTTCTCATCGCGCTACGACAAGCCGGCCTCGACCCCGGTGGCGGCGCTGATCGTCAAGCCGTGGGATCGGCTATCGCTCTACGCCAGCTACGCGGAAGGTTTCGGCTTCGGGCCGGATGTCCCCGACCTCGCACGCAATGCCGGAACGGTGTTCCCGCCCGTGGTGACGAGCCAGATCGAGACGGGGGCCAAGCTCGATCTCGACCCGGTCGGGCTCACCCTGGCCTTCTTCGAGATCACGCAGCCATCCGGGATTCTCGACCCGAAGACCCAGATCTTCGGGCTGAACGGCGAGCAGCGCAACCAGGGCATCGACCTGAACGTCTTCGGCGCGCCAGCCGAGGGGTTTCGCGTGCTGGGCGGCCTCACGCTGTCGGACGGCCGGCTGGTGAAGACGGAGGCGGGCCGCTTCGACGGCCACGTGGCGCCCGGCGTGCCCAACGTGCAAGCCAATCTCGGCGGCGAGGTGGATCTGCCGGCCTGGACGCTGCGCGGCGTGACCCTGACCGGGCGCGTGATCTACACGTCCGCCCAGTACTACGATCAGGCGAACACACAGAAGATCCCGGACTGGACGCGCCTCGATCTCGGCGTCCGCTACAGCTTCACGGCGAACGGAACGCCGCTGACAGCCCGCTTCAACGTCGAGAACGCGGCCGGCACACGATACTGGAGTTCCGCAGGATCGAGCATTCTGACCTACGGCATGCCGCGGACGTTCTTGGCATCCCTCTCGGCGGATTTCTGAAGCAGAGCCGGGCCCCCGCCGACGCGTCTGCCGGCGGGGGCCAGTCGATCGACTACATGCGGTGCATCATCTCGCGGCGCATCATGCGGTGGCGCATGTGACGGTGCATCATGCGATGCTCCATGTGACGCCGCATCATCCGGCGCTCCATGTGGCGACGCTCCATGCGGCGCTCCATACGGTCCATCTGGACGGTCGAGACGATGTCGGCCGGGGCGGCGACGGCACCGGGAGCGATCGGCGCGGCGGATGCGGGCGACGCGACGGCGGCGCCGAAGGCAGCGAGCAGGGCTGCGGTGATGAGCGTGGTGCGCAAAGGATATTTCCTCTCATATCCGCCGTCGAGGGCGGTTGTTTTCCTCGGAGCCGTGAGAGGAGCAAATCCTTCCCGGAACCCGCTCAGGAAGCCGCGGACCGCCAAGTTGGTTCCACCGTGGCCGAGGAGACCTCCGAAACGGGAGAGCGGCGCTCGCCCGGACGGCCGGGACAGGTGGCGGCAGGGGCACCGGACGGGGCAAGGCGTGCCACGGCACAAATCGCCGCCGCCGGACAGGACCTGTGCGATCTGCGTAAGCAAGCGCGCAACGCGGCGAAGCATCTGAGTTCGAATCGCCCTGACGGGCGGATCACGGGCGCACACGATTCGCGCAAGGCCGGGGGGTCGCCATGGCAGATCGGCGTGTCGGGCGGCGTGACGACGACCGGATATTCCGATGATGCGCGTGCGGTGGCCGCTCTTCGTCGTCCTCACCACCGGCGCGTTGGCCTCCGTGGGGCGGGGCAAGCCGCCGCACCCACCGTGGCCTGGCACGGCTACCGTGACCCGGTGGCCACGGTGCTGGCGACCGAGAAGGCCGGTTGCGGCGTGGAGCAGTGCCCCGGCGATCTCATCCTGGGGCGGGGGACGATGACGCCGTCCGCTCCATCCGCCTCGTCGGGTCGCACCGGATCCTCGACGACGGCGCCGACCCGAATCGCGCGCTGGTGATCGATGCTGCTCGCGACCGGCTACTCCCTACAGGGCGCGTGCGACCCGCCAAACGCGAAGACCCGCAAAGGTTCTGCGGGCGTCATGACGACCCCTGGCGCTGCCGCGATCGAGGAAACATCGGTGTTCACGTCCGCGACCGGCAGGGTCGCGGGGCGCGCGCTTAGTTCTCGAGACGCGGCATCGCACCGGGCGGCGGCGGCTGAGGCGTGATCGGGGTAACCGGGTCGGCGTGGTGCCGGCCATTCAGCTCCGTCGGAGCGGGACGGGGCAGTTCGAGGGCCGGAAGCGTGATGCTCTTCGGGTCGCTGAGCAGCGTGATCTGCTTGATCTCCACCGCCTGCCGCCCCCGCATGAGCGGGTTCTGGCGCACGTAGCTGATGAATTCCTCGGCCGCCCGCAGTTTTGATGTGTTCTGCTCCGCCTCTTGCGCCCGAATCCGCTCGGCTTCGGCTTCCCGGACCTTGGCCTCCTTGGCCTGGTGCTGCAGTTCGAGCGACGCGAAAGCAAGCCCTGTGGCCGCACGGTCGAACACGGAACTCGCTTTCAATGTTGGCTGGGAAAACAGAAGATAGATGCTGTTGGCGACCAGAAACGCCATCACCAAAAACACGGTCAGATCCCCCGCATGCCCGCTCACGGTCCAGAAGACCAACACGACAGCCAGCGATAGAGCCGAGCATCCGAGAAGAATGTATCGCAGTCCCGACATGATCTAGCCTAAATTCATTTTTTTGAAGCGAATTGAGCTGTTTTATAAAGGTTTGGATTCTGAAAGGCAAATCTATCGGTACTTTGTGTGGTCCACAGGTATCGGCCACAGCCTCGGCGGCGGGGGAGCCGGACCCGCACGAATCACGCCTGTCTCAAGGCCGTCGGGTCGATGGGATCCGCGACCGCGCGGTGGCCCTGCGGCGACCCGCCGATCGTTGGATCCGGATGTGTCCCGCCGCACGCGGACCCGGCCCGGCTGTTGCCACAGCGCTCTATTCGACGGTCGATTTCTGATACATCCCGCCTGATTGGCCATGCCGATCCAGTAACCGGCATGGCGAAAAAGCGTGATACCGATATCGGGGGATATCCAGGTGGACCATTCGGACGATGTCGTCTCCGAGGCGGCACTAATCGCGGCGCTCGAAGCATCCGGCGGCGTCGGCTTCTGGATGTGGGACATCCCCAACGACGACGCCCGGGCCGATCCGGTCACGGCGTTGCTGTTCAACATCAGCCCGGCCCGGTCGCGAGCCGGCGTCAGCCTCGCCGAGATCATGCGGGCCGTCCATCACGACGATCAGGCGCATATCTCGCAGGTTATCTTGGACTGCGTGCAATCCGGCAGTTCCTATACCGCGGAGTACCGGGTCTGCTCCCCGGACGGGCGGCTGCGCTGGGTCTTTACCCGCGGCCATTTCTACCTGGACGAGAATGGCCGGCCGACCACGGGGCGAGGCGTCGTCGTCGAGATCTCGGACAGCAAGGCCGCCGGCATCGCCTTCGCGACCCGGGACGGCAACACGATCGAGGATGCCCTGAACAAGACCGCCGACCTGTGCCTGTCCCTGCACAACGCCGTCTCGGACCTGGGCGATACCCGCATCGTCACGCTGACGGAGACCCTGCTTCTCGAAATCGGCAAACATCTTGCGGACCGGCAGCGCGCGCCGGCGAACCAATCCCTGCATTGACCGCACCGGACAGGATGGGAGGCGGATGGAACCGCTCAGGCCGCGTCGCGCTGCTTCAACCACAGGCCGAATTCCTGGACGACGGACACCACGGTCTTCAGCCGCATCCCGTCCTCGGTCAGGGCATATGCCACCTTCACCGGCGTCGTCGGATAGACGGTCCGACTGATCAGGCCGGCGGATTCGAGGGCGCGCAGGTCCAGGGTCAGCATCCGCGGCGAGATGCCCGGCAGGTCGCGCCGGAGTTCGTTGAAGCGCTTCGGGCCGTCGATCAGGTAGGACACCAGCAGCCGGCGCCAGCGGCCGCCGAGCAGGTGCATCGCGTGCTCGACGGAGCACCCGGTCACGGTCGCCCTCATCGGCCGGGCCCCACATGTCCCAAAGTATAATTCTTGTTCCCTGCACTAAAACTACTGCGTTTTCCCAACATCGTCTCGACTGCGCTACGTAAAATTCAGGACACCACCGATACCGGCACCGACGTTACCGCACGTCTTCAGAGATTGTCTATGAAACTGTATTGCATCCCCGCGAGCTGCTCGCTTGCGCCCCATATCATCGCCCACGAACTCGGCCTCGATCTGACATTCTGCCGCGTCGATCCCGCGACGCACAGGACGGAGGCGGGCGCGGATTACGTCGCCGTCAATCCGTACGGCTATGTCCCGGCCCTCGATCTCGGCGGCGGCACCGTCCTGCGGGAGGGCCCCGCCATCCTGCAATATCTGGCCGACTTGAAGCCGGAAGCGGGTCTCGCCCCGCCGAACGGAAGCGTCGATCGCTACCGCCTCCAGGAGATGCTCGGATTCCTTTCTTCCGAGATCCACAAGGGCTTCGTTCCCCTGCTCTACGCCCGGCTGGCGGGGCGCTGGGTCGAGACCGCCAAGCCGAAGCTCGCGGCGCGCTATGCCTGGATCGACGCGCAGCTCGCCGCGCACGACTTCCTCCTGGGCGATACCTTCACGGTGGCCGACGCCTACCTGTTCGCGCTCACCGGCTGGGGACAGGCCCCGTGGCTGACCTCCTATTACCGGGCCGATATCCACTTCGACCACCTGCACAACCTCCAGGCCTGGTACGGCCGCGTGCGCGGGCGTCCGGCGGTGCGGACGGCGTTGCAGGAGGAGGGGTTGCCATAGGGCAGCCTGGGCCGGAACTTGGCCGTGCGCATACGGGGTTGCCCTGGGGACCGGATCGCCACGATCCACCCCAATCGCGAGCCAGCAGCATGACCTTGGACGCACGTTCGATCTACGTCACGGCCCTGAAGAACACCCACGCCGTCGAGATGCAGGCCTTGCAGATCATGGAGCGGCAGGTGGAACGCCTGGAGCATTACCCGGAGACGGAGCAGGCCCTCCGCCGGCATATCGACGAGACCCACGGCCAGCGCCAGCGCCTGGAGGAAGCCCTGCAGAGCCTGGGCGACGGGCCGTCGGCGCTCAAGGAAGGGTTCCTGGGCTTCGTCGGAAACATGATGGCGCTGGGCCATACGCCGGCCCAGGACGAGATCCTGAAGAACACCTACGCCAACCACGCCTTCGAGAATTTCGAGATCGCGGCCTACGAGTCGCTGCTCACGATCGCCGACGCGGCCGGTCAGCAGGGCCACCGGACCGCCTTCCAGCAATCGCTGAAGGAGGAGCAGGGCATGGCGGAGGCGGTGCGCGCGCTGATCAAGCCGACGACCGAGCGCTACCTCGCGCTGACCGCGGCCGGCGAGAAGGCCGACCGCTGAGGCAATGGGTCCCGGACGGCAGGGAGCGGATACACCACTGCTCCGGGACCCAAAACGCGCGGATGGTAAGCGAGCGGCTGCGCGCCGCCTTGACCTGTTATAGTCAAGCTCTACGGAGACGGGCTGGGCGAGGTTCAGAGCACGAATACGCGATCCGCATCGGATCACGCGTGAAAAACAGTCCTGCCCCTGCGAACCGAACGGCAGCCTGACCGTTATGTCCTCGAACACTTTCCAGAGGGCAGGACATGGCCAAGCACGAGATCCTCGGCTACTTTGAGCATCGCCGCGACGGGGCCTGGGTGTGCGTTCGGCCGTTCACCCTGACCACGCGCGATGCCAGCATCGACATCCAGCAGGGCATGCGCTTCGATTACGGCAAGCGCGTCGGCGGCCTCGATCTCGCCGAGTATCTGGAGCAGCTCGGCTCGCAGTTCGGCTCATAGCCCACGATCGGTATCGGCCCGACCGGCACCTTGCCGGCGGGCCTTTTTTCGACGCGTTGAGGTCAGCGACGGGCGCCGGGCAGAAACCCGGCGCCCGTCGTCGTTTCAGGCGCCGCCCCACTGCATCGTCAGGCCGCCATCCACCACCAGCGTGTGGCCGGTGACGTAGTCGGACGCGCCGGAGGCGAGATAAAGGATCGCCTTGGCGATCTCGTCCGGCTGACCGGCGCGGTGCCACGGGATCCGCTCCAGGGACTGATCGAGCACCTCGGTCTTCTCGAAGCGGTCGGCGGTCATCGGGGTCTCGATCAGGCCGGGGGCGACGTTGTTGACGTTGATCCGGTCCTCGGCGAGCTCCCGCGACAGGCTCCGGCACAGGGAGCCGAGCCCGGCCTTCGACATGCCGTAGGGGGCGCTCTCGGGGGTCGGCAGATGCTGGGCCACGGAGGAGACGAACACGATCTTGCCGCCGCCGCCCTCCGCCCGGCGCATCCCGATGAACGGGCGCGCGCAGAACAGCGGGCCCATCAGGTTCACCCGCAGGATCCGCTCCAGCACCGAGTCGTCCATCTCGGCCACCGGCATGCCGCTCATCGCCTGGCCGGCATTGGCCACCAGGATGTCGAGGCCGCCCAGCTCGCTGCCGATGCGATCGTAGGCGGCGTTCACCGCGGCGGCATCGCCGATATCGAGCTGCAGCACCAGGGCGCGGCGGCCGGCCGCCTCGACCCGGGCGGCGGTCTCGCGGATGCCGGTCTCGTCGGAGTGGTAGGTGATCGCCACGTCCGCGCCCTCGCGGGCGAACAGCTCCGCGGTCGCCTGCCCGATGCCGGAATCGGCTCCGGTGATCAGGGCTCGTTTGTCGGTCAGGTTCATTCTGCCCATCTCGCTCGCTCGCCGCCTTCGGAGACGGCCGGATGCCGGGGCAATCGGTGCGGCCGGGGACGGTTCCGCACGCGCCGACCCGCCGCAGGCCGTCCGGCCTCCGCAAGGGCTCGAGCCAGGGTCTTTGACGCCCGCCGCGCCCGTGCCCTACTGAGGGTGCATGTCCCTGGATGCCCCGACCCCCCTGCTCGCAGAGGAGAGCGCGCCCACCACCCGCTGCCGGATCCTGGCGACGGCGGCGGCGTATTTTCGCGAGATCGGCTACCAGAAGACCACCGTGGCGGACATCGCCCGGACGCTGAAGATGAGCCCGGCCAACGTCTACCGGTTCTTCGAGTCGAAGAAGGCGATCAACGAGGCGGTGCTGGAGCGGCTGATCGGCGAGATCGAGGCCCTGGTCTCGGAAGTCGCGGCCCGGCCCGGCCTCAGCGCCACCGAGCGGCTGGTGGCGGCGATCGACCTGCTGCACCGCGACTGCACCCGGCGCTGCCAGGAATTTCCCCGGCTGCACGAGATGGTCGAGGCGGCCATGGGCGAGAGCTGGGAGGTCTGCCGCCACCACATCGCCCGGGTCACCGCCGGGTTCGAGCGCATCATCCGCGAGGGCGTGGACCGGGGCGAGTTCGAGGCCGCCGACCCGGCGGAAGCGGCCGCCTGCATCCATGCCGGCATCGCCCGCTACACGCATCCGCTGCTGGTCGGGCAAACCGCGCTCCAGCCGGTGCCCTCGCTCGAGGCCATGACGGCCTTCCTGTTGCGGGGCCTTGCGCCGACGAGGCGGACCGCCCCCCAGGATGGATCGGCGTAGGACGCCTCACACGGTCTCAGTCAGACGAAGACCAGCTTCGAGGCCCGGGACCGAAAACCCTATTCGGAGGCCCGTCCGGCTTCCGGCGTGGGCTCGGACACGCTCGGCTGCGGGCCGTCATAGCCCTCGATCACCAAAATCTCGGCATCGACTCCGCCGCGCTGCTTGGCCTTGGCCGCCTGGTAAAGGTCGGAATTCCAGCAGGCGAGGGCGTCGGCGTAGCTCGGGAACTCGATCACCACGTTGCGGGACCGGGGCTGACCCATCACCGCCTCGTAGGCGCCGCCGCGCACCAGGAAGCGCCCGCCATGCTTGGCGAAGGCGGCGCCGTTGGCGGCGACGTACGCCTTGTAGGCCTCCGCGTCGCGGACATCGACCCGCGCGATCCAGTAGCCCTTCGCCATCCTGCGCCTCATCGGTTGCGGAGTTGAGATGGATTCCGGTTGCCCGAAGGCAATGCCGGGGATCAGGCCAGTTCGGCGACGATCGCCTGGGCGACCGCGCGCGGGTCGGCAGCGCCGGTGATCGGGCGCCCGACCACCACGTGATCGATCCCGGCCTTGCGCGCGTCCCCGGGGGTCATCACCCGCTTCTGATCGCCGGCCTCGGCGCCCGCCGGGCGGATGCCCGGGGTCACGATCAGCCGGTCCGGCCCCACGATCCGCCGGACCGAGGTCGCTTCGGCGGCCGAGCAGACCAGACCGTCGACGCCGATCCCCGCGGCCTGGGCGGCGCGCTTGGCGACCAGCTCGGCCACCGGCAGGCCGTAGCCGGCCTCCGCGGCGTCGGCGTCGTCGTAGGAGGTGAGCACCGTCACGGCCAGGATCTTGAGGCTCGCGCCCCGCCCGCGCAGAGCCGCCCGCATGGTCTGCGGATAGGCGTGCACGGTCAGGAAGGTGGCGCCCAGGCCCGAGGCCGAGCGCACGCCCTCCTCGACGGTGTTGCCGATGTCGTGGAGCTTCAGGTCGAGGAAGATCTTGAGGCCCCGCGCCGCCAGCCGCTCGGCCAGCGCCAGCCCGCCCGCATAGCCCAGCCGGTAGCCGATCTTGTAGAAGGTCGCGGCATCGCCGATCCGGTCGATCAGCGCCTCGGCCTCGGGCACGCTCGGGAGATCGAGGGCCACGATCAGGCGGTCGCGGGGGTCGGCACGCACGGTCATCGAGTCGTCCTTCAGGCTGGCGGCACCGACCATGCCGCGGCGATCCCTGTCAATCTGGAGCCGGAGCCGATCAGCCGCGCTTGACGGCCTTGGTGCGCCGCTTGCCGCGCGCGATGCCCTCGGCCAGGGCCGCGTTCATGCGCGCCTGCCAGCCGGGGCCGCCGGCCTGGTAGGCGGCGAGCACGTCGGGATCGACGTTCAGCGAGACGGGGACGCCCTGCGCCTTCGCGGGGCGCCGGCCGCGCTGGTCCAGGGCGGCCGCGAGGTCCGGCGGCAGACCTTCGGAGCCGAGCCGCATCTGGGCCAGCTGTTCGGTCGTCAATTCGGGATTGTCGGACACCACGTCCCAATCTGCCTGCGAATAGGCCGCGTTCGGGACATAGCCGGGGGCGTGGTCAGAGGGCTTCATAGCGGGATCTCTCCGTCCGGTTGGCGCGGCGGACACTCACGACGTCGAAGGCTTCGGTCCCCAGCGGCGAGACGATCACGACGACCACGGCCTCGCCGAACCAAGTCCCGATGAGCAGGAAACGCGCACGGCCGGTGCGGCTCGGCTTGGTCGGGGCAGTTGCGTAACGGTCGAAGCTGAAGGCCTCCTCGAACTGGGCCGGATCGAATCCGTGCTTGGCGATGTTCGCCGACCGTTTCGGTTCCTGCGCGATGAACTTCACGAACCGCAGCATAGACCCAAACCCCGGGACCGGAAGCGGCAGCTCGGCGAAATCCGCAGCTGGATTTAGGCACCCAGCACCCGTGCCACCTCCGCCTTCAGCACCGGCAGCAGCTCCGCCTCGAACCAGGGCTCGCGCTTGAGCCAGCCGTTGTTGCGCCAGGACGGGTGGGGCAGGGGCAGGACCCGGGGGCGGCGGGGCTCGGCCAGGATCGCGCGCCAGCGCCGCACGGTGCCAGTCAGGCCGTCCTCCATCCGGCCCAGATGCCAGGCCTGCGCGTACTGGCCGATCACCAGGATGAGATCGAGGTTCGGCAGGCCGGAGAACAGCTCCGCCCGCCAGCGCTCGGCGCATTCCCGGCGGGGCGGCCGGTCGCCGCCCTTGGGGTCGAGACCGGGGAAGCAGGAGCCCATCGGGACGATCGCCACCTGAGCGGGGTCGTAGAACCGCGTCTCGTCGAGGCCGAGCCAGCTGCGCAGCCGCACGCCCGACGGATCGGTGAACGGCAGGCCGGTGCGATGGGCCCGCGTCCCGGGGGCCTGGCTCGCCACGCAGAGCCGCGCGCCGGTGCTGCCCTGCACGATCGGCCGCGGCTCCTGGGGCAGGGGCGGCCCGTAGAGCGGGCTGTCCCGGCAGAGGCGGCAGGCACGCAGGCGGGTGGCGGTGTCTTCGAACGGGACGGGTGCGGGCATCGGCTCCAAGATGGCGAGCGGCCGCGCAGAAACCAAAAAAAACGGCGCGGTGTCGCGCCGCGCCGTCGTCAGTCGGGTCTCTTGCCTTGGGGGGAAGGCCCCTCCGTCCTACGCCGGCGTAGACCGGCGCGGCGTGCGATTCGTCACGCGCCCTTTACGCCGGAGAGGTCGAGGGGCAGGGCGCGCAGGCGCTGGCCGGTGGCGGAGAACACCGCGTTGGCGATGGCCGGCGCCAGCACCGGGACGCCGGGCTCGCCGATGCCGGTGGGCGCTGCCTGGCTCGGCACGATATGCACTTCGACCTTCGGCATCTCGCTCATGCGGGTCGGCTCGTAGGCGTCGAAATTGTGCTCCTGCACCTGGCCGTCCTTCAGGGTGATGCGGTTGCGCAGCACCGCCGACAGGGCAAAGCCGACCGCGCCCTCGACCTGGGCGCGGATCACGTCCGGGTTGACCGGGACGCCGACATCCACCGCCGCCACGATCCGGTTCACCCGGATCCCGGAATCCTGCGCTGTGACGTCGGCCACCATGGCGACGTAGGAGCCGAAGGATTCATGGACCGCGACGCCGAGCCCGCGGCCCTTCTCCTGCGGCTTGCTCGTCCAGGCAGCCTTGTCGGCGGCGAGCTTCAGCACGCCGGAGAGGCGCGGCGCCTGCGCGAGCAGCGACAGCCGGTAGGCCACCGGATCGACGTCGGCGGCATGGGCCAGCTCGTCGATCATCACCTCCATCACGTGCGCGGTGTGGGTGTGGCCGACCGAGCGCCACCACAGGACCGGCACGCCCTCGCGGCCGTTATGGACGCCGAAGCGGTAGGCCGGCAGCGCGTAGGGCGTGTCGGAGGCGCCCTCGACGGTGGTCGAGTCGATGCCGTTCTTGACGATCATCGCCTCGAAGGGCGAGCCGATCATGATCGACTTGCCGACCATGACGTGGTCCCAGCCGACCACCGCGCCCTTGGCGTCGATGCCGGCCCGGACCTTGTGCAGCACGGTCGGCCGGTAATAGCCGCCGGCCATGTCGTCCTCGCGGGTCCAGACCAGGTGGACCGGGGCCTTCTCGCCGGAGGCCTTGAGCACGGTGGCGGCTTCCGCGAGGTAGTCGGCGGTGGGCGTCGCCCGGCGCCCGAAGGAGCCGCCGGCCCAGTTGCTGTGGAGCCGGACCCGGTCGGGCGTCACCCCGAGGATCGCCGCCATGGTCGCCTGCTCCACGGTCTGGAACTGGAAGCCGGCATAGACGTCGTAGCCGCCGTCGGCAGCCCGCTCGATCGTGGCGTTCAGGGGCTCCATCGCCGCGTGGGCGAGGTACGGGAAGGTGAACTCGGCCTCGATCACCTTGGCGGCGCCCTTGAGCGCGGTCTGCGGGTCGCCGCGCTCGGAGGCGGCGAGGCCGGGCCCCTTGGCGCGCTCCCGGTACTCGGCCAGGATCGCGTCCGACGAGCGGGTCTCGGCGGTGCTGTCGTCCCAGGTGACGGTCAGCGCCTCGCGGCCCTTCATGGCCGCCCAGGTGTCCCGGGCGATCACCGCCACGCCGGTGGGGACCTGCACCACGTCGAGGACGCCCGCGACCTTCCGGGCCGCGGCGGCGTCGAAACCCGTCACGGTGGCGCCGAAGCGCGGCGCGCGGGCCACCACGGCGGTGACCTGGTTCGGGCGGCGGATGTCGAGGGAGTAGATCGCCGAGCCGTTGGTCTTGGCCACGGAATCGAGGCGCGGCACCTTCTGGCCGATGAGTTTCCACTCGCTCGGGTCCTTGAGCCGCGGCTCGGACGGGACCGGCAGGGAGGCGGCCGAGGCGGCGAGTTCGCCGAACCGGGCCTGCCGGCCCGAGGGCTCGTGGCGGACCACGCCCTCGGCCACCGTGATCTGCGCCACCGGGACCTTCCAGCGGAAGGCGGCCTCGGCCATCAGCATCTCCCGGGCGGCGGCGCCGGCCTTGCGCAGCTGGAACCAGGAATTGGCCACCGCGGTGGAGCCGCCGGTGCCTTGGATCGGGCCCATCAGGCTGTTGTTGTAGAGCGTCGCGTCCGCGGGCGCGAACTCGGTGCGGACCGTCTTCCAGTCGGCGCCGAGCTCGTCGGCCAGGATCGTGGCCAGCCCGGTGGTGTTGCCCTGGCCCATGTCGAGATGCTTGATCACCACCGTGACGGTGTCGTCCGGGGCGATCCGCACGAAAGCGTTGGGCTGGGCCTTGACGCTCGCGAGGTCCGGGCCGGCGGCGGCCCGGGCGGGTTTCGCGTCCAGCCGGAAGGCGACCACGATGGCGCCGGCACCGGCCAGGAGGCCGCGGCGGCTGGGTCGGACGGGCGATGCGTTCGGTCGACGGGCGTTCAGCATGGCGGCGATGCTCCGGTCAGGACCGCGGGGAGGGGCAGGGTCTTCAGGCGAGGTCGCGCGCGGCCTCGTGGATCGCGGCGCGGATGCGCTGGTAGGTGCCGCAGCGGCAGATGTTGCCGTCCATGGCGCCGTCGATGTCGGCGTCGCTGGGCTTGGCGTTGCCGGATAGGAGCCCGATCGCCGACATGATCTGCCCGGACTGGCAGTAGCCGCACTGCACGACGTCGAGCTTGCGCCACGCGGCCTGGACGGCCTCGGCCACCCGGCCCGAGATGCCCTCGATGGTCGTCACCTGGGCGGTGCCGACATCGCCCAACTTCGTCTGGCAGGACCGCACCGGCTGCCCGTCGAGATGGACCGTGCAGGCGCCGCATTGCGCGATACCGCAGCCGTACTTGGTGCCGGTGGCGTCGAGGCGGTCGCGCAGGACCCAGAGCAGCGGCATGTCCGGATCGGCGTCGATCGCGTGGGTGACGCCGTTGACGGTGAGCTTCGGCATGGTCGGCGGCCCTCGGTCGACACGCGGAACCCGGCGCGCACCGGATCGCGGCACTCGGCCCGCCACGCGTGTCGTTTACCGTAATCGGCCCCGGGCCGGCAACGATGTGTGGCAGCGCACGGACGCCCCGAGTACGGGCCGCCGCGAAACCGGGGCCGATGCGTAAGATGCGACCGATGTCGGCAGCCGCTTCTTAAGACATCCGCCCCATCCTGGCGCCATCACCAACCCTTCCCAGCTGGCCCGCGCCGCGTTCGAGCCGAGTTTCAAGAGACCCATGTCCGATCTCACCGTCGAGATGGTGCAGCGCGGTCGCGGCCCTTCGACGGAGGAGGCGGCGCGACGCCTCGGTGTCGCCCGCGAGATCCGCTCGGCCCGCGAGAAGCTGACCTCGCAGACCGGCCTGGAGCGGGCCTTCGACCACGAGCTGCTGCGCCATTACGCCCAGTACCGGGCCGGGGCCGGCATCCCGCTGGTCCTGTTCGCCGCGACCATGGCCACGGCCGCGACCTTCTGGATCGCGCCGGTCGTCGCCGCCCTCTGGGCGCTCGGCGTGTTCCTGATGATCACGCTCAACACCACGCTGAGCCGCAGCTTCCTGCGCGCCGACGCGGCGACGATCCCGCTCGCCCGCTGGCGCCGCCGGTTCCTGATCGGCGAGGTGCTGCAGAGCCTGTCGTGGTCGGCGATGATCGGCCTCGGCGCCACCGGTGGCTGGACCTTCGCGCTGTTCGGCCTGGTGATCGCGGCCGCCGTCACCACCATGCTGGCCGCCACCGTACCGGCGGCGGCGGTGACCGCTCTGGTGCCGCTGGCGCTGGCCACCGCGTCGCTGGCCGCCTTCTCCAAGGGCATGGACGCGCTGCTGCTGGTTGCGATGGCCGGGGGCGCGCAGATCTTCTTCCTGGGCTTGTCCCGCCGCCTCTATGCCTCGACGGTGGGCGCCCTGCGCTCGCGCGCCGAGAAGGATGCGGTGTTCGGCGAATTGGAGCAGGCCAAGGCCAATTCCGACGAGGCGCGCCGCCGGGCCGAGGAGGCGAACCTCGCCAAGTCCCGCTTCCTCGCCACCATGAGCCACGAGCTGCGCACGCCGCTCAACGCCATCCTGGGCTTCTCGGAGGTGATGAAGAACGAGGTGTTCGGCATCCACACGGCGCCGTCCTACCGCGAGTACTCGAACGACATCCACGACAGCGGGATGCACCTCCTCAACCTGATCAACGAGATCCTCGACCTGTCGCGCATCGAGGCGGGCCGCTACGAGCTCAACGAGGAGGCGGTGCAGCTCGCCCACATCGTGGAGGAGTGCCGCCACATGATGGGCCTGCGGGCCAAGGCGAAGAACCAGACCTTCCACGATCTGGTCGACGGCTCGCTGCCGCGGCTCTGGGCCGACGAGCGGGCCCTGCGCCAGATCGTGCTGAACCTCCTGTCGAACGCCGTGAAGTTCACGCCGCCCGGCGGCGAGATCTGGCTGAAGGTCGGCTGGACCGCCTCAGGCGGGCAGTACGTCTCGGTGAAGGACAGCGGCCCCGGCATCCCCGAGGACGAGCTCGGCACCGTGATGTCCTCGTTCGGCCGCGGCTCCCTGGCGATCAAGACCGCCGAGCAGGGCTCGGGCCTCGGCCTGCCGATCGTGAAGGGGCTGGTGGAGCTCCACGGCGGCCAGTTCCAGCTGTCCTCGCGGCCGCGCGAGGGCACCGAGGTGATCGTGACCCTGCCGGCCTCCCGGGTGATGGACACGCTGCCGCCGGTCGATGTCGGCGCGGACACGTTCGTGCCGGTCCGCAACGCCTTCAACCGCGCCGCCTGAGGAAAAGGGGTTCCCAAAGGGCAAGCCCTTTCAAGAGGCTGCTCTGAGAGTCAGGCCGTGGCGTTGGGCCGGTCGGCACGGCCCTTTTCCCGGGCGCATGCAGCGCCAGCGGAATGCGACCCGGGACCCAGCACAATACGGCGCGCAGCGTCCGCCTGATCGACCTGTGCCGCTGGCGCGGCGCTTCGTGTGCTGGGTCCCGGATCAGGTTCCGCTTCGCTTCACCTGTCCGGGAAAGGGGCGCGCGTGATCGGCTCGGTAGCGCCGATCCCAAGACGCACACCTAGCCAGACACTTTGAAGGCGCTGGTCATCGACCTTTTGAAACCGGGACCTTACGGGGTCGCGGCCAGGGCGCGGATGCGCTCCCACTCCGCCTCGGTGACCGGCTGCACCGACAGGCGCGAATTGTTCACCAGCACCATGTCGGCCAGCGCCGGATCGGCCTTGATCGCGTCCAGCGTCACCGGCCGGGGCAGGGCCTCGACGGCCTTCACGTCGACCATGCCGAAGCGGCCGGTCTCGTCGGTGTGGTCGGGGTAGTAGGGCCGGATCACCGCGACGATGCCGACCACCGCCTTGCCCTCGTTCGAGTGGTAGAAGAAGCCCTGCTCGCCGACTTGCATGGCCATCAGCTGCTTCTTGGCGAGGTGGTTGCGCACGCCGTTCCAATGCGTCCCGGCCTCACCGGCCGCGACCTGCTGATCCCACGACCAGGTCGCGGGCTCGGATTTGAACAGCCAGTACGCCATCACGCCGTCTCTCGTGGGCCGCCCCGTCGCGGCGGCCCGGCCCCCATAGCGCAGCTCTCCCCGATGCGCACAGGCCCCTCGGGCAACCGCTCACCGCCCGTTGCGGCCGAGCACGAGCCGGCTCGCCCCCGCGAAGGCCCAGGCGCAGAGCCCGCCATAGAGCATCACCCCGTCGAAGCCCCGGACCAGCGCCTGCCGGGCGATCGATTCGGTGAGATCCGCGGCCCCGGCCACCGCGAGGTTGCCGGCGGCGACCGCCTCCGCGAGGGCGTCGAGCGCCGTCCCCTGCGCCAGCGGGCCGAGGCCGGACCGGACGCCGTGGAGCAGGAGGAAGCCCATCAGGGCGATGTTGACGGCGAGCGCGATCATCCGCGCGCTCATGTCCATGCCCGAGGCCATCCCGGCGCGTTCCGGGGGCAGGGCGCCCGTGGCGGTGTTGGTGACCGGCGTGTTGGTGAGGCCGAGCCCGGTGCCGGCCAGGATGCAGCCGGGCAGCAGCGTCAGCCAGCCCGCCTCCGCGCCGGCGGCGGCCAGGCGCATCAGCAGGAAGCCGGCGCCGATGGTGAACAGGCCGAGCGGGATGACCAGCCCCGGGCCGTGGCGCAGGAGCAGCCGCTCGGCCAAGGGCGGCACCACCAGGGTCGGCAGGGTATAGGCCAGGAGCGCGAGGCCCGCGGTCACGCTGTCGTAGCCCAGCACCGCCTGGAAGTAGATCGGCAGGTAGATTACGAACGGCCAGAAGCTGAAGTTCATCGCGCTCGATCCGAGCAGGGCCCCCGCGAAGCGGCGGTTCCGGAAGGCGGCGAAGTCGAACATCGGCCGCGCCGCCCGGGTCTCCACGACGACGAACGCCACGAAGCTCACGGTGCCGGCGAGCGCCAGCAGGCTCGCCGGATCGTCCCATTGGAGCGGCTGCCCCCGGGTGATCAGGTAGACCAGGCTGAACACCGCCACCGACAGCGTCGCGATGCCGGGGACGTCGACGCGCCGGGCGTGCGGATCACGGGATTCGACGACACCGGCCCGCGCCAGGCCCAGGGCGACCAGCGCCAGGAGGACGTGGACCAGAAAGACCCATTCCCAGCTCAGGGCCGCCACGGTGACGCCGCCGATCAGCGGGCCGAAGCCCAGACCGAAGCCGAACACGATCCCCCACCAGCCGAAGGCCGTCCCGCGCTCGCGCCCGTCCCGGAACTGGTGCGACAGCACGGCGGTCTGGCAGGCCAGCATCGCGGCGGCGCTCAATCCTTGAAGGAACCGGGCCGCGATCAGGACCGGGGCGCTCGGCGCCAGCCCGCAGACGAGGGAGGCCGCCCCGAACGCCGTCACGCCGATCAGGAACACCCGCTTGCGGCCGAACCGGTCGGCCAGGGTCCCCATGGCCATCAGGCAGGTGGTCATCGCCACCGTGTAGGCGTTCATGATCCACTGGAGCTGCCGGAAATCCGCCCCCAGGACCCGCTCCAGGGTCGGCAGGATCGACGGGATGCTGGAGATCTACAGCTCCAGCATCAGGGCCGAGAGGCAGACGGCCGCCAGCGCCAGGCTATTTCCGGTCTTGCGATCGATGGGACCGTGATCCGACCCGGAACCGGGCAGGAAATCCGGAATGTCTTGAAGGTCACCAAGCTTGCTCGGCATGAATCCGCACCGTCACGGGTGATACGAGAACGTAGCGGACCCTGGCGCGTGCTTGATCACAACACAATCGAATACAAATCTATTTCAGTGATGACGAAACGGGATGGTGCCGGTGCTGACCCTCGACGTCGACGCGGTGCGGACCTTCGTGACGGTGGCGGACCACAGGAGCTTCACCCGCGCCGCCGAGGCGCTCGGGGTGACGCAGGGGGCCGTCAGCGTGAAGCTGCGGCGCCTGGAGGACCGGCTCGGCCAAAGGCTGATCGAGCGCACGCCGCGTCAGGTCCGGCTCTCGGCGCAGGGCCAGATCTTCATCGGCGCGGCGCGCGAGTTCCTGGCCGCGCATGAGCGGGCCGTGGCGGGCCTGGCGGAACCGCGCCGCCGGTTCCGGCTCGGGATCGCCGCCCACGTCATGGGCCCGGAGGTGCCGGGCCTGCTCGCCCGGTTGAAGTGCCTCGATCCGGCGCTGGCGATCGAGGTGCTGCTCGACAATGCCCGCCCCCTGCTCGACGGGTTCGAGGCCGGCACGCTCGACGCGGTGATCATCCGCAGCGACGACGACCGGCGCGAGGGCGAGATCCTGGGGCCGGAGCCTTTCGGCTGGTTCGCGGCACCGCATTTCGAGCACCGGGCCGGCGAGACGCTGCGGCTGGCCGCGACCTCGCCCTGCTGCTCCATCCGGGACGTCGCCACCCAGCTCCTGGACCGGGCCGGCATTCCCTGGACGGAAGTCTTCGTCGGCGGCACCGCGGCGATCAGCGCCGCCCTGTCGGCCGGCCTGGCGGTCGCGGCCTTCCCACGCCGGCTCGCCCCGGCCGACGTGATCGACGTCGGCGACGCGCTCAGGCTCCCGCCGATCCCCTCCCTCGCCCTCGTGCTGCACTCGTCCCTGACCGACCCGCGGAGCAAGGACGCGCTCCGGGCGATCACGGCGGCATTCCGCGAGCATCGGCGGGGTTAGCGGCCCGATCGTGTCGTCCGGGGTGCAGCGCGAGAGGCACCGGACCCAGGGAACCCGGGACACGGCCCTGGAGCCGCAAGAGGTCCCGGACCTTGAAACGCCAGGGTCAGAATCCAATCCGCTTGGTCATGACCATGTCCGAGAAGAGTGATTTTGCAACTGTCCGCTTCCGAGCAAGCGTTCCGAGAAGCAGACGCTGCCATCGCGCCTGCCTCGACCCTTTGCGAAATCTAGAAGGGGAAGACCATGAGCGACAAGACAACTCGAGTTCGTGTTGCCGCAACGTGCGTGGCCGTTCTCAGCAGCCTTGCGGTCCTCGGACCAGGAGCAGCAGGACCGAGCGATTATCGCCCCATCGCATGGTACTTCGATCTCAAGCACCTCGGCGAGACGCTGCCCTCTGACTGGTCGCCTCCCGCCGGTCAAACCATCCTCCAGCCCTTCGCCATGCCGACATCGAAGGTGACGGCGCGTGCGGCCTTCGAGGTTCCCAATGAGGGCAACTGCCCCGAGTACCTCTTCGGATTCCACGCCGGCCGCGTCGGCGTCGATCTTTCCGCCCCTCAAGTGGGGTTCACGACCTATTCCAGTCAGGCCCACGCTCCGCACAACGTCCACCTCCTGACGCTCCAGGCTCCGCGCTGCCGCATCACGTTGCGCATCAGCAAGGCCATACGAGATGGTGATGGCACTTGGCACCGGGTGGCGGCCTGGTCTCGGGCCGATGTCTGGTCTCAGAACGGAGGACCCGGACCTTTCCCCTCGCAGCCTGAGGCCGATGTCTCAGACCCCCAAGCGCAAGAGGCCGCACGCCAGCGTTTCACGGTCGAGCAGCGTGCTTGGGAGAAGCGCTTGAACGATTGGCACGCCCCACGCCAGAAAGCCTTGATGGACGAGATGCGCCAGCGCGATCCGGCTCGCGCAACCGCGGTCGACGAGAAGCGGTGGCCCCGCGAATTCTCGGACTCCGGCTACATGGACGAGTTCTGGCTCACCGACACGAACGAGCCTTGCTTCGAGGCGAGCGGCTACATGGAGGTCGGGCCCTCCGGCTTGCGATTGACCTACCGCCCTCTGTTCCAGCGTGCAGACCCTCTGGCATCCCCCTCCGGCTCGGAGTCTCTCGTGCCGTTCGGGGCATCCATCACCTACAACGACGCGGACACCGCAGCCACGCTCACTCTCTACAGCCCAACCTGTCGTCTGGAGATCGGTATCGACGAAGAGATTCGGACGACGAGCGGATGGGTATCGGCGCCTGTGAAGCATCCCTCCTGACGACGGCTTTCCACCTCACGCCGACCTTGCTTGGCGCCCAGCACAGGCCAGCTTTTCAGGAAGGCCCGTATGGCCGTACGCACGGCTGGCCTAGGTCGAAAGCACAGACCTCAGGGTCAAGCTGCGCGAGCTCAGACCCTAATCCGTCTCGCCGCGCAGCGGCCGGGCCAGCAGGCCGGCGATCACGTCCTCGACGCCGGCCTCGCCGGCCACGATCGCCGCTACCGCCTGGGCCACCGGCATCTCGATGCCCCTTGCCGCCGCGAGGCCGGCGAGCGCCGCGGCCGTGAAGGCGCCCTCGGCGAGCTTGCCGCCGGCGGCCTCCTCCGGGCCGGCACCGGCGCCAAGCCGCTGGCCGAAGGCGAAGTTGCGCGATTGCGGCGAGGAGGCGGTGAGCACGAGGTCGCCGAGGCCCGAAAGGCCCATCAGCGTCTCGGGCCGGCCGCCGAAGGCGCGGGCGAAGCGCATCAGCTCGGCGAAGGCGCGGGCGATCAGGGCCGCCCGGGCGCTCTCGCCCAGCCCCCGGCCCGCCACGATCCCGCACGCGATGGCCAGCACGTTCTTGCCGGCGCCGCCGATCTCGACGCCGCGCACGTCGTCGGTGTGGTAGAGCCGGAAGCTCGGCCCCGAGAGCAGCGTGCTCAGCGTAGCGGCGAGGCCGGGATCGGTGGCCGCCAGGGTCACGGCGGTGGGCAGGCCGCGGGCGACGTCGGCCGCGAAGCTCGGGCCGGACAGGACCGCGACCGGCGTTCCCGGGGGCAGGACCTGCTCGGCCACCGCGCTCAAAAAGCTGTCGGTGCCGCGCTCGATGCCCTTGGCGCAGAGGATCACCGGCCCGGCCGAGGCCAGGGGGCCGCGCAGGGCTTCCAGCACGCCGCGCACGGTCTGGGCCGGCACGACCAGCAGGGTCGCCCGGGCGCCGGCGAGTTTTTCGGATCGGGCGGTCGCGTGGATGCCAGCTTGGAGCGGCACGCCCGGCAGGTAGCGCGGGTTTTCCCGCTCGGCCTGGAGCCTGGCGGCGGCCTGCGGGTCGCGCAGCCAGAGGGTGACCGGGTGCCCGGCCGCGGCAGCCGCGTTGGCGAGCGCCGTCCCCCAGGCGCCGCCGCCGACGACGTTGATCGACGCGCTCATGCCGAAACCTCCACGGGGTCGAGCCGGTAAAGCCGGTGGGTGCGCAGCGGCCCGTCCGGCACCGCCGGATGCGGGAAGGTCCCGGACGGGGCCATCCCGAGCCGTTCCATCACCGCGCGGGAGCGGTCGTTGCCGGAGGCCGTGTAGGCCACGACGGTGCGGAGGCCGCAGCGCCCGGCGAGGTCGGCCAGCGTCAGCCGCGCGGCCCGCGTGGCGATCCCGTGGCCCCAGGCATCCCGGGCGAGGCGCCAGCCCAGCTCGATCGTCGCGCCGATCCGCTCGCCCCCCGGGAACGGCATGGCCTGCATGATCCGGAAGGCGCCGACGAAGCCGACGAAGCGCCCGTCCCGCTCGACCGCCCAGGGGCCGAACCCGTCCGCCACGAAGCGCCGGTCGCAGCGGACCGCCTCGACGGCGCTCTCCGTCTCCGTCCGCAGCCGGGGGAAGAACTCCATCACCATTGGGTCGGCGTTGAGCGCCGCGAACGGGGCCGTATCGTCCGGGCGCCAGCGGCGCAGGAGCAGGTCGCCGTCCCGGAGGCCCTCGGGCACCGGGGCGGTGGCGATCTTGCCCCGCCAGGCCAGGGAGCGCCGGTTCAGAAGGGCGAGATCGGCGCGGCCGTCGAGCACCGCCTCGCCGAGGTCGATCGCGTGCTCCAGGTCGTCGGCGGGCATGTTGGCGTGGGCGGGCGGGGCCACGCTGTCGCGCCAGGGCCCGCCGCAGGCATTGTCGAGGAGGATGCGGGCGAAGCAATGGTCGAGATGGACCGGCCAGCCGGGCCGGGCGGCCTCGGGCAGGCGGCGCGCGACGAGGTCCCGCCACTGCGCGCGCCGGTCGGCGGCCGCACTCATCCGGCCGGGACCGCATCCCGGGCCGGGTCGGCGGCGAGCGGCCAGCGGGGGCGGGCCGGGGCGGTCAGGTCGTCCACGAGCCCGAGGCGCAGCCGCTCCAGCCCGGCCCAGGCGATCATGGCGCCGTTGTCGCCGCAGAGCGGCAGGGGCGGGGCGACGAAGCCGAGGCCGGCCTCGCCGGCCAGCGCCGCCAGTGCCCGCCGGATCGCCCCGTTGGCCGAGACGCCGCCCGCCGCCACCAGGGCGGTGGGCCGGCCGGCGACGCCCGAGAAGGCCCGCAGGGCCACCCGGGCGCGGTCCACCACCACGTCGACCACGGCGGCCTGGAAGCTGGCGCAGAGGTCGGCGACGTCGCGCTCGGCCAGCGGGGCGATCCGCTCGGCCTCGATCCGCAGGGCGGTCTTGAGGCCCGACAGGGAGAAGTCCGCCTCGCGCCGGCCCAGCATCGGCCGGGGCAGGGCGAAGCGCTCGGGATCGCCGGATTCGGCCATGCGCTCGACCTCGGGTCCGCCGGGATAGCCGAGGCCCAGCAGCTTGGCCGCCTTGTCGAAGGCCTCG
This sequence comes from Methylobacterium sp. J-001, assembly GCF_022829565.1. NCBI lineage: Bacteria > Pseudomonadati > Pseudomonadota > Alphaproteobacteria > Hyphomicrobiales > Methylobacteriaceae > Methylobacterium > Methylobacterium sp. J-001. Next base: position 121,475 of record NZ_JAKSYN010000162.1, read on the forward strand.
CCGATGGCGTCGTCCACCGTCGAGCCGAGGCGCACGTAATCGCCGACCCCGCGCACGGCGACGAGCTGGGTGTGGCCGCCCGAGGCCAGCAGCAGCAGGTACGGGAAGGGCAGGTTGTCGGTCAGCCGCGCGGTCAGCGCGTGGGCCTCGAGATGGTTCACGGCGAGCAGCGGCTTGCGGGTGACCAGCGCCAGGGTCTTGGCCGTGACGAGGCCGACCAGCACGCCGCCGATCAGCCCGGGCCCGGCCGCCACCGCGATCCCGTCGAGATCCGGGAACCCGATCCCGGCCTTGTCGAGGGCGCGGGCGATCAGCCGGTCGAGCACCTCGACATGGGCGCGGGCGGCGATCTCGGGCACGACGCCGCCATAGACGGCATGCTCGGCGATCTGGCTCAGGACCTCGTTGGCGCGGATCTGCCCGAGCCCGTCCTCATCGACGGACACCACGGAAGCGGCGGTCTCGTCGCAGGTGGTCTCGATGCCGAGCACGGTTTTCACGGGCCACTCCCTCGATCAACGGACCTGCACGCCCCCGCCGGAGAACCTGCCGGGCCGGGGGTAATCCGGGCGCCGGGCGGGCGCAATGACCGCCCGGGCGCCGAAGGGCCGCTCAGTCGACCGCGATCATCACGTCGGAGGCCTTCACCACCGCGTAGGCCGGGCCGCCGGCCACGAGCTTGAGCGAATCGACCGCCTCGTTGGTGATCGCGGCGGTGATCACCTGACCGGGGCTGATCTCGATCTTCACGTGGGCCGTGGTCGATCCCTTGTCGACGGAGACCACCGTGCCCTTGATGACGTTGCGTGCGCTGATCTTCATGATGTGCCGCAAAGCTCCCTGGCCGCACGGGGCGGCCTCCGGCGGGTCTCCTACAACATGGCGCGGACCGGCGCGACCACCCCGGCGCCGCGTCGCGGGGGGCGAAACCAGCCCGGTGCAAGCGCCCGGGCGGACCCGCCCGCATACCCCTAATGGATGACCGGCGGGCCTCAATTCGACGTTGACGCCCTCAATCCTGCTTATCTGAGTAGGACCGACACTAAGCCATGTAGATTTAGGCTATTGTATTAATAAATACAGTACACCGGCCGATCAGCCGGACCGCGAGGGGGCCGGATGGCTGGACAAAGTGGCGACCCGCACCGCGCCGTCACGGCGGCCCCGGCCCAGCCCTCGCTGGGCACGACGGCATCGATCGGGATCGCGTGGCTCGCCCTCCAGAACGTCGGAACCCGCATCGTCGGCTTCGTCAGCCAGATCATCCTGGCGAAGATCCTGCTCCCCTCCGATTACGGCACCATCGCCCTGGCCACCGGCGCCATCGCGATCGTCAGCTCGTTTGCGGATTTCGGCCTCGAGGAGATCCTGGTCCAGCGGCAACAGACGATGCGCCTCTGGCGCACCGCCGCGTTCTGGATGAGCCTCACCATCGGGCTCGTCCTCGCCGTCGCCTGTATCGCGGCGAGCCCGTTCTTCGCGATGCTGTACGGCGCGCCCGCGGTGACGGGGCTGATCGTCATCCAGGCGCTCGCTTTGCCGATCCGGCAACTCGGCACGATCCCATCGGCGGCGATCAACCTGGCCCTGCGCTTCGACATCGTGGCCCGGGTCGCGTTCCTGGAGCTGCTCGGCCTGCAGGTGCTGACGATCGCCTTCGCGACGGCCGGATGCGGCGCCTACAGCTTCGCCCTGCCGGTCCCGATCATCGCGGCCGCCCGGACGGCCTATCTGTGGCGCCTCTGTCCGCAGGCGATCGGAGCCCGGCCGTTCGTGCGCCGGTGGCGGCACATCGCCCGGCGCAGCATCGCGCTGGTGGGCAGCCGCATCCTGTCGACCTTCAGCGGGCAGGCCGACCTCATCCTGCTCGGCATCTTCGCGACCACGACGGAGGCCGGCCTCTACGTGTTCGCTTATCGGCTGGCGATCCAGCCGGTCCGGGTCCTCGCCGGTAGCATCACGGGCGTGATGCAGGCCACCCTGTCGCGCCTGCGCAACGACGTCCACGGCCAGACCCAGGCGGCGCTCCGGTCGTCCCGCCTGCTGGCCTTCATCGTCATGCCGACCTGCTTCATCCCGATCCTGATCGCCGAGCCGGCCATCGCCCTGCTGTTCGGGGAAAGGTGGTCCGCCACCGGAATCGTCGTCAAGGCCCAGTGCATCGGCTTGGCCTTTTTCTCGGTCTCGTGGATTTCCGGGGCGCTCGTTCAGGCGCAGGGGGCGTTCGGCCTGGATCTCATCCTGGAGATCGTCTTCTCCGGCTGCCTGCTGCTGATCATCGGCCTGGGCGTCCATCTCGCCCCGCACGCCAGGATGGACGTCAACATCGCCTTCGCGATGCTGACCTATTACGTGCTCGTCCAGCCGCTCTACGCCTATGTCATCCTGCGGCGCGGCGGTGCCACGCTGAGGCAGGTCGCGGTCATCCATCTCGTCCCGGCCCTCTACGCATCGGCGGCCGTCGGGCTGGCGGCCTGGCTGACCAGCCATCCCGTCTTCGATGCCCACGAGCTCCTCGACATTCTGGTGGCCAGCTCGATCGCCCTGACCATCTATGTCGCCCTGCTGCGGCTCTTCTCCCGGGACGTGTTCGGGGATCTCGTCGCGCGATCCCGTCCGCTCATCCGGAAGGTCGGCAGGTTGCGGCTCGCGCTCGGCAGTCCCTGATCGCGGATCGTGCGGGATGCCGGAGCTTCGGCTGAACGCCGCCGGGTCGGCCGGGGCTGAGGCAGCATGACCGCGTCGAGTCGATTTCCGCTCGCGCAGGAGGCCCTCGCGGAGGGTAAGGCCTCATCGGTTTGACAATAGGCGAACAGCCGATCGCCGCAGACTATCGCCTGCGCCCGGCTGCGGATTTGCCTCACACGCTCCGTCTCCACCGTCCTGAGAGGCTGCGCCGCAATGGTGCGAGGACCATCTGTGCGCGCATGCGCGGATCTCGTTGGGCGGATAACCCGGCGTCACTGCGTTCGTCTGTGGCCGTGGACGCGCATATCCAAGGGAACCCCGCCCCGCCGGACGGCGGGACGGGGTTGTGGGCTGGCGAGGCCGCCGTCGATCAGGCCGCCATAGGCCCGTAGCGCCGGTGCCCCTTCACGTCGTAGCGGTCGAGCATCATCACCTTGTCCCAAACCCGCACGAAATCCGCCACGAACCGACGTTGGCCGTCGCTGCCGGCATAGGCATCGGCGATGTTGCGCAACTGCGCGTTCGACCCGAAGACGAGATCGTTGCGCGTGGCCTCGAACTTCACCGTTCCACTTTCGCGGTCCTTGAGTGTGAAGGCTGTTCCAGCCGCGTCGACCTTCTCCCAGACCAGACCTGTGTCGGTCAGGTGGCGGAAGAAGTCCGTCGTCAGCCCCCCCACCCGATCGGTGAAGATGCCGCGGTTCGACCCGTCGTGATTGGCGTTGAGGGCCCGCAGGCCGCCGGTCAACACCACCCATTCCGGCGCGGTCAGCGTCAGCAGGTTGGCCTTGTCGAGGAACATCTCCTCCGGCGACAGGCTCTGTGCCATCGCACCGAACCCGTCATCGACGTAGTTGCGAAACCCGTCCACCACGGGCTTCAGCCACTCGAACATCTCGATGTCCGTCAGGTCCTGCGTGGTGTCGACCCGGCCGGGCGAGAACGGCACGGACGTGTCGACCCCGGCCTCCTTGGCGGCCTTCTCCACGGCGACGCAGCCGCCGAGCACGATGAGGTCGGCCAGCGAGACCTGCTTGCCATCGGTGCGCCCGCCATTGAACGCAGCCATGACCGAGCGGAGCGCCTCGACCACAGGTGCCGCCCGGCGGTTGACGATCCAATCCTTCTGCGGGGCGAGGGCGATACGGCCGCCGTTGGCACCGCCGCGCTTGTCGCTGTCGCGGTAGGTCGAAGCCGCCGAGAAAGCGGTGAAGGCCAGGTCCGAGACGGAAAGGCCCGTGGTGAGGATCGCCTGCTTGAGGGCCGCGACCTCGTCCGCGCCGATCGGCGTGTAGGGGGCATCGGGGATCGGATCCTGCCACAGCAGGCCGTCCTCGATCGTCACCTCCGGACCGAGGTAGCGGTGCTTGGGCCCCATGTCGCGGTGGGTGAGCTTGTACCACGCCTTGGAAAAAGCCTGCGTGAAGGCGTCGAAGTCGTTGAGGAACTTCTCACAGACCTTGCGGTACTCCGGATCGACCTTCAGGGCGATGTCGGACGTCATCATCATGAGGGGATGCATTTGGCCCGCGACATGGGCGTCGGGGGTCTTGGGCGCGTTCGGGTCCTTCGGCGTCCACTGCAGGGCGCCGGCCGGGCTTTTGGTCTGCTCCCACTCGAACTTGAAGAGGTTCTCCAAGTAGGCATTGTCCCACTTGGTCGGATCGGGGGTCCAGCTGCCCTCGATGCCGTTGGTCATCGTGTCCTTGCCGGAGCCGGTGCCCTTCGGGTTGTGCCAGCCGAGCCCCATCGCCTCCATCGGCGCCATTTCCGGCGGTGGTCCGATCTCCTTGGCGGGGGTCATGCCGTGGCTCTTGCCGAAGGCATGGCCGCCGGCGATCAGCGCCACCGTCTCCTCGTCGTTCATGGCCATGCGCGTGAACGTCACCCGGATGTCGTTGGCCGAGCCCTGCGGGTCACCGTTCGCGTAAGGCCCCTCGGGGTTCACGTAGATCAGCGCCTGGTGAGAAGCCGCGAGCGGGTTTTCCAGGTCGTAGTCGGCGTCGCCGTTCTTGCCGCGCCAGCGCTTGTCGCGGTTCACCATGTCGTCGAAGCTCGACACCGAACCCATCTCGACGACTTCGGGGCCCCAGTAGGTGGCGTTGTCCGCCTCCCAGGCGTCCAGGCGCCCGCCGCCGAATCCGTAGGTCGGCAGGCCCATGATCTCCAGGGCGCAGTTGCCGGTGAGCACCATGAGGTCGGCCCAGGAGAGGGCGTTGCCGTACTTGTGCTTGATGGGCTGCAGGAGACGACGCGACTTGTCGGTGTTGCCGTTGTCCCACCAGCTTGAGATCGGCGCGAACCGCTGCATCCCGGTACCGGCGCCGCCCCGCCCGTCCGCGATGCGGTACGTGCCGGCCGAATGCCAGGCCATGCGGATCATCTGCGGGCCGTAATTGCTGTAATCGGACGGCCACCACGCCACCGACGAGGTCAGAAACTGCTTGATATCGCTCTTGAGGGCGTCGAGGTCGATCGTATTGAATGCGGCCGCGTAGTCGAAATCAGGGCCAAGGGGATCGGCGGCGACGCCGTTCTGATGCAGAAGCTCGACCCTCAGGCGGTGCGGATACCAATTCTCGAGTGCCGGACGGCTGCCGAGAGCTCCGCCGATGCGGTCGCCCCCGAAGGGGCACTTGCCTTCCATTGGGTACGATTCGGTATTGGTCTTGTCGATCGTCATCTCGTCCATCAATATCCCCTTAGGCGTAGGACCTTGTCGCCCGGCGGATCGGGCCGCCGGCCTGTCGCTGCCAAAGGCGCGACACGTGCGACTCGTCTTCGCGGAAGCGCCTGTCTGCGCGATCCGACATCACGGGCGAAATCAGGCGCTCAGTCCTAAAAGCAAGATGTCGCGGCCGCCGTTTTAGGCTAGACGCCAACCGACCTCTCAGAGGGCGAGGCGCCTCACATTTGCGCGATGCGGCACTGTGCAGACGGTGCGCTCGTGCGGCTGGAGATCGCTCGTCCGTCATCAAGCCAAGTCCTCCGACGAGACACGCCGCACGCCATCCACCCTGTGAAGTGCGGCGACGAGAGGCGGCACGCTCCGGGGTCGGGGCGGCCCAGCTCCAGCCTGCGATGACGTCCGGCATGCCATGGCAGACACGGATCGCCGGATGCGGGTTCTGCTTCGACGTCGCCACGGTGATGCAGGCGATCGCGTCGCGTGGCGCGATGGCGAAGCCGGCATCCTTGCCGATGGTTCGGCGAGGCTCGACCGTCACGGCTTTGCCAATGGCCTCATCGCAGGTTGCCGGCCCGGCTGCCGTCACGGGGGAAGACGCGATCGAGAGCGTCCCGCGCGAACACTGCCCCGAGATCATCACCGCGCGATCACTGCCGGGCGACGGCAGACAGGGCCTGGAAGCCCTGCATCGCGCGGGCCTCTTCACGCACGCTGACCGAAGGCCGGCGAAGGCCGCCCACCTCCGCGCAGACGTCGTTTCGCGGCTCGAGCCGTGTGATCAGCGCTGCATATCCTTGGGCAAGTGCTGGATCGGATTGACCGGGCCGCTGCCACCGCTCCCCTGCACGGAGCCGCCCTTCATAACGTCGGTCGACGCACGGATGGTGCTCGGCGGCGCGACCTGCCCCGTCGGCTGATGCGCCGGAGAGACCGGACTGTCGGCATGATGGGTCCCCGAAGGCAGGGTCGCCGGGGTCGGTTGATCGATCTGGCTGTTGACCGACTGCGCGTGCGCGGCACCCGACAGGGTCAGGATCATCAGGCCGAGGCCACCGGCGGCGGCGAGGGTCATCGGCCGGGCAGGCACGGGTCGCATCGACAATGGGGCTCTCCTCGAGGGATTCGATTGCGGATCGGCCCCGCACGAATGCGGCGCGGGGCCCTGCCGACATGGATCGGAGGCGCGATGACCCACGCGGCTCGGCGCGTCGCATCGCGCCGGCGGTGTGCCTTACTTGACCCCGCTCGGCTGTCCGGTCGGTCCCATGCCGATCCCGCGACCGTTCGGCGCGGAGGATGAGGCCGTCCCTGCATCCTTGTTCATCATGGTCCGGCGATGCGCCTTCGTGCGATGGCGGGTCATTCTGGCCCAGCTTGTCGGAGCCCCGTTGAGGTCCACAGCGCGCGCACCAGCGGACGCGGTAGCCGGCGTGGCGAGACTCATCGCAGCCAGCACCAGGCCGGCTGACACACCCATGAACCGGAGTGCCATGATCGATAGACCCCTGAATTTCGAGATACATTCTAGAAACAAGGGCCGAACTCAGGGTGACCGGCTTGGTTCCACACGCGGCGATGTCCTGCCTGCATCGTCAGCAATCCGCGGGCGGAACGATCACGTCCGGTCTCAGCCGGGGCCTGTTCCACGGGCGGCCCAGGTCGGCGGCAGCCTTTCGGAGGCACGCGCCCTAAGCCGGATCCTCCTCCGGATCGGCCTCGGCGTCCGCTTCCGGGATCGGCGCGGCCCCCCAGGCGGTCAGCGTCGCGTTGAGGTCGTCGAGGACGAAGTGCCGGGCGCTGTCGCGGTCATAGCCCTCGCCCAGGAGGTCGTCGTAATCGGTAAAGACGTGGCGGGCATAGGCCACCAGGGCGAGGCGCGCGGCCGTCTCCGGGGCGGCGCCGCGCAGGCCCGGGCTCGCCAGCGCCCGGTCGAGGGCGGCATCGGCCTCGAAGGCGGGCAGGCGCGGGGCGAGGCGGGCCAGGGCCGCGGCCACGGCCTCGCGGCGGTTCCGGGGCAGGGGCGGGGCGCCGCTCACCGGGCGCCTCCCGGCCTGGAGCGCGCGCCGCCGAAGCGGATGCCGCTTGGGCGCGCGCGGGCGCGATCGAGCGCGGCCCCGGGCACCATGATTTTGCCGCCGCGACCGGCGAGGATGCGCACAGCCGAAACGAAGACCGGTCCTGCGCAAGTGCGCGCGTCAGGCCAGAGGCTTAGGGCCGCCCCGGATTGCGCCGCGAGCGGTGGCAGCCCTAAGGTCGTCGACAAATGTGGCGTGGCCCTCAGACAGCCCGCCGACGGGGAGATCAGGTCCATGGCAACGATCCGTCACGCGGTGATCCTGGGCGTCCTGCTCGGGGCGGCGCCGGCCCTCGCCCAGAGCCCGGCTCCCGACGGCGCCGGGCTCGGCCGCCGGGTCACGGCCACCGGGCAGACCAAGCCGCCGAGCCCGGCGGTCACGGGTGCGCCCCGGCCTATCAACGAGGTCGCGATGATCAAGGCGCAGAAGGCCGCGGAAGCCCGCTCGAAGGCCTGGGACAGCAAGATGCGCCACACGATGGGCACGATCTGCAGCGGCTGCTGAGCCCGATACGGAAAGGGGCCGCCCCTGCGGGCAGCCCCTTTGTTTGCGTCGGTTACAGTCCCGTAGCACACCCCGATGCCGGCTCGGCCTCGGGGGGCGCATCCCGGCAACTCAGCGGGAGTAGAACTCGATGACGAGGTTCGGCTCCATCTGCACCGGGTAGGGCACCTCGGACAGGCTGGGGATGCGGGTGACGCGGGCGGTCATCTTGGCGTGATCGGCCTCGATGTAGTCCGGCACGTCGCGCTCCGGCAGCTGGGTCGCCACGATGACGATCTCCAGCTGGCGGGAGGATTCCTTGACCTCGATGAGGTCGCCGGCCTTCACCTGATAGCTCGGGATGTTCACCCGGATGCCGTTGACCTTGACGTGGCCGTGGTTGACGAACTGGCGCGCCGCGAACGGGGTCGCCACGAACTTCGCCCGGTACACGACGGCGTCGAGGCGCCGCTCGAGCAGGCCGACCAAGTTCTCGCCGGAATCGCCGCGCAGGCGGATCGCCTCGGCGTAGTAGCGGCGGAACTGCTTCTCGGTGATGTTGCCGTAATAGCCCTTGAGCTTCTGCTTGGCGCGCAGCTGCGTGCCGAAGTCGCTCATCTTGCCCTTGCGGCGCTGGCCGTGCTGGCCGGGGCCGTATTCGCGGCGGTTGACGGGGCTCTTCGGGCGGCCCCAGATGTTCTGGCCCATGCGGCGGTCGAGCTTGTGCTTCGCCTGAATCCGCTTCGACATTGTTTCGCGTCCTCTCGTGACCGAGATTGAGGAACGCGCCCTCCTTTTCCCGGACCCTTGAGGGCCGGGACGACAGGGCGGGAGGATCCCGCCCACGGGTGCGCGTGAAAACGCGACGGGGCCCCGTGCGGAGCCCCATCGACGGCCGGGTCTTTAGGGGATGGACCCGCCCGGGTCAACCACAGGAGGTCCTTTGAGGGTGGCGGAAACATTCCGGATCAGACAGGCGGAACCGGCGGACGCGGCGGCGATCCGGACGCTGGTGGACGCGGCCTACGCCAAGTGGATCCCGCTGATCGGCCGCCTGCCGACGCCGATGCAGGCCAATTATGCGCAGGCAGTGCTGAATCACCGCTTCGACCTGCTCCAATCCGGCGAAGGATTGGCCGCGCTGATCGAGACTCTGCGCAGAGACGACGATCTGCTGATCGTCAACATCGCGGTCCATCCGAATGATCAGGGCCGAGGCTACGGCACCGAGCTCCTGGCCCACGCCGAGTCGATCGCCGCCGAAGCCGGGCTCCCACGGCTGCGCCTCTACACGAATAAAAAATACACGGCGAACCTGCGCCTCTACGCCGCCCTCGGCTACCGGGTGGAGCGGGAGGAACTCTACGGCGGCCCGGGGCGGACGCTGGACGACGACATCACCGTGCATATGGTCAAGGATCTCGGCCCGAGCCGGCATCGAGCCTGAATGTTGGATGCTGTCATCCGCTGGCAGTGACCCGGGCGTAGACGCGACCGATGTCCCGCTCGGAACGCCTGTTCGACCTGCTCCACGTCCTGCGGCGGCACCGGCGTCCGGTCAGCGGGTGCGTGCTGGCGGAAGAGATAGGCGTGAGCCTGCGCACCCTCTACCGGGACATCGCGAGCCTCCAGGCGATGGGCGCCCTCATCGCGGGGGAACCCGGAGTCGGGTACGTCCTGAAGCCGGGCTTTCTGCTGCCGCCGCTGATGTTCAGCCCGGAGGAGATCGAGGCGCTGGTCCTGGGCTCCCGCTGGGTCGCCGACCGCGCCGACGACCGGCTGAGCGGCGCGGCCCGGAGCGCCCTCGCCCGGATCGGCGCGGTCCTGCCCGACGACCTGCGCGAGACCTTCGAGAGCGCGGCGCCGCTGGTCGGCCCCGGCACGCCCGCCCCACCTGAGGCGGTCGCTCCCGCGCTGCTGCGCAGGGCGATCCGCACCGAGCGCAAGCTGGCGCTCCGCTATCGCGACGGGGCGGGCGCGGTGTCCGAGCGGATCGTCTGGCCGTTCGCGCTGGCGTTCTTCGACGCTGCCCGCATCCTGCTGGGCTGGTGCGAGCTGCGCCAGGGCTTCCGGCACTTCCGCACCGACCGGATCGCCGCCGCGGACCTGCTCGACGCCCGCTACCCGAAGCGCCGGCAGGCCCTGCTCAAGGACTGGCGGCAGGTCGAGGGGATCACTGATCCCGCTGCTTAATGCTGCCGGAATCTGGCAGCTGCGCCGGATATCGGGGTTCCGCCCTCACCGACAGGAGCGACCGATGACCGAGCCCAGCAACATCCTTCTCTACGTCACCGACCCGGAGGCCAGCGCGCGCCTCTACGCGCGCCTGCTCGGCCGGGAGCCGGTCGAGGCGAGCCCAACCTTCGTGCTGTTCGCGCTGCCCTCGGGGCTGGCGCTGAGCCTGTGGGCACGAAGCGGTGTCGTACCCGCCTCCACCACGCCCGGCGGCGGCAGCGAGATCGGCTTCCGGGTGGACACGGCCGCCCGCGTGGATGCACTCCACGCCGACTGGCTGGCGACGGGGGCCGAGATCGTCCTGGCGCCGACGGATCTCGATTTCGGCCGGAGCTTCGTCGCGGTCGATCCCGACGGGCACCGCCTGCGGGTCTATGCGCGCGCCGAGGACCAATGAAAGCTGCGATCGGGCTCCACCCCGATACCCCGCCAAAGGGCTGAACCCTTTGGAAACCCGAACCGCTCAGGTCACCACGCTCGGCTCGACCCGGCCGGTGCGGGGCTCGATCTCCGCGAGGGCGCGGGCCGCCGCCACGACCGGCGCCAGCACCTCGGCGACGGGGCGGTCCAGCCAGGCCGGATCGGCCTCGTAGCGCTCCAGATAGACCCGGAGCGTCGCCCCGGCGGTGCCGGTGCCCGAGAGGCGGAAGACCACGCGGGCATCCTCGGCGAAGGCGATGCGGATGCCCTGGCGCTCGGTGAGCGAGCCGTCGACGGGATCGCGATAGGCGAACTCGTCGGCCGTCGAGACCGTGAGGTCGCCGAGCCGCGTGCCCGGCAGCCCGGCGAGTTTTTCGCGCAGCGCGTCCATCAGGCCGTTGGCGGCGTCCGAATCCACCTCCTCGTAATCGTGGCGGGCATAGTAGTCGCGACCGTGGGTCCGCCAATGCGCCCGGACCAGGGCGTCGGCGCGCTCGCCGGTGGCGGCCAGGATGTTGAGCCAGAGCAGAACCGCCCAGAGCCCGTCCTTCTCGCGCACGTGGTTCGAGCCGGTGCCGGCGCTCTCCTCGCCGCACAGGGTAATCAACCCGGCATCGAGCAGGTTGCCGAAGAACTTCCAGCCGGTGGGCGTCTCGTAGGCCTGGATGCCCAAAGCTGCCGCGACCCGGTCGGCGGCGCGGCTCGTGGGCATCGACCGGGCGATGCCGGCCAAGCCGCCCGCATAGCCCGGCGCCCGGTGAGCATGGGCGGCGAGCAGGGCGAGGCTGTCGCTCGGCGTCACGAACAAGCCCGGGGCCACGATCATGTTGCGGTCGCCGTCGCCGTCCGAGGCGGCGCCGAAATCGGGGGCGTCCGGCCCCTGCATCAGGTCGAACAGGTCGTGGCAATGGACCGGGTTCGGATCCGGGTGATGGCCGCCGAAATCCTCTTTTGGAATGGCGTTGACCACCGTGCCCTGAGGCGCGCCGAGCATCCCCTCCAGGATCGCGGTGGCGTAGGGACCGGTGACCGCACTCATCGCATCGAAGCGCATGCGGAAGCCCGAGGCGAACAGGCGCGACACCGCGTCGAAATCGATCAGCGTGCGCATCAGTTCGGCGTAGTCGGCCACCGGGTCGATGACCGCGACCGTCATGGCGCCGAGACGGGTCTCGCCCAAAGTGTCGAGGTCGAGATCCGGGGCCTCGACCAGGCTGTAGCGGGTGAGCGCCTTGGCCCGCTCGAAGATCGCGTCGGTGACGGTCTCGGGCGCCGGGCCGCCATTGGCAGCGTTGAACTTGATGCCGAAATCGCCGTCCGGCCCGCCCGGATTGTGGCTCGCCGACAGGACGATGCCGCCGATCGCCTTCGACTTGCGGATCACGCAGGAGGCCGCCGGGGTCGAGAGCAGGCCGCCGCGCCCGACCAGCACCCGGCCGAAGCCGTTGCCGGCGGCGAGCCGGAGGGTCTTCTGCACCACCTCGCGGTTCAGGAAGCGCCCGTCGCCGCCGAGCACCAGGGTGGCGCCCGCCTTGTCGGGCAGGGTGTCGAAGATCGCCTGGACGAAGTTCTCGACGTAGTTCGGCTGCCGGAACACCGGCACTTTCTTGCGCAGCCCGGAGGTGCCCGGCTTCTGGTCGGGGAAGGGCGTGGTGTCGACGGTCGTCGGAGTCGTCATGGACGGGCGTCTCCCTGGATCTCCCGCCTCCATGCCCGCCCTGGGACCCGGCGTCACCCGTGCAGCGCACCATCGCGCCATCTTTGTCACAGCGGTTTGAACGGATCGGCCGACGAAACCGGTTCTTCGTGTGTCGGTCCGGTTCACCAGCGGTTGCGCCCGCCAGGTCGCGACGGTTGTATCGCCCGAGCTGCCAGATAAGGCGGCCGGGAGGATCCATGTCGGACGAACCATCGCAGACGCGCCCGCGCCTGGGCAGGACACAAGTGGAGACCGGATTGCCGCGGCGACAAATGTTCGGGGCGCTCGCGGCGGCGGGCCTCGCCGCCACCCTGCCACCCGCCGCCGCGACGGCTGCACCGACGGCACGGCTGCAGACGGAGGAATTCCGCCTGCCGTGGAGCGAGCCGGGCATCGACATCTACGTGCGCAACAAGCACCCGGCCGGCACGGACCGGTTCCCGGGCGACCGGATCCTGCTGTTCGTGCACGGTTCGACCTACCCGGCCTCCACGGCCTTCGACCTGCCGCTCGGTGGGATGTCGGCGATGGACTATTTCGCCGGCCAGGGGTTCGACGTCTACCTCGTGGACCTGCCGGGCTACGGGCAATCCGGGCGCCCCGCCCCGATGAGCGCCCCGGCCGCCGACAACACGCCGTTCATGCGCACGCCGGACGCGGCCAAGGTGGTGGGACAGGTCGTCGACTTCATCCTGAAGCGGCGCAGCGTCGACAAGATCGACCTGATGGGCTGGTCCTGGGGAACCTCGACCATGGGGCTCTACACCAGCACCCATAACGAACGGGTCAACCGGCTGGTCCTGTACGCGCCGCAATGGCTGGCGCGCACGCCGGCCCTGATGAGCGGCGGTCCCGGGCCGTTGGGCGCCTATCGCAGCGTCAGCCGGGACAGCGCCAAGGTGCGCTGGCTCACCGGGGTGCCCGAGGACAAGCAGGCCGACCTGATCCCGCCCGGCTGGTTCGACCAATGGGCCGACGCGACCTTCGCCAGCGACCCGGTCGGTGCCCGGCAATCGCCGCCGGTGCTGCGTGCGCCGAACGGCACCGTGGCCGACAAGGACGCCTACTGGGCGGCGGGCAAGCCGCTCTACGATCCGGGCGACATCCGCGTGCCCGTGCTGCTCATCCACGCCGAGTGGGATGCGGACCTGCCGAGCTACCAGGCGCAGGAATACTTCACCCAGCTCACCCACGCCCCCTACAAGCGCTTCATCGAGCTCGGGGAGGGCACCCATACGGTGATGATGGAGAAGAACCGCATGCAGTTCCTCCACGCGGTGGCGGCCTTCCTCACGGAGGCCGACCCGCAGGCGTTGAACTGAGTGTCCTCCCGTCTCCCCGCGATCGGGGAGACGGGACCCGACCCTACTCCGCCGCCTGGCGCGCCGCGTAGCCCAGCCGCTCGTTCAGCGCACGGATGAGCTTGACCGCGGCCTCGGCGATCACCGTGCCGGGCGGGAAGATCGCCGAGGCACCGGCCGCCACCAGGGCGTCGTAGTCGCCCGGCGGGATCACGCCGCCAATGGCGATCATCACGTCGTCGCGGCCCTGCTCGGTGAGCGCCGCCTTCAGCTCCGGCACCAGGGTGAGGTGCCCGGCCGCCAGCGAGGAGACGCCGACGATGTGCACGTCGTTCTCCACCGCCTGCCGGGCCGCCTCGGCCGGGGTGGCGAAGAGCGGCCCGATATCCACGTCGAAGCCAAGGTCGGCGAACGCCGAGGCGATGACCTTCTGGCCGCGGTCGTGCCCGTCCTGGCCCATCTTGGCGACCAGGATGCGCGGCCGGCGGCCGTCATTCTCCTCGAACGCTTCCACCAGGACCCGGACTTCCTCGACCACTGGCGACATGCCCCCCACCTCGCGCTTGTAGACGCCGGAGATCGAGCGGATCTCGGCGCGGTGCCGGCCCCAGGCCTTCTCCAGGGCCTCGGAAATCTCACCCACGGTCGCCTTGGCCCGGGCCGCGTCGACCGCCAGCGCCAGCAGGTTCTCGTTCGTGTCGGCGGCCTTGGTGAGCGCCTCGAGCCGGGCCGTGACGGCGGCCTCGTCGCGCTCGGAGCGCAGGCGCTTGAGCTTGTCGATCTGGAGGCGGCGGACATTGCCGTTGTCGACCCGCAGGAGGTCGATGGCCATGTCGTCGTCGGCCTTGAACTTGTTGATGCCCACGATCGTCTGCCGGCCGGAATCGATCCGGGCCTGGGCCCGGGCGGCGGCCTCCTCGATCCGCAGCTTGGGGATGCCGGCCTCGATCGCCTTGGCCATGCCGCCAAGCTGGTCGACCTCGCGGATATGCTCCCAGGCCCGCGCCACGATATCGGCGGTGAGCTTCTCCACGTAGTAGGAGCCGCCCCACGGGTCGACGATCCGGCTAGTGCCGCTTTCCTGCTGCAGGAACAGCTGGGTGTTGCGGGCGATCCGGGCCGAGAAGTCGGTGGGGAGCGCCAGCGCCTCGTCGAGGGCATTGGTGTGCAGGGATTGCGTGCCGCCCTGCGTCGCCGCCATCGCCTCGATATTGGTGCGGGTGACGTTGTTGAACACGTCCTGGGCGGTGAGCGACCAGCCCGAGGTCTGCGAGTGGGTGCGCAGGGCCAGGGATTTTTCCGATTTCGGATCGAACCCCTTCACGAGCTTGGCCCAGATCAGGCGCGCGGCCCGCATCTTGGCGATCTCCATGAAGAAGTTGGTCGAGATCGCCCAGAAGAACGACAGGCGTGGGGCGAACTGGTCGATGGTCAGGCCGGCGGCCAGCCCCGCCTTGATGTACTCGACGCCGTCCGCCAGCGTGTAGGCAAGCTCCAAGTCGTTCGTCGCCCCGGCCTCCTGCATGTGGTAGCCGGAGATCGAGATCGAGTTGAACTTCGGCATGTTCTGCGACGTATACGCGAAGATGTCCGAGATGATCCGCATCGATCCCTTGGGGGGATAGATGTAGGTGTTGCGGACCATGAACTCCTTGAGGATGTCGTTCTGGATCGTGCCGGCGAGCTTTTGCGGCGGCACGCCCTGTTCTTCCGCGGCGACGATGTAAAGGGCGAGGATCGGCAGCACCGCGCCGTTCATCGTCATCGACACGGTCATCTCGTCGAGCGGGATGCCGGAGAACAGCGTCCGCATGTCGTAGATCGAGTCGATCGCCACGCCGGCCATGCCGACATCGCCGGAGACGCGGGGATGGTCGGAATCGTAGCCGCGGTGGGTGGCGAGATCGAAGGCCACCGAGAGGCCCTTCTGCCCGGCCGCGAGGTTGCGCCGGTAGAAGGCGTTCGAATCCTCGGCCGTGGAGAAGCCGGCATATTGCCGAATCGTCCAGGGCTGGGTGACATACATGGTCGGGTAGGGGCCGCGCAGGAACGGCGCGATGCCCGGATAGGTATCGAGGAACTCGATGCCCTCGCGATCCTCGGGCCCGTACCGGCCCTTCACCGGAATGCCCTCCGGCGTCATCCAAGGCTCAGGCAAAACCGGCGCTGCCACCGCAAGCGGCTCGCCGACCCAAGGAATCTCGGCGAAGTTCGGAATGCGGGTGGTCATGGCGGTGACTCGTTATGGCGTTTGTCACCTCATTATAGACGCCCCCGGAAACCGGGCTACTCCCCCACAGGTCTAGACGTCCGACGGCCGCGGAGGATGTAGATCACCGCGCCCGCCAGCATCAGCGCCATTCCGTACCAGGTCAGGGCGTAGATCAGGTGGCTGTTCGGGAAGGCGATCACCGTGAGCCCGCCCACCGGCAGGCCGCCGGGATTGGGCGCGGCGTCGGCGTCGACGAAATAGGGAGCGACGTCGGTGAGGCCCCGTGCCGCCGCGATGGCGGCCACGTCGCGCGAGTACCAGCGCCCGTCCTTCGGGTCGTTCGACCGCAGGAACGCGCCGCCCGGCTCGGTCAGTCGCAGGAGGCCCGTCACGCGTGTCTCGCCCGCCACCTGCCCGGCCTGCCGGGTCGCAGGATCCCGGTTCGCGCTCGGCACGAAGCCGCGATTGACCAGCACCAGGCTGCCGTCGGGCCGGCGCAGGGGTGTCAGCACCCAGAAGCCGGCGCCCCGCTCGGTCACGGCCTGCACCAACGTCTCCCGGTCATGGAGGAAGACGCCCGAGAGCGACACGTGCCTGTAGGCGTCCTCAGAGCCGACCTGCGGCCACGCGGCGGGGCCGGGGGCTGGCACGGCCGGCGCGTGGACGCGGGCATCGACCCGGGCGATCAGATCGAGCTTCCAGGTCCGGCGCTGGACCTGCCAGGTCCCGAGCCCCAGCAGGACGACGAACACGAGGCCCATGGCGACGCCGAACACGACGCGCCGCAACAACGACAGCGGGGCCGGGGAGGGGGCCGAGCCCGGCTCAGCCCCCCCTCCCGACCCCGCGGGCCTCATCGCCGGACGCGCGCTCAGCGGGCGTTGTTCATGACGTCGTGGGCATCCATCGGCATCATGTTGTGGTTGAGGTGGTACATCACCCACACCGAGCCGGCGAGCATGATCACCACCACCATGATGGTGAAGATCAGCGCCAGGAAGGTCCAGCCGCCCTCCGACTTGGTGTTCATGTGCAGGAAGTAGATGATGTGCACGACCATCTGCACGCCGCCCAGGGCCAGGATCACCAGGCTGGTGACGAGGCTGTTGTCGAGCACGTTGCCCATCACCAGCCAGAACGGGATCACCGTCAGGATCACCGACAGGGCGAAGCCGGTGATGTAGCTGCTGAAGGAGCCGTGCCCGCCCTCGCTGTGGGCGTGCGGGTCATGCGTGCCCTCACCGTGACCGGTGAGGTGGTGCGCGTCGGCGCTCATTCGAGCACTCCCATCAGGTAGACGACGGTGAAGACCCCGATCCAGATCAGATCGAGGAAGTGCCAGAACATCGACAGGCACATCAGCCGGCGCTTGTTCTCGACGATGAGGCCGTGCTTGCGCAGCTGCACCAGGAGCACGACCAGCCAGAGGATGCCCACCGAGACGTGCAGGCCGTGCGTCGCCACCAGGGTGTAGAACGACGACAGGAAGGCGCTGCGCCAGGGCGGGGCGCCCTCATGGAACAGGTGGACGAATTCCCGGATCTCCAGGGCCACGAAGGCCACGCCGAACAGGCCGGTGATCGCGAGCCAGATCTGGGTCTGCTTGATCCGGTCCCGGTCCATCTCCAGCATGGCGAAGCCGTAGGTAATGGACGAGAACAGCAGCATGGCGGTGTTCACCGCGATGCCCGACAGGTCGAACAGGTCCTTGGGGGTGGGCCCGGCCGCGTAGCTGCGGCCGAGCACCCCGTAGGTCGCGAATAGGGTCGCGAAGATGAGGCAATCGCTCATCAGGTAGAGCCAGAACCCGAGCATCGTCGAGCCCTCGGAATGATGGCCCTCCTCGTCGGTCTGGTAGAAGACCGGCGCCGCAGCGCCGGGGGGTGCAGTCTCTGCGTGCATCATCGAATCACGCCATTTCCAGTTCGCGCGACCGCTGCCCTTCCGTCCGACTGACCGTGTCGGCGGGAATGTAGAAGTCGCGATTGTAGTTGAAGGTGTGGAGGATCGCGACGACGATGATCGCCACGAAGCTGAGCGCCGCCAGCCACCAGACGTACCAGACCATGGCCAGGCCGAAGGTGAAGTTCAGACCTGCCAGGATGGCGCCGGACGCGGTATTCTTCGGCATATGGATCGGCTTGTAGCCGGTCATGGGCCGGGCGAAGCCGCGGTTCTTCATGTCCCACCACGCGTCCGAATCGTGGACCACTGGGGTGAAGGCGAAGTTGTAGTCCGGCGGCGGCGAGGAGGTGGACCATTCCAGGGTCCGGCCGCCCCACGGGTCGCCGGTCAGGTCGCGCAGCTTCTCGCGGTTGCGGATCGAGACCACGAACATCACGATCTGCGAGGCGATACCCAAGGCGATGAGCCCCGCGCCGCAGGCCGCGATGACGAACCAGATCTGCAGCGACGGGTCGTCGAAGTGCTGCATGCGCCGGGTCACGCCCATCAGGCCGAGCACGTAGAGCGGCATGAAGGCGACGTAGAACCCGCTCACCCAGAACACGAGGGCCATCTTCCCCCAGAACTCATCGAGCTTGAACCCGAAGGCCTTGGGGAACCAGAAGGTCACGCCGGCGAACATGCCGAACAGCACGCCGCCGATGATCACGTTGTGGAAGTGCGCGATCAGGAACAGCGAGTTGTGAAGGACGAAGTCGGCCGGGGGCACCGCCAGCAGGACGCCGGTCATGCCGCCGATCACGAAGGTGACGATGAACGCCACCACCCACATCATCGGCACCTCGAACCGGATCCGGCCGCGGTACATCGTGAACATCCAGTTGAAGATCTTCGCGCCCGTCGGGATCGAGATGATCATCGTCGTGATCCCGAAGAACGAGTTCACGTCGGCGCCCGAGCCCATGGTGAAGAAGTGGTGCAACCACACCAGGTAGGCGAGGATGGTGATCACCACCAGCGCGTAGACCATCGAGGTGTAGCCGAACAACCGCTTGCCGCAGAAGGTCGAGGTGATCTCGGAGAACACCCCGAAGGCCGGCAGGATCAGGATGTAGACCTCCGGGTGACCCCAGATCCAGATCAGGTTGAAGTACAGCATGGCGTTGCCGCCAAGGTCGTTGGTGAAGAAGTGCGTGCCGACGTAACGGTCCAGCGACAGCATTGCGAGAACCGCCGTCAGGATCGGGAAGGCGGCCACGATCAGGATGTTGGTGCACAGCGACGACCAGACGAAGATCGGCAGCTTCATCATGGTCATGCCCGGCGCGCGCATCTTCACGATGGTCGCGATCAGGTTGATGCCCGACAGCAGCGTCCCGATGCCGGCGATCTGCAGCGCCCAGATGTAGTAGTCGACGCCGACGCCGGGGCTCATCGCGGCCCCGGAGAGCGGCGGGTAGGCGAGCCAGGTGGCGCGCGAGAACTCGCCGACGAAGAGCGAGACCATCACCAGGATGCCGCCCGACACCGTCATCCAGAAGCTGAAGTTGTTCAGGAACGGGAACGCCACGTCGCGGGCGCCGATCTGCAGCGGCACCGCGAAGTTCATGAGCCCCGTGACGAACGGCATCGCCACGAAGAAGATCATGATCATGCCGTGGGCGGTGAAGATCTGGTCGTAGTGGTGCGGCGGCAGGAAGCCCTGCTCCGAACCGAACGCCACCGCCTGTTGCGAGCGCATCAGCAAGGCGTCGGCGAAGCCACGCAGCAGCATGATCAGCGCGAAGATGCAGTACATGATACCGATCTTCTTGTGGTCGATGGACGTGACCCAGTCACGCCACAGCGGCCCCCAGAAGCGGAAATACGTGATCACGCCGAGGACGGCGAGGCCGACCACGGCCACGCCGGCGAAGGTCGCCTGCAGAATCGGCTCGTGATACGGGATCTGCTCGATCGTAAATCGACCGAAGATCAACTGTTGTAGGTCCAAGTTTGCGAACATGGGATCGGCCCGTTCAATGGGTTCGACGGCGACCGCCGGGTTTTGGGTGTGGGGCCCGCGTTCACGCGAGCGTTCTTACTGGTTGAGCTGCTTGGGCGCGATCTGCCCGCCCTCTTTCTGGCCCTGGCTGTCAGGCGCCTTGATCTCGGGCGCTTTCTCCTGCCCGGGCAGCGCGGTTTCGCCCTGACCGCGCGAGTCCGGATTGCCCATATCGGGCCTGGGCTTCATGCCCTGCGGCTGCGTCTGCCCGTGCGGACCGGTCCCGGATGCCGGCCCGGTCGCGCCGGGGGCTTCGTTGCCGCGATCGGCCATGCGGTTGTCATACTGGAGCCGGTCGTAATTCGCCTCGGCCTCCTGTCCTGAAGCACCGCCCCGGGCGTCGATCTTCACCATCTCGCCGACGCACATCTGCTCCGGCCGCGGGCACATGCCGATGATCCGATCGAACAGGCCCTTCGCGTAGGACTTGTAGAACCGCGCCGGCTCGGACTCGCTCGGCTTTTCCAACTCCAGATAGGCGTCCTGGGTCAGCTCGCCGCCCTGCGCCTTGGTCTTGGCGACCCACTGGTCGAAGGCCTCGTTGGTCACGCCGTTGAACTTGAAGAACATGTTCGAGAAGCCGGCGCCGCTGTAATGCGCCGAGCGGCCCTCATAAGCGCCCTCGCGGTTGATCACCGCGTGGAGCTGGGTCTGCATGCCCGGCATCGCGTAGACCATGCCGGCCAGCGTCGGGATGTAGAACGTGTTCATCACGTCGGTGGCGGTGATCTTGAACTGGATCGGCCGGTCCACTGGGGCGGCGAGCTCGTTGACCGAGGCGATCCCGTATTGCGGGTAGAGGAACAGCCACTTCCAATCCATGGCGACCACCTCGACCTGGAGCGGCTCGACGCCGGCCGGGACGTCGCGCTTCGCGTCGATCTTGCTGAGCGGCCGGAACGGATCGAGGGTGTGGGTCCCGATCCAGGTCAGCGCGCCCAGCGCGATGATGATCATGAGCGGCGCCGTCCAGATCAGCACCTCGAGCTGGGTCGAGTGGTGCCATTCGGGATCGTAGACCGCGTCCTCGTTGGTGGCGCGGTAGCGCCAGGCGAAGAACAGGGTGAAGAAGATCACCGGGATGATGATCAGGAGCATCAGCCCGGTGGCAGCGAGCACCAGGTTGCGCTGCTGCTCGGCGACGTAGCCGGCCGGGCTCATGACCACGAGGTTGCAGCCGCCCAGCAGCGCCAGGACCGGCGGCAGGGCGAGAAGCGGCACGAGCCGCCGCGCGAGGCCGGCCCGGCGTGGGGCGGGCGCGATCCTGTCCGGAAGAGGGGTCGAAGAGGTCACAGCACTCGTCTCTTTATCCCAAGCCGCAGACGCGGCGTCCCTGCCGTGCCGCGCAAGACGCGGCAGTCCCGGCAGATTCTGGAGGGTGACCGCGCAGCCTTCGCCGCGCGGCGGCCGACTACATCTGGCGCATTTCCGACCGGTCGAGGAACAAGGCCGCAAGGGTGCAGGCCGCGCCCGACAGGAGATAGACCCCGACCATAGCCAGGCCGTAGCGCTGCGACAGGAACAGAGCCACCAGCGGCGCGAAGCCGGCACCGACCAGCCAGGCGAAGTCGGAGGTCAGCGCGGCGCCGGTGTAGCGATAGTGGTTGCCGAGCCGGGCCGTCACCGCACCGGCGGTCTGGCCGTAGGCGAGGCCGAGCAGCATGAAGCCGATCGTGACGTAGATCGTCTGGCCGATCGCGCTCTCGCCGAACAGGAGCGGTGCGATGATGCTGCCGAGCGCGAAGAAGGCGATCAGCGAGGCACTCATGATCAGGCAGTTGCGGCGGCCGATCTGGTCGGCGATCAACCCGGAGGCCGCGATGGCGCCGGCGCAGACGATGGCCCCCGAGAACTGGACGATCAGGAACTCGCCGGGCGAGCGATGGGTGTTGTTGAGCGCCAGCCAGGCGATCGGGAAGATCGTCACCAGATGGAACAGCGCGAAGGCGGCGAGCGGCACGAAGGCGCCGCGGATCACGTCGCCCGCATGGTGCCGGAACAGCTCCAGCGCCGGGACCGGCCGCAGCCGGTCGAGGTCCATCATCCGGGCGAACTCCTCGGTGGCGACCAGACGCAGCCGGGCGAACAGGGCGACGACGTTGATGGTGAAGGCGCAGTAGAACGGGAACCGCCAGCCCCAATCGATGAAGTCGGCCTCGTCGAGGTTGACCAGGAAGAACGCGAACAGGGCGCTGGCGACCATGAAGCCCAGGGGCGCGCCGAGCTGCGGGATCATCGCGTACCAGCCGCGGCGCTCCCGGGGGGCGTTCATGGCGAGCAGGGAGGCGAGCCCGTCCCAGGCGCCGCCGAGCGCCAGCCCCTGCAGCACCCGTAGCACCGCCAGGATGTAGACCGACGAAATCCCGATGCTGTCGTAGCGCGGCAGGAAGCTCACCGCTGCGGTCGCGGCACCGAGCAGGAACAGCGCGATGGTGAGCTTGACGCTGCGTCCGTGCCGGCGGTCGATCGCCATGAAGATCACCGAGCCGATCGGCCGGGCGATGAAGGCCAGCGCGAAGATCGAGAACGCGTACAGTGTCCCGGTCAGCGGATCGACGAACGGAAAGAACACCTTCGGGAAGACCAGCACGCAAGCGATGCCGAACACGAAGAAGTCGAAGTATTCGGACGCGCGGCCGATGACCACGCCGATGGCGATCTCGTTCGGGTGGACCTTGTGGTCTCCCATCGCCTGCTGAGCATCGCGCTCTAAAGTCGTGGCCGAGGCCATTGGGGTGTTCGCACTCATGGTTGACTGCCGCCCTCGCCGCGCGCCCGTTCGGGCACCATGGCCGGAACCGCCTCATGCGGCATGTCCAGAGGTATCGCAACCGGCTTCCGACGCAAGTTCACCCACTGACGCATGCATGCCACCCCGGGGGGAGCGGCGCGCCGACAGGGATGAAATCCGGCCCGCGTGGCTGGTCCGGTGCGCCGTCCTAGACCCGGTAATGCGCCGAGTTCCGTGACAGGTTGATGTTGTAGTAGGGGTCGGCCCGCAGTTCCGGTCCCCAGCGATCGAGCATGGTGAGCACCTCGCCCTCGAAGCGCTTGCGCTTCTCCGGCGTGTCCTCGGCCCCGCGGCTCTTGGACTCGTGGTGAATCAATTTCGCGAACGGCGTCCAGACGATGCGGTAGCCGGCCCGGCGGATCTTCAGGCACAGATCCACGTCGTTGAAGGCGACCTTCAGAGCCTCGGCGTCGAAACCGCCGACCGCCTCGAACACGTCGGCACGCATGGCGAGGCAGGCCCCCGTGACCGCGGAGACCTCATGGGCGATGACCATGCGGCAGAAATACCCAGGATCCGCGTCCGGCACGCCGAGATGGCTGTGCCCGGCGACGCCGCCGATTCCCAGCACGATGCCGCCGTGCTGGATCGTCCGGTCCGGGTAGAGCAATTTCGCCCCGACGGCGCCGATCTCCGGCCGCACCGCATGCCGGACCAGTTCCCCGAGCCAACCGGGCTCCAGCACCTCGACGTCGTTGTTGAGGAACAGCAGAACCTGGCCGGCAGCAGCGGCTGCACCGCGATTCGACAGGTCCGAGAAGTTGAAGGCCCCGGGGACGGGCACGACGCGCACCCGCGGATCGTCCCGATACCGGGCGAACAGCGCCGCGGTCTCGGGCTCGCGGCTGTCGTTGTCGACGATCACCACCTCGATGTCGGGATAGTCGGTGCCGGTCAGCAATCCGTCGAGGGTGACCGACAGGATCTCGGCGCGGTCCCGGGTCGGGATGATCGCCGAGACCCGGGGGGCCGGCTGCGGAAGCGGCCGAACCAGGCGGTTGAAGCCCGAGGGTCCGCGCTCGGCCCGACCGCCCCAGGGGGCCACGACCTCGTCGAGGGCGCGCAGGCGCGCCGCTTCGGCCTTGGCCAGGGACCGGTCCGAGAAGGTCCCGGAGCCCTGCGCGGCACGCCAGTGATAGAGCACCCGGGGGATGTGGCGGATGCGGGACGGGTCGAGCCCGTCGGTCAGGCGCAGCAGCAGGTCGTGGTCCTGGCTGCCCTCGAAGCCCGGGCGCAGGCCGCCGACGGCGCGCAGGGCCTCGGTCCGCACCACGGTGAGGTGGTTGATGTAGTTTTGCGCGTAGAGCAATTCGCGATCGAAACCCGGCTTGAAATGCGGGTCGAACCGCCGGCCGCGCCCGTCGATCTTGTCCTCATCGCTGTAGATCAGCACCAGCGCCGGATCGAGGCGGAGCGCCCGGGCGACCTCGTAGAGGGCATCCTCGGTGAGCACGTCGTCGTGGTCCATGAAGGCGCAGACGTCGCCGCGGGCGAGGCCCAGCGCGTCGTTGGTGGCCCGGGCGATGTGGCCGTTCTCGGACCGGGCATGCAGGCGGATGCGCGGGTCGGCCTCGGCGGCGCGCTGGAGGATCTTCGGGATCGCGGGCTGGGTCGAGGCGTCGTCGACGACGCACAGCTCCCAATGCGGGTAGAGCTGCGCCCGTAGGGAGGCGAGGGCGGCCTGGAGGACCTTCGGATCCGGGTCGTGCACCGGCATCAGGACCGAGATCAGAGGCGGGTTGGCCCAGGCGGCGATCTCGGCGGCGATCCCGGCCCGCTCGGCCCGGCGGTAGCCGTGGGCGCGGATCCAGGCCTCGTATCCGGTAACCCGGCGATAGGCCAGCGCCCGGCCAAGGAGGCCCCGCGCCCGCACCTTCTTGCCGAGGATCCTCCAGTATAGCGCCTGCAGGGCGAGCGCAGGCTCGCGGGGCAGGGCGCGCGGCACGAGGAACGGCCGGGAGAGGCGGCGCACGGTGACCCGTCGCAGTCGAGCCGGGATCCGTCCGGCGGGATCGGCCACCCGCAGCGCCATGACGTCCTCGGGGAGGCGGCCGATCCACGTGAAGGCGCCGCCGCCTGAGGCTTCCTGGGGCAGCAGCGGTCCTGGACGGCCCTCCGGGCCGACGAAGGCCATACTCGGAACCGTGTCCAGCCCTTCCGTCGGGTCGTTGGACAGGGTGATCTCGAGCCAGCGGCCCGCGAGCCCCGGGAGCTCGATCCGCATGCCGTCCGCCGCCGCCCGCACCGGCAGGGGGCGGCGCTTGCGCCCGGCGCCGGTCAGGTGCGCCGGCGGAAGGCGCGGCTCGGGCGCCCCGGTCTCGCTCGACCGCACGATCAGCTCCAGCTCTTGTCGATCGAGTCCTTCACCGCATCCGACATGGCAACGTCGAACACCAGCATCTCCTCCACCGCCTTGACCGTCCGCAGGCGCTCGGCCAGCGCCTGGGTCTCAACCGGGACCGGCGGCGGGACAGGCACGGGGGCGTGGATGCCCAGGTGGTCGAACAGGGTCGACGCGAAGGCGTGGTACCGGGTCTTGTGGCCGACGATGCCGACCCGGGCGAGGATCTCGATAGCGGCAATGGAATTGCCCGGATGCAGGCGATCCTCCGGCATGCGGGTGCCGAGCTGCCGGGTCAGCGGGTTGTAGAGCAGCCGGTAGGCCGGCTCCGGCAGCATGCGGAAATAGCGCTTGAGGCTCTTCACGTCGGTGAAGTCGTAGTCGCCCGAGAAGGACGCGGCCTCGGCGAGCGGCCCCAGGCGCCAACCCCACATGGGGTCGAGGGCGTCGCCGGCCCGGGCCTTCAGCCAGAGCATGCGGGTCGCCAGCTCGATGTAGGGGTCCTGCACCAGGATCGCGGTGATCATCAAGTCCGGCGTCATGAAGTTCTCATAGCGCGGGATCGTCACCGCCCCCGACAGAAAGGCCGAGGGGGCGGCCGGCCCGGTCAGGACGCAGGTCAGGATCTCGTCCGGCAGCTTGTGGATGCCGAAATAGCAGTGCTGGAAATGCGGGAAGAGCGCCGCCTGGAGGGCGGTCTCGGGCTCGATCCCGGTGTTGATCAGCATGGTCCGCAGCCGCACCAGCCCGTCCGGGGGCATGCGGCGATAGACCAGAACGTTGGTGTCGGCATCGTAGAGTTCGAGCCGCGGGATATCGGGCAGGCCCGGCACCTCGGCCGATGTCACCACGAAGGTGCATTGCCCGGTGGCGTGCCAGCCGTTGCGCTTGAACGCCTCGTCGATGACGCTGGCCGGGATCTCAGCCACACGCTGGCCGCCGACGGAGACCATCACCCGGCTGATGGCGAGGGGATTGTCCGGGACGATCCAGCCGCGGATCGAGTCGCCGTGATCGTGATCGATGAAGTAGCGCATGTCCCGAAGCTTGAGGCGGCGGAATGCCAGAACCGCCTCGGCGGCCCGGCCGAATACCGGCCGGCAGGCCCATAGCGCATTTTCTTCCCCGCGTGCACCATCGCGGTTTCCGGCCCGCGACGGCCAACCTTCCGCTTGCGCCCCCGCCAAGCACCGGCTATAGGCCCGGCCCACCGGTGCTGACACGGCACCGGCCCGGGTGCGTATCTCAGCGGGCGGGCACTACCTTGACAGGGTAGAGGTTCCTCCCGATAAGTCGCTGATCCGGTGAAGCTATTTCGGCGGCCTCAGGTTCACTGAACCTGAGAAGTTCGAAACGGAGACGTAGCACAGCGGTAGTGCATTCCCTTGACATGGGAAAGGTCACAGGTTCGATCCCTGTCGTCTCCACCATTTTCGATGACCGAGCCGGTCCGCTACCGGCCGATGGCGCCCCTCGGAGCCGCCTTACCCCCCTGAAGATCACGACCTGATCCAGATCGAGCACCGCCGCGACGTCATGCCGGTGGAGGGATGGCCGAGAGCTGCGATCGGGTTGTTGAGGCCGTCGAGGCGCTTCGTGCCAGCGGCCATAGGGTCGAGCCCGATGCCGAATTCGAGCACTGGCAGGTCGACGGCAACTTGATCACGAGCGGTAAACTCATGGCGCCGGCCCTTCGCCTGGGATTGATGGTCGGTCCCGTTCGCCTGCAGTAGCTCGGCCGAATTGGACTGCGATCTCGCCGGCGTACCGGCCACGCAACGCAACGTCTGCTTCGCCAAACCCGGAGCGCCTCGACCGCCGGCCTACTGGTTGCGACAGACGCCCGCCGGTGCCTCGGCCCGCCCCGGCGTCACACACCGGGATGATACGGCTGCCCGGCCGGTGCGGGTATGGGCCGCTGCTCTTTTCAGCTGTCGCCTGGGAACGCCGGTGGCGCTTCAAGCCTTGCCGCAGGATTTTCTGCACCCGCAACAGGCGTGAATGCGCATGACCCGCCGTTCGATCTTCGCCCTCCTGCTCGTCGGGTGCCTATCGTCGCCCAGCCACGCTGCGGACACTCAGGCCGGTCCCGACGCGCTCCAGCCGATGCTCCAGTCGGAGAGCTTGGTCTTCAACGGCGTCACGAAGGCGAAGGATGGCCGCTCGTTCTCGCCATTCCAGCGCCAGACGAAGGGCAAGGGCATCGAGCTCGGCGAGTGGCGCGACGGCAAGCCCGTCGCGTTCCCGGACGAGGCGTGGAACGCGTGGAAGCAGGGCGACGACCCGGCCAAGGCCTTCGTGGCCGTCAACGCCATCCGCATCGGCCCCGACGGCGACCTGTGGGTGGTCGACAAGGGGGCACCCGGCATGGGCGAGGCGCCCCTCGCAGGCGGCCCCAAACTCGTGCAGATCGACCTCGCGACCAACGCTGTGCGCCGGGTCTACCCGCTGCAGGCGGCGACCACCGATCGGAGCTTCATCGACGATTTCCGGTTCAACGGCCGCAACGTCTACCTGACGGATGCCGGTCAGCCCGGGCTGATCGTGCTCGATCTCGACACGGGAGCCTTGCGGCGCGCGCTCGACGGGCACTGGTCGACCATCGCGCAGCGTCCGCTCACCGGCCAGGGCCGCACCTTGCGGGACGACAAGGGCAAGCTCCTGTTCATCCACGCCGATCAGCTCGAAGTCTCCCCCGACGGCAAGACGTTCTACTACCAAGCCTGCACAGGTCCCCTCTACAGCATCGAGACACGTTATCTGGACGATGCCGGACTGAGCGATGCCGAGCGGGCGAAGCACGTGAAGTTGTTCGCCGCCACGGTCGCGACGGGTGGGACGGCGATCGACGCGGACGGCACGATCTACGCGAGCGACACGGACGGGTTGCGTATCCTCAAGATCGCCCCGGACGGGAGCATGAGCACGCTTGTAGAGGATCCGCGCTTGATCTGGGTCGACGCGATGTGGATCGACGAGCAGGGCGGCTTGTGGATCCCGGCAGCGCAGATGAACCGCACGCCGGCGATGAACGGCGGCGAGGCATCGGCGGTGAAATTCCCCACGACGATCTATCGGCTGCAGATTGGCGCGAAGCCGCTGCGCAACTGATCGAAGGGCGGACCATTGCGCTCCAGCATGAGCGCGGCGACCTCTTCCGATCAGAGCGGCGACGGTGATCGCGATGGAGCCCCGCGCTGGGGTAAGCGGGGCCACCTCATCGCGGTGACCACTACGGCAAGCCTCGACATCCTGCAGGCCGGGCGCATGACGATGCTTGGGGGGGGTCGTCGGAGGGCGCGATGGACGCCGCCGGTGCTCCCCACCCGGCCCGCGCCCCGGGTCCACCGACGCGGCTGGGCGCTCGCCTGTCCGCAGACCGTACGGTTCTTCCGGCGGTTCGCGCGGCCTGTCGTACTGGACGCGCGGCGGCACCGGGCGGGGTGCACGGACAGTCACGCTCGCGCGGCGCTCCCCAGACCCATGCCTGCGAACCTGAAAGCGGGCGACAGGACGTCGGCACCACCAGAGCAGTCCGCCTAATACGCAAGACCGCCGTGGTCTTGCCGGCTAATTCAGGCCTGAACAGCGGATATTAACGCCTACGATATAACCCCCGTCATGCCCTGATTGAGGACAGTCAGAATGGTCCATGACGCAAGCAGCCTTGAAACGGCATCTCGCAGCGACGTTCGACTATCGGACATCCTGGCGGCGTTGAGCCATGCCCTCGACCTGACCGAGGGACAACCGGCCGGCCATTGCGTCCGGGCGACCTTCATCGGAATGCATGTCGGGCGCGCCATGGGGCTCCCCACCCGCGAGTTGTGGGAACTCTACTATACCATCATGCTCAAGGACCTGGGCTGCTCCAGCAATGCCGCCCGGATCTGCGAGCTCTATCTATCCGACGACATCGGGTTCAAGCGCGACTTCAAAACGGTGAGCGACAGCTTGCCGAAGGTTCTGGGCTTCGTATTCTCGCATACCGGATTGAAGGCAGGCTTGGCCGAACGCTTCAAGGCCGTGCTGAACATCCTCCAGAACGGCGGTACGATCGTCGATGATCTGATCCAGACCCGCTGCCAGCGCGGCGCCGAGATCGCAGCCCGCCTGCGCTTCCCGCCGGCCGTGTGCGCGGCCATCCACGCGTTGGACGAGCACTGGAACGGCAAGGGGCGTCCGGATCAGCTCGGCGGGCCGGCGATTCCGCTCTACGCCCGCATCGCTCTGCTCGCGCAGGTGGCGGACGTGTTCCACACCGCGGCCGGTCCCGCTGCGGCGCTGGCCGAGGTTAGAAGCCGGTCGGGCACATGGTTCGACCCGCACGCGGTAACCTGCTTCGAGCGGGCCGCGGACACGTCGGAGTTCTGGACGATCCTCGGCTCCGAGGAGAGGGTGACCAGTGCAGTCTCGGCATTGGAGCCGGCACAGAACTTCATCGTGATCGACGAGGAATACCTCGACGATATCGCCCGCGCATTCGCTCAGGTGATCGATGCGAAGAGCCCGTTCACCTCCGGCCATTCCGAGCGTGTCGCGGTCTACGCGGACATGATCGCGGCGGAGCTCGGCCTCGACCCACACCGTCGTCGCTGGCTTCGGCGCGCGGCGCTCCTGCACGACATCGGCAAGCTCGGCGTCTCGAACACGATCCTCGACAAGAACGGCAAGCTCGACGAGGACGAGTGGCGGGATATGCGAGCCCACGCGCTCCTGTCCGAGACGATCCTGAAGCGAGTCCCGGCTTTCCACGATCTGGCGGGGATTGGTGGCGCTCATCACGAGCGCCTCGACGGCGCGGGCTATCCGCGTGGCCTAAAGGCGCAGGAGATTGCTCTGGAGACGCGCATCGTCTCGGTTGCCGACGTGTTCGACGCGCTCACCGCGGACAGGCCGTACCGGAAGGCGATGCCGCTCGAGAAAGCCCTCGGCATTCTGCGAGCGGATCTAGACAAGGCATTCGATCCGGTCTGCTTCGCGGCCTTGGAACTGGCTCTCGCCGCGATCGAGGGGGATCTGGCGCGGGCTGCGTAAGGAACAGCCGGTTTCCACGCAGGCCGCCCCTGAAGCCTCATCGGGGACGGCACGGCTGAAACAGCAGGATGCCGCAGAGGCTGCCCCCGGCCTTCGATGATCGCGTGTCTGCGGCTTCCTCCGCGAGGATCCGCACGAACGCATCACGCGCCGTGCAAGAGTTCGCTAACCGAGGGCGGTCAGCGTCTCGGATATGTCCAGACGAACGATCCGAACCGTGAGAGGCGCCCTCTGGGTCGCAGCCCTCGCGCTCTGTTGCTTCTCGGCCGTGATGCTGGCGAAGGCCAACCGGCCGGTGGAGGGCGCGCTGGCGCGTCCGGCAACGGGCGATCCGGTGACCACAGGATCCATCAATCAGGCACCAATCCGGTGGTGTGGAGCCGCTCCCTGGTGCCGCTGATTCTCGTAACCCTTCCTGCTGCTTGCTGAGGACGCCATGCGACTTTGGATCTCTCTTCCGGTGGTGCTGATGCTCGGCGCCGTGACGCCGGCTCATGCACAGGGCTTGGCACGCGGTGCGCAGGATGGCCGGGAGCGGGGCGAGGCCATCGCGGGACCGCTCGGCGCCGTGGTCGGCGAGGCAATCGGAGCGGCCGTGGGGACCGCCAACAGCATGCTCGGCATCGACCGGCGCGAGCGCTTCCGCATCTACGTGATCGGCGAGCGACGGCCATCGTTCGCCTACGCGGGATCGGTGCGGGTCGGAACGGTGCTGCCGGAGGACGGCGTCGTCTACTACGACGTGCCGTCCGAGTTCGCTCTGCCGAACTACAACTACACCATTGTCAACGACCACCCCGTCCTCGTCGAACCGCGGACGCGTCGCATCGTCGAGGTGATCGAGTAGGCAGGTTCCGGACGCTTCGACATTCGGCGCAGTCTGGATACGGCCTGCAACCCGAAGCTGGTAGCCTGCGCGGCTGGCGACCGTTTGCAGGCCGTTGGGTCGCCCGGCCCTACGTTCAACCGTTCAGCAGCCGCGGCAGACCCCTGACATCGTCCGATGGATCTTCGCGTCCCAGGCGACGTCCCGAGCTTTGCTCGCGGCATCCATGCGTCTGGCTGCCGCTTCGTTCACCTTGAGCGTCACAGGATCGATGAGAGGCGCCGACTGGACTCCGACAACCGACCGCGCCGGTTCGGCCGTGGCCGGCACAACCATAACACAGGTAAAGGCGAGCAAAGCAGGCCGAAACATCGCGATATAATCCCGGGAAATCGGACCTCTACGCTCAAGATCGTGTTCAAGTTCCTGTCGTCGATGCGTTTTGCGTGTTCGGGGCGGGCTTTGAGCTTGTCCCACGCAGAAATCTCTCGGGCAGACGAAGCGGTGCGGATGGCGGATCGACAGGGTGGCGGCCCCGTGCCGCCGGGCATGAAGAAGGCGTAGCGACGGGAGGCCTTTACCAATCGCGCATGGACCTATCAGACGCTGAGGTCTGGGCGCGCCTCGCGATGGCGATCTCCGCGCTGTCCCCGCCGGCCGCGATCGTATGGGGGAAAGGGCCGCCCCATCGGGCCGATCGCCGTCCTCAGATTCGTGTTCTGGCCCGGAGCGCTGATCCTGGCACTGCGTGCGACAGCATCAGGATTTATAACCTCAAATCTGTTGAGGGCCTGAACAATATCGAACGTGGTGATGTTCAGCCCAAGACGGACCGAATCGATCCGTCTGAAGGAAAACGCCATGTCGATGAAGACACTTGCTCTCGCTGCTGTGCTGACGTTCGCCGTCACCGGGGCGGCACTGGCCCAGACGCCCGCCGGCGGCGGCAGCGCCGAAGGCAACATGAACAACCCCGGCAGCGTGAAGAGCTCGTCTCAGAAGCGGATGGGTGGTCAGACCGGAATGATGGGACGGCGACACATGACCCGCCACCGGCGGCATCACATGCGCCGCTCCGGCATGTGATTTCGGATGCACCGGCCCCGCAGCGGAAGAACTGCGGGGCTACGTTCGATCAGGCGGGGCGACCAGCGACCTTCGCAGCTGTCCCGTCCGCGATCTGTGCCTCGAGCTGCGCCTTGAAGTCGGCGATTCCGAGCACCTGGGTCGTGTTCCCGTGCGCGTCGAGGAACTCATAGAGCGCATCGTCGATGTTGCGATTGCTGAAGAAGACGATCGCGTCCTGATCGCCGGCGCCCTCTTCGTGAGGCTCGCCATGGGCGGGGCCTGAGACGAAGCTGCCGGTGGGCCGAATTTCCTTCAATGTACCGTCCGGACGGTAGAACCGCAGCTCACCGTGCATAACCAAGGTGACGTAGGGGCAATGATGCCGGTGCAGCATCACCCGCTGGTTGGCAGCGAACTTGAAAAGCACGTCGACAATGCGGTTCTCCTCATCGACCTTGTAAACGAAGAAGGCGATGTGATCGAGCCAGTCGAGTGTGCGCCACGTGATGTTGCTCTGGTCGAAGCTATGCGCTGCCATGTGGTTTCCTCCAGCTTATATTAGGGCGAGCGGCGAGTGGCACATGACCGTCAGCCGTGGCTCGTCCGAGACGGAACCTGGGGCCCCGCCTCGCAGGATCAAACCCGCCGAGGGCAGACCAGCTGCTTGAGACGTGCACGGCTGCTGGTGGATCCCCCCTGCTCGGGGCCGTCAAAAGCATCCGGACCGCATCTGTAGATGCGCGATCCGGATCGACCTGCGAGCCATGGCGCCACAGGGACGGACCTATTGAGTAGAGCACCTGTTGCCCCCTCGGATCCGCACCTGTGGATCAGCGAGGTTTCCAAGTGGCAGAGCGGCATTCCAGTCAAAACGGTCAGCACGGTGGTCCCGGCATGCCGATGTTCTGCGGGGTGATTGGCGGCACCGGTCTCATGCTGGCAGCGCTGACCGTGCTGATGGCCGACCAGATGGCCAGCTCCCATCGAACAGTCGGCCATGCGGCCGATGCCTCATCGGTTTCCGCCAGACCTGCAGGGGCGCACAACGTCTCATCCGACCCGCAACCGCCAGCCCATGGCGTCAACCCATAGGAGCGTGGTGTGGCTGATAACTCCCCGAATCCGACTCGTCTGCTGATCGTCTACTATTCGCGCACGGGCAGCGTGGAAGCCCTCGCAACCGCTGCGGCTGAAGCTGCACGGGAGGCAGGGGCCGAGATACGCGTGCGAAGGCCGCGCGAAGTCGTCGATGCGGCAGTCATGGCGAAGGTCGATGGGTGGACGGAGATTGCCGCCCGGCAGAATGCTTTGTACGCGGCTCCCACACACGAGGATGCCGAGTGGGCCGACGCCATTCTGTTCGGCACACCTTGCTATTTCGGAGCTATGGCGACGGAGCTGAAGAACTACTTGGACCTGCTCGGCCCACAGTGGAAACGCGGTTTGCTCGCCGGCAAAGTCGGAGGTGCCTTCGCGGCGGCTTCCTGGCCGCACGGGGGATCCGAAGTCGTCACGCTCTCGCTGTACGCCCCGATGGCGCATCTGGGCATGGTGATCCTGCCGACCGGCTACACCGATTCGGCCATGCTGGAAGCGGGCTCGCCTTATGGCGCGTCCGCCATCGTCGGTTCAGAGAACCGGCCGCCCCGGACGGAGGATCTCGATGCGGCCCGCCATCAAGGTCGGCGGATGGTGGCGATCACGAGCGCCTTGATCGCAGCTGGAGAAATGCCAAACCGGCAGAAGGCCCCCTGAAAATCTCTCACAAAACGCCCTCTGCGCTGTCTTGTGCAGAGGGGGACGCCCGAGGATCGGGCGTTTTGTGAGGTGCGTCTAAGCCAAACCGTCCTGAGCCGCCGCGTCCGGATCATCGGGCGTGCTCTCGGCGTCCTTCACCAGGTCTTTGCTCCCAGGCTCGCTGCCCGTCGTCGGATCAGGCACGTTGACATTCCGGATCGGCACCGTGGGCGGCACGACGCTTTCACCCTGCGGCTTGTCGGTCTCGGCCATTATGTCCTCTCGGGTTTCCACCAGTTGCTACCTTGCCCGCCGCCGTTCGTGGCGCCACAGCGCGACCGCCACACGCCGCGCCTCATAGGTTCGGCGCAGCGGTGTCCCGAGCCCGCCCTGTCCCTCAGGAGAGAAGGCGTAGGTCAGGACCCCGTCGGGTCCATAGGTTCGGCGCATCTCAGCCCGCCACAGGCTGTCCGCAACGGCCAGGGCAGACTCCGTCAGGGCGAGACGGGCGGGGTCAGGCGAGGCTGATGGCTGGATGTGCATCTCGCTCAACGCGCCGATCAAGCCGAGGGTCCGCGTCGACAAACGTCCCGGCCCTCAACATTTTCGCCACATGCCCGGGCAGCACGGCCAGTCCTACGGCTCGCTCGGCTGTCGACACTTTCCACGCGCGGCATCCATCTGGCGGTCAAGGTCGCTGCAGGATTTACAAGGCCGATACCCGTCGCGCACCTCGTGTCGGCCTTGATCCGCATGATCGGCCGGGCGATCTCACCGACGGAAACCTTCCGCGACCAAACAGCTAGGCTCTCCTCAGCCGCACGCACGCCCCCTTACCGTCCTCTTCGCGCATCAATGACACCGGCGGCCTCAAGGTCAGCCTCGCACTCAGTCGCCAGGGCCCACACGTCGCCTAACGGCGACGAGGACCAGCGTCAGTCGCACCACGGCGTTTGTCGCCCGCAGAGGCAGCCAGGGCGACGCCAGGCGTGGCCTCAGCCCAGCTCGATGCGTCGGGCGACCTCCATCAGCACGTCCTCCACAGGAGGCGGCCAGGGTGCGCATTGTCCAGAAGCATCTGTCCTCGCCTGATCCCCAACGCCTCTGGTCCTGGCTGATCCTCTCAATCAGCCCGGTCCAAAGCCAGCCGGTCAGGTCAGCCAGGATGTGACCGGCGCCCTGAACCAGTTCTGGTCAGCTCGTTCATCAATCCGCCGATGCGTGGGCGTGAGTGAGGCTTCTACCAACCAAGCCCAAGTCCCTTGGCCCGCGCGTTAGGCCTCGCCTCATGCAGCAGTGCCACCAAGGTATCGAAAGCGCCTAGCGCCTGATTTCGAACGCTGGCGGGGCTCGGATCGCCCTGGTTCAGCTCGGCCGCAAGCTCCGCTGAGGCGGACAAGGCCTTCGCAAGCCCTTGTTCGATCGGGGGCATCATCACGACCCGGCGCCAGAGGCTTGCTGCGGCGTTGGCCGCTACAGTCCGAACATTCTCTCCCATGCCAGCGGGCGCCGTTTCTAAGACGCCGCCCCAGGGACGCAGGATGAGTGCGAGCGGGGCAGGAAGCTCGGATAGATCGACCATAATCGGCATCTGTCGGCCGCCTGTTCTGTTTTTCAGGCTGAACACGGCCTGGAACAGTCTAAACCCGCATCCGGATATAGTTTATTCAGGGGTAGATGCCTGATTGATATCGATGAGTACGTAGTTTGCCGCGGGATCGGGCCCGGGCGAGGACAGGGCTCCCCTCTATCGGCCGAGACGGCGGTGGGCGAGCGCGCTACACCGCTAGGACAACCGAGCCTGCGGAGCCCAAATGTCCTCACCCCTTGAGAACGTCCTGCTTGAAGAGCTGCGTGACCTAACAGTCCGCGTGGAGGTGCTGCAGAAGACTCTGGGGACGGCCATCTCGCTGATGAGTCAAAAGCAGCGCGACACCATCATCGAGGCTCTCGCACTGAGCTTGAAGATGACCGGTAGCGAAGATCCCCGCGGCGTGGCTGGGCCGGCCGTCAAGGAGATGATGGATTACGCGCTGCTGCCTTGGTACGCGGCGGAGGGGCGGTCGGAGGACGCCTGAAGCTGCCCGTCGACATGGAAACGGCGGGGTTTGCACCCCGCCGCCAATCCATCAAGTCATGTTGGGCGACGGCTCAGCCTGCCCATCGACGCGGGGCTACGAGCCCAGCAGCATGCTGACCGAGCCGATGAGCGTTACGAGGAGCCCGACCACGAAAACCGCGATCATCGCGTAGGAAACAGCCTTGAGCTTCATCGCCTATCTGCCGGATCAGCAGCGGTAGCCGCCCGCGGTCTGGCCGTACTGCTTCACGGGGCGGGTCTGCTGATCGGCGTTGCCTTCCGCCGCCGAGCTCATCGGGCAACGGTCGTAGTTCGGATGGTCGTGCACGCCGAGCCCGAGTGAGCCGGTGGCTGTGACATCCTGCGTGACGAAGCCGGTCCAACGGGCGCCGTTGGCGGCCATGGCTGACGAGATCGGAGCGACGCCAAGGATAAGCCCAATGGCGGCGGCGGCGATACGGGTCTTCATGGGTAAGATCTAGCCTTTACAAGGTACAGTCCGCTCATTCCGGCCTGTTTCTTCTTGTGCAGGACATAGATGGGTATCCATCGTTCGCCGTGACGTGCCGCGGCGCACGCATCACAACGGATGAAAACGAGGCTGACTTTTCATACGCCGCTTCGCTAGTATGCCGTCTACAACGCCGGGATAGAGGCCGTCCGGCGGATGGCGCTCACCACCGCCATTACCCTGGAGGTTCGAGACGATGCCGGACGCGTCCAGAACCAGGCCGCCGTCGCTGTCCTGCAGGCACTCGCCGAGAGCGCTCAGGAGCTGATGCTGCGGGAGGCGGCCGAAGCCTGACCACCGGGCGTCTGCAACGAGTGGGAAACCGATATCTCGTCAGGCAGCGCTTCTGCGGGGCACCATATGCGTCTGTCCTAAAGCCAGACGGATAGTGAAGAATGCCCTTAGCCCAGTACCAGCTACGCGCTTACCCTCCAATGCAGATCGCAAGGTGTGCCGTCATAAATGCGCATATACTTTTAGTAGTGTATCAATTAGATTGCTATTGATGCACTGAAGCAAAATATTTTGAATTTTATTTGAAGCGCAATAAATGTGAGATTTTAATTGACGGAAATGTGACCGCGCGCTTTGCGAATATGCACGCCTGCGTGGTTTTACGCGATGCATTCCCATATAGGTTGTGCAAAACCAGTCCCGTCGGCGACCAGCCGATGGCGCCCACGCCAGTGTCTCTTTAACCCCCTCGATCCGCTGGCGTGGGTGCTCTCATCGGGAGCGGGCAGCCGTCATACTCCCGGCTGCATTGGACGGGCGCGCACGTGACAGGGTCGCCGACCAGTATCGATGAGCCAGAGCCTGGACCGCGAATGTACTGCGTTTTCAGCATCGGTCAGGACGGCACCGTGGGGAAAGCCGACATCCTCGACGCTGATACCGACGATGCGGCGAAGGCTGTGGCGGCCATGCTGTCCAACGGCCACGGCATCGATCTCTGGGAACGAGCCCGTTACCTCGCCAGCTACCCGCCTCTGAGCGCTACGCACCCTGAAGGGGAATGATCCAAGCTTGACGTCCGTGCCTATTTGGACCGCCTGAAATGGTCCGGAGGCAGCCGCTCAACTCGGAGCCTCGCATCACGGTCACTGATCTGTTCTCATCCTGTATTTTCAGGTAGCGCACTATAGCTTAAGCCAATGGGCTTTCTGTGATACGATAGGCAATGTCGAACGGCGGAAAATTCGGAGCTGGTCAATCCGGCAACCCAGCTGGAAGGCCCAAAGGCGCCCGCAACCAAGCCACGCGCGCCATCGAGGCGCTGCTGGACGGCGAGGCCGAGGCGCTGACCCGCAAGGCGATTGAGATGGCGCTGGACGGCGACGGGCCTGCCCTGCGGTTGTGCCTCGACCGGCTGTGCCCACCTCGCAAGGATCGCCCCGTACCGTTCGCCCTTCCCGCGATCGCCACCGCAGCCGACGCCGTGAAGGCCAGCGCTGCCCTCGTGGCAGCGGTCGCTGAGGGCGAGCTCACCCCATCCGAGGCCGCCGACTTCGGCAAGTTGGTCGAGACCGTTCTTCGCGGGATCGAGCTGACCGACGTGCAGGACCGTCTCGCCCGCCTGGAGGCCCACACATGAGGATGATCACCGAGCGGCTTCGCAAGGTCGAAGCGCGGCACACGGCCCGTCAGTTCGTGCCACGCCTGACCAAGCGGGAGCGCGACGCATTGACAGCAGCAGCGCGGGACTGTCCCGACATTCGTGCCGCCTCCCTGGCCGCGATAGAGGCAGAGCCCAAGACGGAGCCCCGCAATCGCGCCCGAGGTGTGTTCGAGGCCTTCATGATGGCAGACACATGACCCGCAGCCTCGGAAACCGCTTGAGCCGGATCGAGCGCCTTCGCGCAGCCGGTGATCCTGCCGCAGCACCCCGGGCGATCGTGCTTCGCCTTGCGCCAGGTGAAGCATCTGCCCCGCACTTCGTCGCGCTCATCGAAAGGAGCGAGCACCGCCGAGGCTGGCCTGTCCTGGCAATCCGCGCCGACTGGCCGGCAGTCGCCCAAGCAGGAAGCCCAACGGCATGAGCAACGTCACTGGCCTGACCAAGCGCCTGGACCGCATCGAGGCCCGGCGCGGCGGCGATACGATCACCGGCCTGCTCAACCTCGCCGGTTACCCGTCCGAGATCGCAGCCGAGGCGGTTCGAGATTGGCGCACGTGGGTCGCCGACGGCCGTGCCCGCCGCATTGGCAGTACTCTCGTCCTGCGCGGGCCGATCCTGACCGTCGAGCAATGGGCTGCCCGCCATGCGCCCCATCGGGGCAGCCTTCAGTAGACTAATTCGGGCTGGCCGCCGAGGAGTGGGCGGCCTGGTTCGTCATCGAGCACTTAGGAGCAACCCGAAAGCTCCCGCATTAGCGTGCTGCAACTCGTGACCCTGCGAGGCTGATCCCTCGCTTGCCGCCGGCCGAAGGGCTGGCATCCACCCATGCGCTCGGGTTTTGTCGCGAGAGATCGTGTAGCGCATTTCCGACAAAACCAGCGACCCGCCGAAGGCTGGCACCCTCGCAGGTCGCTGCAATCTGCACCCCGAGTTGGCGTGTGTGGCTGCGCCCGTAGAGGTAGACGGCCAACCGGGCCCGCGTGGCTTCCGGGATGCCGCCGAGCTGGTCAGCCAATGCCTCTGGTTCTGCGCGATAGAGTCGACTGAGCATGTCGATTGGGACCGGACAATCGGCGGCCGGATCTTCGGCGCTGACGGGGAAGGCTCGGTTCACGGCGACACCTGTAACCTGCTCAATCGCAGGCTGCTGTGATCTTGGTTAACAAATTATTTCGTCGGAACTATCCCACTCAATCACCGTCAAAATTTGTATCGGCGTTTGAGGCTGCCGCTCTGACAATATCCGAGTTCATACATAGTTTTGATGCAACCCGCCGAATTTGGCCGCATTTAAAACGAATGATGGTAGTTCTTCGCTTAGGTGCAGCATGGACGACATGATCGAAACATCTCAGGTCGGAAACGTCGATCTTATCGAGCTGACGACCGGCATCGTCTCGGCCTATGTGTCGAACAACCACGTGCAGGGTGCTGAGCTTGCGACGCTGATTGCGAGCACCCACGCTGCGCTCTCGGGGATTGGCCAGGGCAATGTTATTGCTGCTCCGGCAACCGAGAAGCTGACTCCGTCGCAGATCCGGAAGTCGGTCACAACCGACGCGTTGATCAGCTTCGAGGACGGCAAGCCGTACAAGACCCTCCGCCGCCACCTGACGATCAGAGGACTGACCCCTGAAGCCTACCGCGAGAAGTGGGGCCTTCCCCGCGACTACCCGATGACCGCGACCAGCTACTCCGAGCAGCGCTCTACGCTTGCCAAGAACCTTGGCCTTGGCTTGCAGCGCCGGAAGACGGTTCCGAAGGCCGCCGCGCCTACGGAAATCGTCTCTGACAAACCGAAGCGTGCTGTGGGTCGACCGCGGAAAGCAAAAGATGCGGAGGGCATCTAAGGCTGCCGCTTAAGCACGATGGGGCAGGTGCTAGCTACACCCAAGCTATGCATTGAATGCAGTTAGGGGTTGCGCAACTTAATCGTGCATGTCGCCGTATGCGGTTGTGTTTCCTGTCCGGTTGGCAACGGCGCCCCCCCGGCTCCCTCGCATCTCGAAAGCTGCCTACGATGACCGCCACCCATGCGCCGAAGCTGGCCACCGACGCCGATCGCATCATCGGAAGCCGGATCGCGGCGCTCCGCTCGGCGCAGGGCTTGAGCCAGACGATGCTTGGGCAAGCGATCGGCGTGAGCTTCCAGCAGGTGCAGAAGTACGAGAAGGGCCGCAATCGCATCGGTGCCGGTCGGCTTCAGGCCATTGCGGACTTGCTGCAGGTGCCAGTTGAGACCTTCTTTGCTGGGCAACTAGGCACTGAGGATGGGGCGGTTGCGGCTCCGACCTTCTTCGCCGATCCGAAGGTGATGGAACTGGTTATGGCGTTCAATAGCATTTCCGACGAGACGACGCGCAACAGCGTTCTTTCGATCGTGAAGGCGGCGGCCACCCTTCGGCAGGGCCCTGCCAATAGCCACGCTTCGTAAGTAACTGCAGCCGAGAAGCACGCCGGTAAACGCTACGTAGAAATTGCGTTTGATTGCAGTGAATACAACTTATAAGCGAGCATGGCGACACGTCGAGGGTTGCCATGGCTGCGCGAACGAGCCTCATCGTCTTGATAGCCGCCGCCTA
This sequence comes from Methylobacterium sp. J-001, assembly GCF_022829565.1. NCBI lineage: Bacteria > Pseudomonadati > Pseudomonadota > Alphaproteobacteria > Hyphomicrobiales > Methylobacteriaceae > Methylobacterium > Methylobacterium sp. J-001. The sequence goes on from NZ_JAKSYN010000162.1 coordinate 161,817, forward strand.
CATCGGCGGAGCAGCCGCGCTTCAGATGTGCTGGCAGTACAGCTTCCTCTTGGCTCTCGTGGCCGCGCCGCTCGGTGGCAGCCTTGCGGTCCTATCCGCCGCGCTTTTGCTCTACCTGCGAAATTTGGATGGCAAGAGCCGTCCGTTCGGCTCTGCTGAGCGTATGTCTTCCAAGGCGATGGACCGAGTCATCTGAGTTCAGCATCATTCGCTGAACTTCACTAGAGATGCCTGTTCCAACCGCCCTGTGAGGGCGTTCGCCCCTGGGCGTCGTGGATTCTAACGTCGTCCGTCTACATCTTGCAGAGCAGACCAGCCTGACGGCCAAGGGCTCACGCACGGCAAACTCAGTATTCTTTACCGAGGGCGACTGATCATCGCTGCGGCGAGCGTTCCAATCGTCGCGCCGAGTTGTGCTCCGATCAGCGCACCAATCCAGCTCCACTCCAGACCTACAATGGACCCAATTACACCACCGCCGAGTGCGGCGCACAACAAAACTACTAACAAGACGACGCTCTTTCGGATTTTTCTATTTTTAATAATCTCGAATATATTTTGACAATAATTCTGATTTCTCGGTCATATTCTCGTCCTAATTCAATCTATCTGTTTCAAAGTGAGATTATATACGTAACTTTAAAACTTTCTTAACTTGAAAGACAATTGCATCGACGCTTGTGGAGGATGATTTCCCCTGCTATCTGGCCGAAAATAGAATTTTAACGCCCGCTTAACCCACTTTCGAGGAGCTCTCGATCATGCTGCGCTCGGTTGGATCAACGCCATCCATAGCTACTACTGCGCCGCAACATGGGATCGAAGTTGTTGATATTGCTGAACATTTTGTTGATCAAGTGAGCGTCGCGGTTGCAGATTCCGCCCTGCCGGAGACGCCTTTTGTGGTTCGAGAGCTGCGGCTCGAATGGGCGGCCAAGCGTGGGCTCGATATAGGGGTGGCGGCCACCGCGCTGTTCCTGCTTCTGCCGCTGATGCTGGTGATCGCCGCGCTGGTCTGGGCCGGGGACCGCAAGGCGCCGATCTTCCGGCACACGCGGCTGGGTCGGGACGGGCGCAGCTTCGGCTGCCTGAAGTTCCGCTCGATGGTGGCCGACGGCGAGGGGGTGCTCGCCGCCCATCTGGCCGCCAGGGCGGCGCGACCGGCCGCATTCTGGCGCGAGGCCGAGGCCAAGCTTCGCAAGATCCGCGAAGAGAAGCTGCGCGAGCAGAAGCGCGAGGAGCGACTCGAGGAGATTCGCGAAGCGAAGCTGAAAGCGGCCCGCGAAGCCAAGGCGAAGCAGGCGAAGGCGCAGCAGGGCGCGG
>NZ_JAKSYN010000167.1:0-3495 GCF_022829565.1 Methylobacterium sp. J-001
CTGTCCGTGTGAGACCAATACGTCCACCTGACGCAGCTTGCTCACGATCTCCTCGGGCTTGGGTCGTTGGGCCATCGGTTCCGTCCTCTGTCGGCTCAAAAGCCATACTTCAGGGCGGACCACTCCCAAGGGGGCCGATCACTGGTGCTGTGCGGTGTCACGATCGCCCTGTCGCTTCTGTTCGGGCGCGAGCTGCGCGGCCGTGAAGCGATGCAGGCCGAGCTCGAAAGGCTGTCGCTGACCGACACCTTGACCCGTCTTCACAATAGCCGAGCCTTCGAGCACGCCGGTGCCTGGGCCTGGGAAGCCGCCAGACGCAACGGCAAGCCGCTGTCCCTGCTCATCGTCGACGCCGATCACTTTAAACGCTTCAACGACCGCTATGGCCACCAGGTCGGGGATGAGGTCCCGCAAGGTTTGGCACGCTGCCTTTCGGCCAGTGTGCACCGGCCTGACGACCTCGTCTGCCGGGTCGGCGGCGAGGAGTTTGCTATTCTTCTGCCAAATACGGACGAGGTAGGGGCTCTTCGCATCGCGGAGAAGGTTCACACCGAGGTATCGACCCTGGCGATCGGATCAGCTGGCATCACAGCCGGGGTTATCACGGTCAGCATAGGGCTCGCCGCCGGCGCGCCGAACGGCACGGCATTATCTGCGCTCGCGGATTTGTATCGTATCGCCGATGCCATGCTCTATGAAGCCAAAACAAGTGGTCGCAATCAGACCCGTTGTGCGGGACAGCAGTGCGTTCCGGCAATCCCACCCAGACTGAAACTCGTGTGTACCTCGTAAACGTAGCAGAGGTCTCCAGTCGTTAAGTTTGGCCATGGGCCGGCGCTTGCGGTGTCCAGTTCCCCCGCACCGACCCTCACACGACTGCCCGGCCTAGGCTTCACGGGCGCCCTGCGGGGAACTGGCCCGGAGAACGCCTGTCGTCGCGAGCTTGCCCGCCGCAGGCTTTGCGGTGTCGCGAACGCCTCGGGCGCATTGACGGGAAGAGGGGGCCCTGTAGCAGGCGCCAGGGAGGCTGTCGCCGCGTTGGCATGACTATCAACCTGGGCCTTAGCGCGACTGCGCCGGAGAGGCCGCACCCAGTATCGAGGGGTGAAGACATCGGTGTTGCTCCGCCGGCGCTCGGCTCACGGCCGGTCGCTGCGGGTATGGTGGGACGGGGTGGTTAACAGCCCCCGCACATCACCCAACTACTGCTACTGCCTTAAGTGTGCTGCATATCAGAGGGGACTTTGCCGCCGTTCTCGGCGAGCTTCTGAACCACCTGCTTGTGCAGCCAGACGTTCATCGTAGCCGAGTCACCCTTGTCGCCGGTGTAGTGCAGTTCGTCGGCCAGCTGCTTGCGAGCCGGGAGGCTGCTGTCGAGGTCCAGCAGCTTCAAAAGGTCCACGATTGACTGCTTGTAGTTCAGGTTCTCACCCTTCTTGGCGGCCATGTCGCTCAAGACCTGACCGACATCGACGCTCGCTGCCGAGCCCGTAGGCGCACTGGTGGGCGACGCCGCATCACCCATTGTGGGTGCGGTCGCGCCGCTGGTGCCGCTGCCAGCACCGCCCGCTCCGGTAGCAGCGGGAGATACGGTCGGGGTCTCGGATGCATGCGGCGCGGACGCCTGTGCACTCGCTGCTCCGCCGCCGAAAATCTTCGAGATGATCGATCCGAACAGGCTCATGATGTTGTCCTCGGCAGTCGCGGGCTCACTCCCGGAAGCTGCAGTAACAGAGCGACGCAAGGTAGCGTTCCGTGCTGGATGGATCCGGAACCGGGGCCAATCGCTGGCGCGATGGTTAGAGATGTTGGATCCGGATGGGGTTCGAGCACCAACAGCTTCGGTCGCGCCCGCCGGCCCCAGGCCGTTTCAGCAGCAGCCCACTGGGATCGCGTGTTCAGGCGGCCAGAACGTTGGCGTCGTCTTTCAAACCGTCCTGTCCGTTGGGCAAGGTTTCAAGCAAGCCGACTCGATAAGCCGACATCTGGATGTCGCCGGCTTCCTGAGCCATCGCCGTCGCGAGAAGCTGCGCACGTCCTGCCCAACGATCCCGTTCTGCCCGCATGGCAGTAAGCTGATCCTCGCTCGATGCCAACGCGACTTGCAACGTGTCGATCTCAGTCCGTAGATCGCTCGTGCGTTGCCGCTCACTCGCCAAGGCGGCTTTGAGCACATAGAGGGCAGCGTCGGTCTCTCCCTTCGGCGAACGGTTCACATCGCGGATGGGAAGGGATTGTAGCCCGACACTCTTGACCTCAGCAGCCCGCTGATTGCTCGCCGGTGATGACGTCCGCGTGGCTGGCGCGTCAGGTCGAAGCTGCGCGATTTCTGCTTTCAGTTGCTCGACATCCAACCCTGCCGGGGCATGAACCTCAGGTGGTTCGATCGATGGAGCGGCGGCGAGCGCGAGGGGCACACCTTCCTCCTCCAGCACCAGCTCATGCAGCATGGTGAACACGGTGTCGCCGTCCAGCCTGGACAGGTCGAACCCGCTCTCGGCCGCGAGACGGCTGAAGCGTGCTTGCCCCCCGGCAGACGCGCCGACGAAGGCCATGGACCAGTTCGCGAAGTTGCGGCTTTCCGTCGGACCGCACTGAAGAACCGTCACGTCGCCGTGACGGCCATCGCACTGTATCCGTTCGAATGTCTCTTCGACCCCCTGTCTTGGTCCCTCCAAAACCTGAGCGAAGGCGCCAGCGTTGAACATCAGCGCTCCGGTCACATCCGCCCGAGCGTTGTTCCGCTGCGATGCGGTCAGTATTTGCCCGACAACGGCCGTCAGTTCGGCCTCAGATCCGTGAAACAGGTTCTTGCTGGCGTAGACGAGGCGATAGAGCTCACTCATGGGACATCCGACGAGTTAGGTGGATCAGGATTAGGGCTGGTAGCTCGCGATGAATTGCAAAAGATCATCCGCCGGTATTGGCCGGCTGATGAGGTAGCCCTGCACGTCAGTGCAGCCTTCATCGCGAATGCGCTGCATTTGCTCGGGCGTCTCGACGCCTTCGGCGACCGTGGTCATGCCCAGGCTCTTGCCGAGGCCCGCGATCGCCCGGATGATCGCGTCCCCATCAGGCTTACCCGACAGATCCTTCACGAAGGACCTGTCGATCTTGATCTTGTCGAATGGGAAGCTGCGCAGGTAGCTCAAAGACGAGTAGCCGGTACCGAAGTCGTCCATCGAGACGCGTACCCCAAGTTCGCGCAGTCGATGGAGCGTCTGCAAGGTCCTCTCGCTCTCCTGCAGGAGGACGCCCTCGGTGATCTCGACCTCCAGCCGCTTAGCCGACAGACCTGAGCTAGCGAGTGCCGAGATGATCGTCTCGACCAGCCGGTCGCTCTTGAATTGAGCGGGGGAGACGTTCACCGCGACCGACATCCCCGTGGGCCACGTCATCGCATCGCGACAGGCCTGACGGATGACCCACTCGCCGATCGGTACGATCAGACCGATCTCCTCCGCCAGTGGGATGAAATCGAGCGGCGAGATCATT
>NZ_JAKSYN010000196.1:0-152286 GCF_022829565.1 Methylobacterium sp. J-001
CTACTGCCGAGAGTGCGGCGGCTGGCGCTTACTAACGCGGGTAGGCTGAGGGGGGCATGCAGCTTTGGCGTGGGAGCGCAATGAGCCTGGGCCCGCTGCCACGCCGCCCGCTTCCACGGGGGACGCTGGCTGCGCTGTTCGCCTGCCGCGGGCGTGCCGAGTGGCGATGGCGGAGGGGTGGGGACTGCTGGTCGCTCCTACCTCGGACGGAAGCCGCTAACGATACACGCCTCGGGGGCCACCCTCCCCCGCAGAGGGGGGAGGGAGGGCGCCCGCCCTCTCCGGAGCTCGTCACCTTTTCAGCCGGGGAGGATCCGAAGCCCGATCCCTGAGTCCGGTCGCCCGCACGCGAGAGGGCATCCGTGCCGCGTCCAGCCATGCGTGAGTCCGGTCGCCGCCTCTGGGGCCGGCTTCGGCCGCGGCTCCTCCTCGCCCTGCCGGTGCTGCTTGGCCTCGCGGCCGCGGGCTTCGGCGTGTCCGCCTGGCGGGCGGATTCGGGCAACCGGCGCATCGCGGCGCTTGAGGCGGGCACGGATCTCGACGTGGGCGCGGGAGCGCCGGCGCCTGTCCTGGTGGCGCGGATCGGGTACCTCGTCGGGCACGGGCGGCTGGAGGAGACCGAGCCCCTGGTCGCCGCCCTCGACCGGGCGGGGGCCGCCGACGCCGCGTCCCGTGCGCGCTACCGCATCGCCAACGCAAGGATGCGCGAGGCCTTCGGGCTCCTGACCCGCGGCGCCCTCGACAAGGCCGGCCCGCAGGTGACCCTGGCCCGCCAGGATTACCGCCGGGCGCTGCGCGACCGGCCGGATTTCTGGGACGCGAAGTTCAATCTCGACGTCGCCTCGCGGCTGATCCGCGACTTCCCGGAATTCGATCGCGCCAGCGGCGACGAGATGCGCGCCGAGCCGAAGCAGATCTGGACCGACATCCCGGGACAACCGCGAGGTGGCCCATGAGCCGGCAAACGATTTTGGAAGGCCTGCCGCTCGCGCGCAACCTGCGCGGACGCCGCTTCCAGGCCTTGGCCCTCGCCCTGGCCCTGGTGATCGCCGCCCTGGTGGTGCCGGCCCTGAAGGTGACCCGCGCGGGCGTCGCGGTGCTGGCGGTGGTGGACATCACCGGCTCGATGAACGTGCGCGACTACGCCGTCGACGGCCGCCCGGCGAGCCGGCTGGAGATCGCCAAGGCGGCCCTGCGCCGGCTGGTGGCGGACCTGCCCTGCGGGTCGCGGGTCGCGCTGGCGCTGTTCACCGAACGGAAGCCGTTCCTCCTGTTCGAGCCCGTGGAGGTCTGCGCCGAGTTCGCGCCCCTCGACGGCGCCCTGGCGGCCCTCGACTGGCGGATGGCCTGGGAGGGCGACAGCCGGATCAGCGCCGGCCTCTACCGGGCGGTGGAGATGGCGGTCGGGCTCGGGACGGACCTGCTGTTCGTCACCGATGGCCAGGAAACGCCGCCGCTCCCCGCCGGGCAGGTCCCGCGCTTCGAGGGCAGGCCGGGGGCGGTCCGGGGCCTGATCGTCGGCGCCGGCGCCAACGGCCTGTCGCCGATCCCGAAATTCGACGATCGCGGCCGCGAGAGCGGCTTCTACGCCGAAACGGACGTGCAGCAGGAGAACCGGTTCGGGCCACCACCGGCCGATGCCGAATCCCGCGCCGGCTACAATCCGCGCAATGCCCCGTTCGGCGCCGCCGCCGCGCAGGGCAGCGAGCACCTCTCGTCGGTGCGCGAGGGCCACCTCAAGCAGCTCGCCGCGGTCACGGGCCTCGCCTACGCGCATCTCGACGGGCCGGGCGGGCTCGACCGGCCCCTGATCGAGGCCGGGACGCCGCGTCCGCTGCCGGGCCGGATCGACCCGCGCCCCGCGCTCGGCGCCCTGGCGCTCGCCCTCGTGCTCGGCGTCCTGCTGGCCGAGCCCCTGCGCGGGCTGGGCCGCCGCATCACCCCGTTCACCACCACCCATCGTTTGCGTTTCCGGAAAGCCTGATCATGCGTCGCGTCCTCACCACCCTCGCCATCCTGTTCGCCGCCGGCACGGCCTTGGCTCACGGGCCAACCCCCCAAAAAATCGATCAGACCATCACCATCCGGGCGACCCCGGACGCGGTCTGGAAGGTGGTCGGGCCGTTCGGCGGCATCGGCGCCTGGCATCCGGACGTGGCCAAGGTCGAGGCCACAGGGGGCGACGGTGCTGGCGCCGTCCGCAAGGTCACGCTGAAGCGCGGCGGCACCCTGGTCGAGGGGCTCGACGAGTGGAAGGGGGCGGAGCGGACCTACTCGTACCGCATGTCCGACCCCGATCTCGACGCCTTGCCGGTCTCGTCCTACTCCGCGACCCTCACGGTGACGCCGGACGGCGAGGGGGCGAAGGTCGAGTGGATGGGCCGCTTCTACCGGGGCGATACCGGCAACGAGCCGCCCGAGAATCTGAGCGACGCCGCCGGCAAGGAGGCGATGAACCGGTACTTCTCCGAGGGCCTCAAGGGCTTGAAGGCGAAGCTGGAGAGCGGGCCGCAGCGATGAGGCGCGCGCGGCGCCTTTTCGGGCTCGCCGGTCTCGCGCTTGCCGTCGGGCCGGCGGATGCGGGTTCCGTCTGGGTCGCGAGCCAGCAGGGCGCCCGCGCCGCCCGGATCGAGCGGCCGGACGGCGCATCCGCCGCCGAGGTCGCTGTGGCGCCGTCCCCGGCCGTGGTCGCCGCCGGTCCCGGAGGGCGGCTCTATCTCAGTCATCCGGACGGCCGCGCGATCACGGTGATCGCCGCCGACGGAGCGACACGGCAATGGCCTGTCCCCGGCCAGCCCTTCGGGCTCGCGGCGGACCCGGATGGGCGCTTTCTCTATGTCGGTGACTGGTCCGGCAACCGGGTGCTGCGCCTCTCGGCGGCGACCGGCGCGGTCGAGGCCGAGGTCGCGGTCGGGCCCGACCCGGCCGGGCTCACCCTCGGCGCCAACGGCCGGCTCTACGTGGCCGAGCGCGAGGGCCGCAGCGTCGGCGTGGTCGACACCGCCCGGATGGTGCGGATCGCCGGCATCCCGGTCGGCGACGGACCCTTCGCCCTGGCCCACGATCCGGTCCGCGACCGGGTCTACGTCGCCAACGTGCGCAGCAACGACCTCACCGTCATCGACGCGGGTGCGCTCAAGCCCGTCGCGACGCTGCCGGTCGGGGCGAGCCCCTACGGCGTCGCCGTCAGCCCGGACGGGCGGCGCGTGGTCGTCACTAACCAGCATGCCGGCACCGTCTCGATCGTCGATGCCGACACCCTCACGGTCGCCGCCACGGTGCCGGTCGGCCGCTATCCCGAGGGCGTGGCGATCCTCGAAGGCCTCGCCTACGTGGCAAACTGGTTCTCCGACGACGTCTCCGTGGTCGACCTCGCGGCCCGGACGGAGACGGGCCGGATCCCGGTGCCCGAGGGGCCGCGCACCCTCGTGGCGGCCCAGACGGCGCCGGTTTCGGCGGAGGCCGGCCGATGACGCGGCGGCTCGCCAGCCTGATCCTCGCCGGCCAGATGCTCGGCAGCTTGTTGCTCGCCGCCTGCGACCGGCCCCAGGAACCGGGCTCCGAGGAGGGCCAGGCCGTCGTGGCGCGGACCTCGGAGAGCGAGCTTCCGGCCTGGCTGTCGCCCACCGACGGGACCGACCCGGGCCGGTGGCTCGCCGGTCGGGAGGTCGGCCACCCGCTGCCGGCCGGGTCCGAACCCGTCCGGACGATGCAGGACGCCCTGGCGGAGGCCAAGGGCGGCTTCATCGAGGATCCGCGCATGATCGCCAACCGCACGGCCCAGCTCGGGCTGATGCTGGCCGAGATCGGCAAGACGGAACGATACGCGCTGCTGCTGACCGGGTTCAGCACCGTCGCGGCCCGACGCGGCCGCCACAAGAGCCTCTATGGGGAGATGTGCCAGCATTACTTCAACACCCGCGCCCGCGGTATCGACCATGCCGCCGCCCTGGCGCTGCTCGCCGACCGGTTCGCGCCGCTCGCCGGCGATGGGGAAACCCCATGAGGGCCTCCCGATGAGCGCCGCACTGCGTCGGGTCGAGCCCATGTCCCGGCGGTCCGCCCGGCCGCGCGACCTCCTGATCGTCGACGACCATCCGATTGTTCTCCAGGGCTTCCGGCTCCTGGCCGAGGAAGCCGGGATCGCGCGCGTCCACGAGGCGCGCGACATCGTCGGCGCCTATCGCACGTTCCACCGCCACCGGCCGTCCGTGGTGGTGACCGACCTGAGCTTCCGGGACGACGGCCTGTCCGGCCTGTCGCTGATCCGCCGGATCCGCGCGCTGGAGCCCGGGGCGCGGATCCTCGCGCTGAGCATGCATCGCGACCCGGTCATCGTCGCCCGCGTCCTGGAATGCGGGGCTCTGGGCTTCGTGCTCAAGGATACGCCCGCCGCGTCCTTCCTGGACGCGCTGGAGGCGGTCACCAATGGCCGCTCCTACCTGCCCCACGACATCGCTATCGAGATCGCGATGCTGAATGCCGGCGCGCGCGACCTGCCGCTGGCGAATCTGAGCAGTCGCGAGATGCAGATCCTGGTGCTGATCGGGAAGGGCAAATCCTACGACGAGATCGCCGACATCCTGACGCTCAACTACCGCAGCGTCGTGAACGCCACCGCCGCGCTGCGCTGCAAGCTCGGCGTCGGCAGCACGGCCGAGCTCATGCAGATCGCTGCGGCCCAGGCCCGGACGCTGCCCTGAGGGGCACGGCCGGGCCGGCCGCTATCCGAGACATCGCGACGTGTGATCCGAGGCGCTGCGCGCTCTACCGGGGCAGGGTTTCCGCCAAGGCCTGCACATGGGCGACGAAGCGCCTGCGCGTCTCCGGGCTGACGCGCAGCAGGTAGGAGCGCACGAGATCGAGGAGGACGGTACCGTCGGGGTCGGTGCCCGCCATCGGTCCCGTGGCGCCCGTGCCCGATGCGAAGAAGCTGGAGACCGGCACACCCAGCGCGCGTGCGATCTCACCCAGAGGGCTGCCGAAGGCGGTGGCCCGGTTCTCCGGGCGCGACGGTTTGGAATCGTCACCCATGATCGGTTCTGCGCGGCTCGGGTTCGGTTGTGCGGGCGAAGCAGCGACGGCCTGTCGTTCCAACCGTCCTGCGACGCGAAGGCCCCCCGATCCGATCATGAAATTTCCGACAGGTTCCCGGATGAAATGGTACGCTCGCGCACCAAATCGCCCTGACGCGACCAAGCGGGATGGCTACGATGGGACAGCGCTCGAAGACGCCGGTCAACGCGACCGGCGGCTTCCGTGAACCGCACGACCAGCTCCGTGCTGCACTGGAAGACTCGTGCGTGGTCGGCGTCTGGGACTGGGACATCGTCCGCCACGTGGTCGTGTACGATGCCTGCGCGGCGCGCTTGCTCGCCGGCGATCCCGATCTGGCCGAGACCGAGTTGAGCGGCAACGCCGCCATGTCCACGGTGCATCCGGCCGACCATGCGTGGCTGATCGAGCAGATCCAACAGGCATCGCGGACCAGCGGCCTGGTGATTGCCGAGTACCGGGTCATCGCCCCGGACGGCACGGTGCGGTGGCTGCTCAGCCGTGGGCGCACGTTCGAGGATCCGAATGGGCGTCCGGTCCGCTGCCGCGGCGTCATCATCGACATCACCGAGCTTCAGCATCCGGGCGGCGAGCGCTACGTGTTCAGCAACCTGATGGCGCCGGTCGATCCCCTGGAACGGGCCGCCGATCTGGCCATCGCGCTGAAGCGGACCCTCGACGCCGACACGCCGGCCGAGGTTCGCGCCGCCGCGGATGTGCTGCTGATGAGCCTCGGTCGCGCGATCGCCCGGACCGGCCGCGTGCGCTGAACCGCCCCGATCCCGGACGATCACGACGGCGCCTGCGCCCGAGATCCGGGAACATGCCGCGGCCCTATCGTCTTGGCCCTCCACGGACCACCCGGGAGGATCAGATGGGACAGGATGTCGACGCGGCACGCGAAGCCCTTGGAACGGTGCCGCCGGGGCGGCCGGCGGGCGCGGTGAAGACGCCTGACCCGACTGCCGGCGGCAGCGGCCCGCATGCCCCGGGCAACCCCGAGGCGCCGGACGAGACGGCGCCGGAGAGCGGCGGCTACGATACGCGCCCACCCGTGCCCCGGCCGGACAACCGCAAGGGTGGCTACGGCGCCGGCTGACCGATCCCATCTGGCTGCCGACCTTCGCGGGAACCGACCGGAAGGCGGCGTCGGGATACGCTCCGGGGGGACGCCCCCGGCTATCTCCGGAGTACGGCGGTCGAACGAACGATGTTTTTTAAGAGCCGCTTTTATTCGGCGGATGTTCAGGAATGAATTTTCCGGGACTAAATATAATCCAGGCCAGAAAACGTAAGGCTTGGTCTGTAAATACCAATTGAATGGAACGTATCATGGATCGGGGGGATTGATGGGGTCCGGAATGATCGACGGAGCCCATCATGCGTACCACCATCGCCGCCCTTCTTGTCGCCACGCTGTCTGGATCGAGCGCCTTCGCGCAGACCACCGTGACCGGCACGCCGGCGGCCCCCGACGCGAAGACGAGCCAGCAATCCGGTGGGCAGGAGAGCGTCACCCGGCCGAACACCGACAAGATGACCCCCAACGGCACCGGCGCCGCTGCCCATACTAACGTCCAGCTCGAGAAGGGCGCCAACAGCTTCACCGAGGGTGAGGCGCGCGCGCGGCTCGAGAAGTCCGGCTACGCGGACGCCAAGAATCTCATGAAGGACGGTGACGGCATCTGGCGCGGCACCGCCATGCATGGCGGCAAGCAGGTCAACGTCGGCCTCGATTTCAAGGGCAACGTGTCGGCCCAGTGATCCCCTGACCTTCACCAAGGAGATTTTTCATGGCTCAGCAAACCATTACGGCCCTCTACGATCGGTACGAGGATGCCAGCACGGCTGTCGGCAAGCTCGAGGCCGGCGGCATTCCGCACGGTGACATTAGCATCGTCAGCAACAACGAGGGCGATCGCCACGCCGGTCGCACCGGTACGGACGGGACCCACGTCAGCGAGGACACCAAGGAGAAGGCCAAGGACGGGACCGGCACCGGAGCCACGCTCGGCACCGTGGTCGGCGGCGCGGCCGGCCTTCTGGCGGGTCTCGGCCTGATCGCGATCCCGGGCGTCGGCCCGGTCGTGGCGGCTGGCTGGCTCGTCGCCACCCTGACCGGCGCCGGCATCGGTGCCGCCGCGGGCGGCCTGGGCGGGGCCCTTACCGGCGCTGGCGTCAGCGAGACCGACGCCCATGCCTACGGCGAGGGCGTGCGCCGCGGCGGGACGCTCGTCACCGTTCGCGTCGACGAAGCGCGCACCACGATGGTGCCGATGGTGATGGACGTTCTGGAGCAGCACGGCTCGGTCGATCTCGATCAGAAGACCAGCGCGTGGCGTGCAGATGGCTGGGAGGCGCCGGCCCCCGCCGCCGGAACCGTCGCCGCCGGCCCGACGGACGGCCGGAACCGCGTGCGGTCTTATCCCGGCACCACGAGACTTTGATCGGTCAAGGGGCGCGACCGAGCGCATAGACGGGTTCGCGCTGGATCGGCCAGCGCAGCCCTCAAAATCGATAAACGCGCCTTCAGCGGCCGGGACATGCGTCCCGGCCGCTTTCCGTTCGATGTGTCCGAATGTTGCGATGCTGGCGGCGGAGCCGCTGGTGCGAGCAGAATAACGTTGAAAGCCGAATTTAACGTGTTGAATCGCAAGTCGGCCCGAAACAACAAGGAGCAGTCACATGATGAGAGGGGCTGAATATGAACGACACATCCTATGGGAAATCGTCCAACTTCACCGAGTTGACGGTTGATCTTGTCGCTGCCTACGTCGCCAAAAATCCTGTCCCGGCTACAGAGTTGCCGGCGCTGATCGCCCGGATATACGGCGCGATCGCCGGCTTGGCCTCCGGCACGGCTTCGGTCGAGACCGGCGCGACTGCACCGGCTGCCGTCGACAAGCCGAGCGCCGCCCAGATCCGCAAATCGGTCCAGCCGGACGGGATCGTGAGCTTCCTCGACGGCAAGACCTACAAGACCCTCAAGCGGCACTTGGCCGCCAACGGCCTGAGCCCACAGAGCTACCGGGAGCGCTACGGTCTGCCGACCGATTATCCCATGGTCGCTCCGAGCTACGCCGAGCAGCGCTCCGCCCTCGCCAAGGCGATCGGCCTGGGCCAGCCCGGGTCCATGGCCAAGCGCAAGGGCCAAGCCGCCTGAGCGCGCTCATCCCCGGTGGGGCCGGCGGTGTAGACCGCCGTCAGCGTGTCCGTTGGGCAGATTGATTGACCTGGAACCTGCCCGTTTCGACGGTCAGGGCGATGGTTCTCCGGGAGAGCCGGGGCTTCAGACATTCCGACCCAGGCGCGGTTCGGCACATCCGTGAGCCGTACTTCAGGAACGGCCGTCCCGATCGTGCGGACGGGGATGCCACCCCGACCGATCCGAAGCGTCTTAGCTACCCACGACAGCAGGGCACGCCTGCCCGCGCAGGAACTGCAACGGCTGGGTGAGACGAATCTCCACAGACGGTTCGTATGGTTGCAGGTGCATCGCGTTCCCACCTCACATAGAACATATCGTGAACATGGCGTCCGGTCAGGCCGGTTGTCTGTCCCGGTGCCGCGGCGTCGAACCGGAGTGGAGGGCTGTCGATTGATCGAGGAACGGCCGATGCCGACGAAGCTCTATCGCTTCCACTGCACGGACGGGCATGAGCTGGTGATCGACCTGAAGGGCCGACGCCTGCCGACCTTGGCGCAGATGCGCGTCCATGCCGAGCGGGTCGCCCTCGGGTTGATGGAGCGGGTCGAGCGGTTCGACTGGTCGGGTTGGCAGGTCGAGGCCTACGATGCCAAGGGGCGGCGCGTCTGGATCCGGGCGTTCGTCGACGTGAACGTGGATGTGCAGGCCGCCTGAGACGCAGCGGCAAGCGCAGCATGCCGGATATCGGAACCGGCGCGATGCGCTGGCTTTTGAGGCGCATCGTCGTTTTCGAAAGCCGGCGGCGATCTTTCGGGACGAGGCTCTAGGAATTTAGGGAGACAGACAGATGGCGTTCAAGCCGAAATCGGCCGCGGAGACCAAGGCGAAGGATCTGGGCCTCGCGCTCGCCCGGATCGCCGAGAGCGACGGCACGCCGACGAGCATCGGCGTCGACCAGCTGCGCCGGGTGAGCCCGCGCCTCACGCCCCTGGCAATCGGCCAGATGGTGCGCAAGGAGCGCGCAATCGTCGAGGAGACGCTGGCCGAGCGCGGTCTGGCGCTGATCGACTATGCCGATCAGGGGCCGGGCCGCGGCATGGAATTCGCCATCGACGCGGCGGGATGATCCGGGTGGGCCGATCAGGCGACCGCCGGACGGCTCCGCAGCAGACGACCGGCTAGGCGGAACGGCAGCAGCGGCAGCTTGAACAGGGCCGTGAGGGCCAGGACCGCGATGACGGTGAGGATCGCCAGAAAAGAATTGAGCAAGCGGTGCGCGCTCCCATGAAGGGCTGCCCTCGCGGGCTGGTGACGACAGGTGGCGCCCGGAACGCGGCGAGACTATGGACGCTTCGGCGCGCGACTGAATTCGTGCGGCTCCATCCGATCGTCGCCCGCAACGCGGAAACGGAAGGCCCGACAAGGGGTTTTGCTGTTGTGCGCGGCTCGCCCACTCTGGTCCTGGCGATCCGTAGGCCGCCGCGGTGACACACGGCCGCAACCGCGGATCACGACAGCCGAGGCAGTGGGGTCGACATGCGCAAACACGGTGCAGGCTGGGCCGGCCTCGTCTTGGTTGGGATACTGATGGCGGCCGGACCAGCCGCCGCGGAGGTGCAGGTCCGCTACGCGGCGCCGGAGCGCTTCACCGACGCGGAGAACCGCTTCGCCTCGGGGCAGCCGCTCCGGGTGACGCTGGCCGAGCTGACGCGGATCCTGGTCGATCTGGGCAAGACCCGGCTTCGCCCGGACGAGCGCCTCGACATCACCGTGCTCGACATCGATCTCGCCGGGTTCGACCGGTCGGGCTTCGCCTCGCCGACCGGCGTCCGTATCGTGACCGACGCCACGCCGCCGCGCATCCGCCTCGCCTACGTGCTGCGCCGGGGCGGCCGCATCGTCGCGCAGGGGGAGGACACGGTCACGGACATCAACTTCCTGCTGACGTCCAACCCGCGCTTCTCCACCGGCGGCCTGTATTACGAGCGCCAGCTTCTGCGGGACTGGTTCGCGCGCCGCTTTCCCACAGGGGCCGAGCGCGGTTGAAGGGAAAGCCCGGGCGATCGCCCGGCAATCCCGAAACCCGTCCCACCGGTCACTCGGCGGCGGCACCGCTCAAGGCCTGCCGGGATGCGCTGCGCGGGCGCGAAGGCCGGGTGCCGTCGTAGCGGGCGGCTTTGCCGGCGGCGAAGAGCAGGAGGGCCGCGAGACTCAGCAGGACGAGGTCGACCCCGGCGAACAGCGGTTCGACCGGGTCGCCCCCGCCGAAGGCCCGCTGCATCCGCCAGGCATCGGCGACAGCCGCCGCTGCATAGAGGGCGGCGGCCGCACTCAGCACTTCGGGCCAGGCGCGGCGCTGCGGACGCAGCAAGCCGACCCCCGCGATCAGCACCCAAACGGCGAAGAAGCCGCGAATCTCCCAGAGCGCCCGGTCGGGCATCCCCGCCGGCAAGATCCGGTTCGCCAGGAAATAGGCCGCGATGGCCGCCGGCAGCCCGGCGATCGTCGCGATGTTGAGGCCCTGGACCAGGCGCAAACCCAGATGCGGCACGGTTCCGGCCTCGGTCCCGGCCTCGGTCACGGCTTTCTTGGGCAGGCGGGCCACCGACCACAGGAGCAGGCCCGTGGCCACCATGGCGCTGCCGGCAAGCCCGCACAGGAAGAACAGGATTCGCAGGGCCGGCCCGGCGAAATGCGCCTCGTGCAGGCCGACCATCGTGGTGAAGGTCCTGGCCGCTGGCTTCAACCCGCCCGCCCGGACCTCCACGACGGCCCCGGTGGTGCCGTCGAAGGCGACCTGCGGATGCTCGTGCGAGAGCCCGCGGGGCTCCTCGAACACCACCACCACGGTGGCGTTCGCGTCCTTCGGATTGACGATCGAGATCCGCTCCAGGGGCTCGTGGACCGTCTCCAGGGCGCGCAGCACCATCGGGCCGACGGGGGCCAGCGTGCCGGGCTGGCCTGCCGGCGGGCGCGGCGCGGTGATCTGGCCGGCCTCGGCGAAGAAACGCTGCGTGTCGCCCCGATAGGCCGTGTTCATGCCCCACGGCATGTACAGGAACGACAGGGTGACCAGCCCGGTATAGGTGATCATCAGGTGGAACGGCAGGGCGAGCACGCCCGTGACGTTGTGGGCGTCGAGCCAGCCGCGCTGGGCGGACTTGTCCCGCCGGAAGGTGAAGAAGTCGGCAAAAATCCGCCGATGGGTGATGATCCCCGAGATCAGCGCCACCAGCATGATCATCGCGCAGATGCCGACGATCCAGCGGCCCCACAGGGGCGCCATGTTGAGCTCGAAATGGAAGCGGTAGAGGAAGTCGCCGCCGCGGGTGTCCCGCAGGACGGCCGGCACCCCGGTCGCCGGGTCGAGGAACACCCGGTTCGGCGGCTGGCCCGGCCCGGTCCGCCAGAACAGCTCGAGGAGGGGCACGTCCGGGCGTGGTGGTGTGATGAACCACGACCGCGCCCCACCTGCCTGCGCCTGCAGGTAGGCGACGCCGCGCTCCACCGAGGCCGCCAGCGCGTCGGGGCCGAGCGCGGGACCGGCGTGGAGCTCCGGCCGCATCCAGCGCGAGATCTCGGGCCGGTAATAGCTCGCGGTTCCGGTGACGAAGACCGAAAACAGCACCCAGCCGACGATCAGGCCGGACCAGGCGTGCAGCCACGCCATCGACTGCCGGAAGCTGTTGCGCATCAGGCTGGCCTCACCAGCGATAGCGCAGGGTGGCGTAGACCGTGCGCGGCAGGCCGTAGAAGCAGCTCGAATAGCTGAAGCAGCCGGTGACGTAGCGCTCGTCGAGCAGGTTCTGGACGTTGATCTGCGCGCTGAGACCGGCGAGGCGCGGGTCGAGATGCTTCATGTCGTACGAGGCTACGGCGTCGACGAGCAGGCTCGACGGCACCTCGAAGGTGTTGGCCGGGTCACCCCAGGACGAACCGAGATAGCGCACGCCGCCGCCGAGCCCGAGGCCCAGGAGCGGGCCGCCGGTGAAGCGGTAATCGACGAACAGCGAGGCTGTCGTGTCGGGGATCTGGACCGGGCGGCGGCCGAGGAGCGGGACCTGCCGCCGGGTCAGGTCGTTCTGCGTCGTGCTCGTGTCCCGGGTGTTGCGCGCGTCCAGCAGAGAGAATCCGCCGATCAGGCTGAGCCCTTCGGTCACGCTCGCCCGGGCCTCGAACTCGACGCCCTGAACCCCGACCTCTCCGGTCTGCAGGCTGAAGCCATTGTTGGCCGGGTCGGGCGTCAGGGAGTTCGACCGGCGGATGTCGAAGGCCGCGGCGGTGAGCAGGATGTCCGTGCCCGGCGGCTGGTACTTGATCCCGGCCTCGTACTGATCGCTGGAGATCGGATCCGGGATACGCCCGGCCGACCCGAGGGCGGTGTCGAAGATGCGCCCGTTGGTGATCGGCTCGAATGCCTGGCTGTAGGAGACGTACGGGGCCACGCCGTTCTCGAACAGGTAGAGAAGGCTCGCCCGGCCCGTGAAGGCATCGGAGGGCACGTCCTGGTACGCGACCGCGCCGGTGGCCAGCGTCCGGGTCGGCCCGGATTGGCGCGCCACGTCGTAGCGGCCGCCCAGGGTGAGGACGAGGCCGCCGAGCTTCATCTGATCCTGGAAGTACACGCCGGTCTGAGCCGCCGTGATCTTGGCCGCCGACGTGAAGGCCGGGGTCGGGATGTTCATGGCGTAGTTCGGCGCCAGCACGTTGAGGTCGGGCGCGCTCGGGAACGGCGTGGTGAGGCTCCAGGTCCGGAAGGTCCGGTGATCGACCCCGAGCAGGGCGGTGTGCGCCACCGGGCCGGTGTCGAAATTGGCCACGGCGTTGTTGTCGAGGGTGTAGGTGTCGATATCGACCCGGGTGCCGATGCGGGCGCGGCCGAGCAGCGGCCCGCTGGCGAAGGGGCCGTTGGCATCCGCGAAAGCGCTGTAGACGCTGCGGTAATCCCCTTCCGTGCGCAGATAGCGGCCGGCCGAGTGGAACCGCAGCCAGTCGGTGACGCGATGGTCGAACAGGTATTCGATCGAGCCCTGCGTCCGGTCCGAGCGCTCGAAGTTGCGGTCGCCGTCGTAGAAATCCACCGGCAGGCGGCCGATCCGTCCGCTGCCGAAATTCCGGGCGAAGACGGTGCCGACCGCCGGGAAGCCGCCGTAGAAGCCGGAGAACGGGTCGCGCTGGTAGTTGCCGATGATCGTCAGCGACGTGTCGGTGGAGGGCCGCCAGGTGAGGCTCGGGTTGATGAAGGCCCGCTCCACCCGGGTGGTCACCGCCTGGGCGTCGCCGTTCCAGCCCAGCCCCACCACCCGGTAGGCGAACTGGTCGGCCAGGCCCGGGATGTCGGAGGCGATGGGGCCGCCGACGTCGAAGCCGCTGCGCACCTCGTTGAAGCCGCCGCCCTGGATGAAGACCTCGCCGTGGCGGACGAATTGCGGGACCTTCGAGACCAGGTTGACGATGCCGCCCGGACCGGACTGCCCGTACAGGACCGAGGCCGGTCCCTTGATGATGTCGATCCGCTCTAGCCGATAGGCGTCGACCGACGGGAACGCGTCGCGGTTGGTGGGCAGGGCGAGCCCGTCGAGGAACAGCGGCGCGACGAAGCCACGGATGTAGAATTGCTCCAGCCGCGTCGCCCCGGCGCCGCCGCGCTGCTCGGTGGTGACGCTCGGGGTGTAGCGCAGCGCCTGCGTGACCGTCAGCGCGTTCTGGTCCTCGATCTGCTGTCGCCCGATGACCGAGATCGATTGCGCCGTCTCCAGGATCGGCGTGTCGGTCTTGGTGCCGACCGTGCTGCGGCTGGCGACATAGCCCGGAACCGGGCCGACCGCCCCGCGGGCGCCGTACAGGTCGCCGTTGAGGGTCCGGCCGCCGCCCTCGCCCATGACGCTCAGCTCGGACAACTCGATATCGGTCGTCGGCGCGCTCTGGGCTCGGGCGGCGCCGGGCACGACCAGGGCGCAAGTCGTCGAGAGCAACGCGAGAGACAGGGATCCGGCCAGCGACCGTTCGATTGCGCTCCAGGTCGTTTCTGCCCGGGACCGGTTCATTGTAATGCCTCTAATAAGAGCGCGAAAACGCCCACGCTCTTCACGAAAACATCGGCCTCACGCCGTCGTGATCGTGTTGGCATCAGAATATTAATCGAGGCAACCGCTATGTTGTGGAGCCGTTCTAATATAACTTGGATCTATTCCAGGTTGCGTCGGGCTTACAGCGATGATCCCGAGGGTTAGGAGCGCCGCCGCCGCCGGAGCCGTGCACGCGACGCTGTGGGTATCCGGGCCGCGCTCGGTATGGACGCGACGGAATCCGCCATCGCGGTGCCTACGCCGAGATGCGACGACGTGATGACGCGGCGGCAGCGGCTCGCGGTTACGGCCAAGATATGCAACCTACACAAGCGAGGGTTGCATGGTGGCGCGAAACTCAATCGTGCGCGATACAGTTTGGCAGCTTCTAGAGCGGGGCCACTTTCGGCCGCGCAGCGTGAAAGACCGTTTCGACATGATGACCGTGACCAAGCCGAAGCTCGCGACCGCAGCCGATCGCGCGATCGGAAGCCGGATCGCCGCGCTCCGGGCCGCGCAGGGGCTGAGCCAGACGACGCTCGGCCATGCGATCGGCGTCAGCTTCCAGCAGGTGCAGAAATACGAGAAGGGCCGCAACCGGGTCGGCGCCAGCCGCCTGCAGATGATTGCCGATCTGCTCAAGGTTCCGGTCGAGACGTTTTTCACCGATAAGCTGCCGGCAGAAGCCGGCGCCGAGCCAGTCCAGGCGCTGTTCGACGATCCCGAGATTATGGACCTCGTGACGGCGTTCCGGTCCATCCCGGACCAGACCACCCGCAGTGGCGTCCTGTCGATCGTGAAGGCCGCCGCCGCGCTTCGGCAGGCCCACGCCGAAGCCTGACCAAATCCCGGACGCCGGCCCTCAAGCCTGGCCGGCGAGCAGCCCGCCGACCGCGTTCACGATATGCTGGGCGATGTCGGGGGCGCCGGTCATCTCGCCGAAGCTGCCCCGGGTCATCGGCCCGAAGGCGTAGAGGCCGGCCTGGGCCTCTCCCGAAGGATCGAGGACGCGGCTGCGGCGATCGACGGCGAGGCCGAGACCCACGGCGTCGAGGCTGGCTGTTCCGTCGGCCAGCAGGGCAGCCACCAGCGGGTTGCGCGCAACCTCTCGCTCCGGCCCCGTACACAGAACCACCGCGTCGAACCGACGACGCTCGGTCTCGCTGCGGCTGCGTCCCAGTTCCGCCTCCAAGCGCCCGTCCGGGCCGAGCGCCAGGCCGGTGATGGCCGCCCGTTCCACCGTGAGGCGTCCCTCGGTCCGGGCTCGGGAGAGGGCCGCTTCGATCTGCGGCGCGATGCGGAAGCGGTGCACCTCCCAGAACGGCAGAAGGCGGCGGACGACCCGCCGCTTCTCGTCGGGCGGCAGGCTGCCCCAGAGATCCGGCAGGGCCGGGCGCAGGGAATCGACCACCGCATGCCAACCCAGGGCCGGGTCGACCGCGGCGATCCGCGTCCGGACCAGCCGGAGCAGGTCCAGCGCGGTCGCGGGCCGCTGCCCGCCGACTACGTCGAGATCCATCTTGAAGACCCCGTGTGTCTTCGGCAGGAGACCGCGCCGGGATACGGCCGTGATCGGACCGCGATGCCCGCCGGCGCCGAGGCTCGTCACGACATCGGCCATGGTCAACCCGGTGCCGACCACCAAGACGGAGGCGTCCGGGTCGATTCCCGCCAGCGCGTCGGTCGCCCAGGGATCGGCGACCAAGCGACCGGATTGCGCGACGCCCGCCGCGATCGGACAGGGGAGGGCGGGCACGGCGTGGCCGAAGCACAGCGCAACCCGGTCGGCCATGATCCGCTCGCCGGATCCGGTGACGATCACCCACGCCCCGCCCGCCATCCGCACCTCCGTGGCGGTGGTGCGCAGATGGCGCAGGCGCACCCGATCCGCCGCTGCCGCGAGGGTCCGGGCCAGGGTGTCGCCGATATAAGCGCCGTAATCGGCCCGGGGCACGTAGGCGCCGGTGGCATCCTCGCTCGCCGCGTCGGGCAGGATGCCCTGCGCATGCAGCCACGCGGTCACGGCCCCCGGTTCGTTGGTACCGATATCCAGACGGTCGCTCGGCACATTGATGCGATGGCTGCGATCTTGGGTGCTATAAGCCACCCCGCGCCCGAGCTCAGCCCGGGGCTCCAGCACGACGATATCGAGCGGCCCTCCTGATGCCCGGATGGCGTGGATGGCCAGAACCGCGCCAGTGAAGCCGCCGCCGACGATCGCGAGGCGCAGGAATGGGTCGGTGCGTGGTGTGATCACGGAGCAGTCCCGAAGATTTCCGGAGATCTTCGATCAGGCCCGCGATGCGCGCGCAACCCCGAGGAGGGGCATCGGCCCGCGATGCGCGCAGGGGCCGGCCATTCCAGGCTGCGCTGAAACGGCACAACGCGATGTTTCCCGTGAAACATCGTCCATTAACGCTGAGCCGCTACTGCAGGCGCCTCCGCTCCATCGGTAGCCGTTCTCCGCGGCGGGATCTTAAACCGTCCCGGGCGCGAACTGAACGAAGGCGCCCGCAAAAGCCGCACCGCTGGCGAGCGCTCCCGCTGCCCGATAGGTCCCCGCCGTCAGCCGGCGTCCGGGAAGAGCCCAGCTCAGTGCGGGCAGGGCGATCAGGTTCAGCACGATGCCCGCCAGCACCGCCGCCGCGATGGCTCCGAGCCACAGGGACAGTGCGCCGGTGAGGATGTGGTGCACATCTCCGAGCTCGTTGATCAGGCGGACGCCGCCGCCGGCCAGAAACCCGATGGCCGCCGCGCCGGTGATCGTTTCCCGGCGCAGGGCGATGCCGGGATGCAACGGCTGCGTGTTTTCGATCCCGCGCATGGGGGAGCTCCAACCCTGATATTCCAGCAGGGTCCCCCATTGCGCGACTGAATGCAATCAAAAGTTGTATTTATCGGACCTTGTTCGAGAGCCTTCGGGCTTCGTCGTTAAAGGCGCGCAACGGAGGGACTGCGCCCGGTTGCGGCTGCTCGCGGACATCGACGCCGCGCCGACGCTTTCACCTATCAGCGCCGCCTTCGATCGGCCCGGCGGTGTCGTGCCATCCCAAAGGTCGCCCGTGCCACGCCGCCGGATCGGTCCGCCGCGATCACCAGGCCGCCTGTAACCCTCCGGAGAACACCTGGGCGGTCGCGCCGGGACGGACCTCGCCGGTGTAGCTAGCCGACAGCGAGACGCCGGGCGCCACCGCGCCGGACAGGCTCACGCCCAGCACCGCGCCGTCCCGCGCCAGCGCGCTCGTGCCTGTCGAGAACGGCACCCCGAACAGGCGCGAGCGCACGATTGCAGCGGTGTCGGCCAGCTCATGCGCCCAGTAGGCCCGGGCTTCGAAGCGCAGGCCCGCGGTCTCGTCCATCGCCAGGCTGGCGAGACGCCCGCCCGCCAGGATCCGCGCGCCGTCGAGCGCCGCTGTGGTGAAGGCCTGCTCGGCCAGCCCGCCGCGCTCGACCACCCGGCCCCGGGTCAGTCGGTCGTAGCTCAGGCCCAGCTCCGGCACGATGTCCACCGGCAGCCCGGTGTCGATCGCGTAGCCAGCAAAGCCAGACAGGCTGATGTCGGCGCCCGCGGGCGCGCCGCTGGCCCGCACCAGGGCCGAGCCCAGGGTCACCGTCCGGTTGACCCGCCCGTCGGCATAGGCGCCCCCGGCCGTGCCGCGCAGCACGACCGCGCCCAACCGGGTGGTGCCGTAGAGCGTGCCGCCGTAGCTGTCGGCGCTCAACGTCCCGAGCCCGATGCCCGTCCCACCGTTCCGAGACACGCCGGTCTCGCGCAGGTAGCTGAACGCGCCGCCGACCAGCGTGTCGCGCTGAACCTGACGGTCGACGCCGAGCAGCAGCCCGCCGGCCTCGAGATTCGCCCCGCCGGCGGCACGGTCGCCCGCGCGCCCGCCGAACCCGTAGAGCGCGTCGGCCCAGATCCGGCCCTCGCCGGCGGCCAGCGGCTGGTCGGGCGCCCCGGCGCCGCCGCGCAGGTCGAGCGCGGTGCGGTTCGGCCCGAGACCGGGGCCGCCGGCGCTGAAGCTGGCGCCGCCACCGCCGAGCGTCAGGTGCCGGTCGATCGTGGCGGTGACCAGCCGGCGCGCCGTGAGGTCCGTCATCACCGCATCGCCGTAGCTCTGGCCCGACAGGCTCGCGAGCCCGCCCGCCAGGGTTCCGGGGGCGGCGGCGTAGAGCGGGTCGAACACCCGTGCCCGGGCAGCGTCCGGTCTGGTGCCGGCTTGTGGCCGGGCGCGGTCGAGGGCGGCGCCCACCATCCGGGCATTGCCGGTCTGGGCCAGGCCCAGGGGCGCGAGGGTGCCGTAGGCGGCGGGCGTCACCACCAGGTCGAGGCCGGTCGCACCGTAGAGCGCGTCGAAGCGCGTGGCGGCGGGGAGGCCGGCGGCCGGCTGGGCCAGGCCGCTGAACGAGCCAATCAGTCCGGCCTGTGCCACCAGCACGGAGAAGCGCTGGCCGAGCCCCGCGGTGAAGCCATTGCCGGCGTTGCCGGTGATCCCGCGCAGGACCGGCACCAGGGTGCCGTTGGCCGAAACCGTGCCGCTCGGGCCGAGAGCCAGCAGGCGGGCATAGGTGCCCGCCCCGGCGCCGGTGCCGGTCCCGTCGATGTCGAGCCCGAACACGCTGCCGGGGGCGAAGCGCACCGGGCCGGCCACGGTCAGGGTGCCGGGCGAATTGCCCGGCCGCAGGGCGCCGGCCACGTCGACCGGGGCGGCGATCGTGCCGGTGCCGCGCAGGGTCCCGGCCGACGCCACCGTGACGGGCGAGGTCCAGACGCCGTTGAGCGACAGGGTGCCCTGCTGGATCGTGGTCGGGCCGGAGAAGCGGCCGGTGCCCGTGAGGTTGAGCGCGCCGGTGCCGACCTTGGTCAGCGTCGTGGCGCTGCCGCCGTCCACGATGGCACCGGCATAGGTCGACGAGGCGGGGCCGCCGACGGTGAGCTGGCCGTTGCCCAGCACGGCCGTGCCCGAGCCGGACAGGCTCGCGATGCTGAAGGCGCCGCCGCCGAGGTCGAGCGAGCCGGTGGTGGCGAGCGCGGTGATCCCGGCGATCGGGCCGGTGAACAGCAGGGCGCCGGCGTTGGTCAGGGCCCCGTTGAGCCGGCCGGACAGGCGGGCGGTGCCGGTGTTGGACACGGGCCCGTTCAGGGTGCCGTCGCTGACCAGCAGCCCGGCATTGCCGATCTCGGCGGCCGAGAGGCTCGCCCCGGCCGAGACCGCGACCGTGCCGGCATTGCCGAGCGCGCCGGCCAGGCTGTAGGCGCCGCTGGCGGCCACGGTCAGGGTGGCACCGCCGGCGTTGGTGAAGGCGCCGTCGCTGGCGACCGTGCCGGTGACCGTGAAGGTGCCGGCCGCGTTCCGGATCGCGCCATCGACCCGGCCGGCGCTGGCGACCAGGGTGCCGGTGTTGGTCACGCCGCCCGACAGCGTGCCGCTGGTGGTCAGGGTCCCGGCATTGGCGACGCCGCCGCCGATCGTGCCAGTGTTGGTCGTGTATCCGGCATTGGCGAGGCCGCCGGCGAGGCTGCCGCTGGTGATGAGGGTTCCGGCGTTGATCACGCCGCCCGCGATGGCGCCGGTGTTGGCGGTGTAGCCGGCATTCGCGAGGGCACCGGCGAGGCTGCCGCTGGTGATGAGGGTTCCGGCGTTGCTCACGCCGCCCGCGATGGTGCCGCTGTTGAGGGCGTACCCGGCATTGGCTAGGCCGCCGGAGATCGCTCCGCTGCTGGCGAGGAGGCCGGCATTGATCACGCCGCCCGCGAGGGTGCCGGTGCTGGCGGTGTAGCCGACATTGACCAGGCCGCCCGAGGCGGTGCCGGCGTTCACGAAGCTTCCGGCCGTGCCGACGGTGATCGGCGCCACGAGGCGGCCGGTTGCCGTCAGCGCCAGCGTGCCGCCCGTCAGGAGGGTGCTGCCCGTGTAGGTGTTGGCCGCCGACAGGCTGGCGGTGCCGAGGCCGGTCTTGATGAGCGAACCCGGCTCGGTCCCGTCCGCGATCACCCCCGCGAAGCTCGAGGTCCCGGTATCGATCTGCAGCGTGCCGGTGCCGTTGAGGGTCACCGGCCGGGCGGTGGCGAAGCCGTCGGCCAGGACTTCGAGGGTGCCGCCGCCGAAGGCGAGCCCGCCGGTCGCTGCGCCGAGATTGCGATCGGCCAGCACGCCGAGGACGCCGCCGTTGATGGTGGTGCCGCCGGCGTAGCTGTTGGTGCCGGTGAGATCGAGGATGCCGGCCCCGGTCTTGATCAGGCTGCCGGGTCCGGAGATGTCGTTGGCGAAGCGGCCGTAATAGCCCTTTGTGTCGACCGTCCAGGTGGAGGTGAATTGGCCCGGCCCGTCGATCGCCTTGCCGAGGTTGAGCAGGCCCCAGCCGTAGATATAGGCCGGCCCGATCGGGGTGGCGGTGGTGAACATCGTCTGGGCGATCTGCGGAGCCGTCAGGAACGGGAAGGCTTGGCGCAGAACCGCGGCCGCGCCTGCCACATGCGGCGTCGCCATCGACGTGCCGCTCTTGACACCGTAGCCGCCCGGCACGGTCGAGAGGATGCTGAACCCCGGCGCGGCGATGCACCAGGCAGCGGTGACGCCGCACCAATTGCTGAACCACGCAATCTTGTTGTTCTTATCGGTCGCGACAACGGAAACGATCGAGCCGGCGACACCTGAAAAGTCGATTTCGCTCTGGTCGATCGGGCGACCCGCATTGTCGTAGAACTGGTAGACGTCACTGTCAGCGTTGCGGGGACGAATAAAGGGGTACAGAGCTGCCCCGCTCGGGTTCACGGAGATGACGGGCTGATCACGGCGATCGTTGCCGGCCGCGAACACGAGCAGCATGTCGCTGTCGGCCGCCCGCTTGATCGCGTCGTACTCGCCTTTCGTTGCTTCGAGTCTGTATTGCTGGACTTGAAGTTCTTCGTAATTCGGATTGGGAATCCGATTTCCCTGGATGTCTTCAATATAAAGTTGGGGCAGCGTAGGCCCATAGCTGCCGTTGAAGATCCTCGCGCCCTGCCGGGTCGCGTGGTCGATGGCCCCGGGGCCATCCATGCTGAGATCCAGTATGGTCTTCCATGCGCTGTCCGGCGGCAACGTGTAGAGGGTCAGGATCGTGCTGTCGTAGGCGACGCCCATGGTGCCGACGCCGTTTCGGGCTGCGCCGATCGTGCCCGACACGTGCGTGCCGTGACCAACCGCATCCTGAATGAAACCCGGATCGATGGCGATGCCCGGAGCCGAGAAGAAGTTTCGCGATGCAGACGAAATGCGGCCAGCGAATTCCGGGTGCCCTCGATCGATGCCGGTATTGTAGACCGCCACCAGCACTCCAGCGCCGGTGAAGCCGCGCGCATAGGCGGTCGCGGCGTTGATCTGGGCGAGGCCCCAATCGGCCCGGTACTCGGGCGTGTCGAAATCCGCTGCCGTCAGGCCCAGGAAGGAGGGGGGGCGTCTCACGACGCTCTGCGCCGCCGCCGGCGCCAGAGAGGCGGTCAGCGCGGCGAGGGAGCAGCCGAGCAGGAGCCCGCGTCGGGCCCAACCGCGCCGATCTCCGGTACGGAACGATCTCGGGCAATGTTCGCCCACCGCACGCATGTCGTGCGCCAGATCGCGCTGGTTCGACATCAGCAAGGCCCCGTCATCCTCGGCTCAAAGCGCAGTGCGCGATGTAGGCGGATGCACCTTTTGCAGACTATGCCGTCCCGGCCACAGGATGCGGCGCAGGCGCGATTTGGCACTTCCTTCACCCCTTTTGGGACATACTGCATGAAGCGGGGCCGCGCGATGAGCGCTCTCGATCCGGAGCGACCGGCGGGGGAGACCATCCAAACGGTCCTGCCGAGTTGTGTCGATGCGAATCGATATTATTGGGCGTATTCATTCGATTACTTGCGATGTCGACTATCGAAGGACTGTCGTCGATCGAAAGAATCGGGATCATTGCGGATCCGATACGATGAGATATTACAGCGCCGCCGCCCTCAAAGCCTCTGCCGAACAGCAGCCGGGCCCTGCCACCGCCACGGCGTCCGCTGCCGACGCGGAGGCGTCTCGCCCGCGTGAAGCGGAGCCCGAGCCGCCCGCCACCGGCATCGCCTGCCTGCGCTTCGAGCCGCCCGCGGATCCGGACGCGCTGGGCCGGGCCTGGCAGGCGCACCTGGCGCCGGTCTTCGCGGTGAGCTTTGGGCCGGAGACCGACCTCACCGTCCCGATCGCGATGCGCAGCTATCACCTCGGCGAGTTGCTCGTCGGCGACGTGATTGCGCCGGCCCATATCCTCGAACGGTCGCCGGAGATGATCCGTCAGCAGGGCTCGATCACATCCTGCTGCAGTTCTACAGGCGCGGCCGCAGCCTCGTCGAGACGGACCATGCCGCCGGGCCGGTCAGCGAGGTCCAGTGCATCGTGTTCGATCTGGCGCAGCCCGTGCGCATCGTGGCGGGCGCCGTCGATGCCACGAATGTCCTGATCCCCCGCGCCCTGCTGGAGAAGCAGGGCTGCCGCCCGGACGCCCTGCACGGCCGTCCCCTGGACCACGATGGCGACCCGTTCGGGCGCCTGGTCCACAACTTCGTCGCCAACGTCGTGGCCTGCGGCGACCGGCTGGACCGGCGCGAAGCCCTGGCGGCGGCGTCCGCGATCACCCATCTCTGCGCGACTTGGCTGCGCGGCCGGGAAGCGGGGAGTTCCCCCCAGCACCAGGACGTGCGGATCCGGGTCCGCCGGTTCATCGAGGCGGAACTCGGCAATCCGAAGCTCTCGCCGGCGCTGATCGCCACGCGGCTCGGCCTGTCGCGCTCGACCCTGTACCGCCTGTTCACGCCGAACGGCATCGTCAGCTACATCCGCGACCGCCGCCTGATGCATGCGATGCGGATGCTCATCCGGGACGAAGCGCATCCGGCGCGCATCGCGCGGATCGCCTACGCGGTCGGCTTCTCAGACGAGCGCACCTTCCGGCGGGCCTTCAAGCGCCGGTTCGGCTTCATCCCGAGCGACGCCGCGCAGCGCCTCAGCCCGGGAAGCAGCGCCGAATCCCTGTCGGTCCTGCAGAGCTGGATCGAGAGCCTCTGAACCCGGCCTGCCGCCCGGATGGGCGAACCGCTCACGAAAGCCCGTCGTCGCGGCGTGCGGCACAGCCGTGTCGCACCCTTGGGGTGTGAGGCCCGACGATCCCGGATCCGGATCAGCGTCCCTCCGGCTTGTCGCAGCGACAGAACCGCGCCATCGCCGGTGCGGGACTGCGTATCCCGCTACCGCAGAAGGCCGACCCGGGGAGCTCGTCGCCGCGTTCATCCGTGGGTTGCGAAATCCAATGCTGCGCCGCTTGGAAGAACGGGCATAAGGCTTGCCCATCGCAGTTCCGGACGCCGGGCAGAGTCACGAGGCCGAGGATGGAATTCAGACACGATGCGGTCTACGCCTCGCGGCGTTCGCCGGTCTTCGCCCGCAATCTCGTCGCCACCTCGCAGCCCCTTGCCACGCAGGCCGGGCTGAGGATGCTGCAGCTGGGCGGGAACGCCCTCGACGCGGCGCTGGCCGCGGCGATCGCGCTGACCGTGGTCGAGCCCACCGGCAACGGCATCGGGTCGGACGCCTTCTGCATCCTCTGGCACGAGGGCCAGCTGCACGGGCTCAACGCCTCCGGGCGCGCGCCGGCCGGCTG
Source organism: Methylobacterium sp. J-001 (assembly GCF_022829565.1). NCBI lineage: Bacteria > Pseudomonadati > Pseudomonadota > Alphaproteobacteria > Hyphomicrobiales > Methylobacteriaceae > Methylobacterium > Methylobacterium sp. J-001. Next base: position 23,929 of record NZ_JAKSYN010000196.1, read on the forward strand.
GACGCCGGAGCGCTTTGCCCATCACAGCGCGTTTCCGCATCGTGGCTGGGACACCGTCACGGTGCCGGGTGCGGTCTCCGCCTGGGTGGAGCTGTCGCGGCGGTTCGGACAATTGCCGTTCGCGCGCCTGTTCGAGCCGGCCATCGGCTACGCGGAAGAGGGCTTCCTGGTCTCGCCGGTCATCGCCGAGCTGTGGCGGCGCGGCGCGGCGGAGCTGAAGACGCAGCCCGGCTTCGCGGCGACCTTCATGCCCGACGGGCGGACGCCGGCCGCCGGCGAGCTGTTCCGGGCCCCCGGCCATGCCCGCACGCTCCGCCTCATCGCCGAGACGCAAGGCGAGGCCTTCTACCGGGGCGAGCTGGCGCACCGGATCGCGGACTTCGCCCGCCAGCACGGTGCCGCCCTCGACGAGGGCGACCTGGCGGAGCACAGCACGGATTGGTGCGGCACCATCCGGCAGGATTTCGGCGGCGCGAGCCTGCACGAGATCCCGCCGAACGGGCAGGGCATCGCGGCCCTGATGGCGCTGGGGATCCTGCGCTCGACCGGCCTCGCGGACCTGCCGGTGGACAGCCCGGATGCGCTCCATCTCCAGATCGAGGCGATGAAGCTCGCCTTCGCGGATGTCTACGCCTACGCGGCCGACCTGCGCTACATGACCAAGGTCACCCACGACCATCTCTTGGACCCGGCCTATCTCGCCGCCCGGGCGGCCCTGATCGACCGCCGACGCGCGCAGGTCTTCGGAGCGGGCGCGCCGAACGAGGGCGGGACGGTGTGCCTCGCCACCGGCGACGCCGGCGGCATGATGGTCTCCTACATCCAGTCGAACTATTCGGGCTTCGGCTCCGGGGTGGTGGTGCCGGGGACGGGCATCAGCCTGCAGAACCGTGGCTACGGCTTCACCCTCGCCGAGGGCCATCCCAACCAGGTCGGCCCGCGCAAGCGCCCGTTCAACACGATCATCCCGGGCTTCGTCATGCAGGACGGGGCGCCGCTGATCGCCTTCGGCTTCATGGGCGGCCCCATCCAGGCGCAGGGCCACGTGCAGGTGCTCGTGCGGACCCAGCTCTGGGGGCAGGACCCGCAGACCGCCGTCGACGCGCCCCGCTGGCGCCACGTCGCCGGATTGCAGGTCGCGGTCGAGACCGCGTTCCCCGCCGCGGTGCTGGGCGCGCTGGAGGCGCGGGGCCACGAGCTCGTGCGCGAGCCGCCGGATTCCGCCTTCGGCTTCGGCGGCGCGCAGCTCGTGCGCCGGATCGACGGCGGCTACGTGGGCGGCTCCGATCCCCGCAAGGACGGCCACGCGGGCGGTTTCTAGGGCGCTCGCCACCGGAATCGCTACCGGTCCGGCGCAAGCGAGCGCCGTGGATCCCAGACACATCGCGGCGCCCGAGGATCACATTCATCATGTCAGCACCGGACGCGGCCGTCAGTCCGACACCCTCCCGCGGCGCGTCGCAGATGTACAAGGCGGTGATCGCCTCCTCGATCGGCAACGCCCTCGAGTTCTACGATCTCACGCTGTACCTGTACTTCGCGGTGACGATCTCGAAGCTGTTCTTCCCGACCAGCAACCCGACCACCTCGCTGCTGCTGGCGCTCGGCAGCTTCGGCATCTCCTACCTGATGCGTCCGCTGGGCGCGATCGTGCTCGGCCTCTACGCCGACAGGGTCGGGCGCAAGCCCGCGCTGATGCTGTCGATCGTGCTGATGATGGTCGGCACCTTCATGATGGTGGTGATGCCGTCCTATGAGTCGATCGGCATCCTGGCCTCGATCGGCGTGCTCGCCGCGCGGCTGATCCAGGGCTTTTCCGTCGGCGGCGAGTTCGGCGCCTCGACCGCCTTCATGGTCGAGCACGGTCCGGCGCGGAAGGGGTTCTTCGCGAGCTTCCAGTTCGCCAGCCAGGGCCTGGCCAGCGTGATGGCGGCCCTGTCCGGGGTCATCCTGAGCGCCACGCTCAGCCCGGACCAGATCGGCTCCTGGGGGTGGCGCCTGCCGTTCGCGTTCGGATTGCTGATCGGTCCCGTCGGCCTCTACATCCGGCGCAACATCGAAGAGACCCCCGAATTCGAGGCCTCGGCGGACGAGGAGACGACACGCTCGCCCGTGCGCGACCTGTTCGTGCAGCAATGGCTGAACATGCTGCTGGCGACCGGGCTCGTGGCGACCTCCACGGCCCTGAACTACATGATCAGCTACACGCCGACCTACGCCGTCAACCAGCTCGGCCTGCCCTCCTGGATCGGCTTCGTCGCCTCCTTCGTCGGGGCCGTCATGCTGATGACGGTGGCGCCGCTGGTCGGGCACTGGTCGGACACGGTCGGACGGACGCCGATCATGCGGGCCGTGGTGATCGGCGTCTTCGTGCTGATGTTTCCGGCCTTCGCGCTGCTGATCAGCTATCCGGTGCTGCTCGTGATCGTCCCCGTGCTCGCGCTGATCGGCGCCCTCAAGGCGAGCTACAGCGCGGCCTTGCCGGCGCTCATGGCCGAGATCTTTCCGACGCGCACGCGCAGCACCGGCATGAACATCAGCTACAATGTCGGCGTGACGCTGTTCGGCGGCTTCGCGCCGTTCTGGATCGAGAGCCTGATCGCGATCACCCACACGGCGCTCGCCCCCAGCTTCTTCCTGATGTTCGCGGCGAGCGTCAGCCTCGTCTGCATCGTCCTGGTCCGGCGGAAATTCGGATTGCGCTGACGGCCGCCGGGGCCTCCCGGTCCGCAGCGGGCATCGTCGGTCGGTGCGCCGGGCGCCGCCGACAACCGGCCCTGCGCGATCCGTCTCGGAGCGTTTCGGTCAGCGCGGCCGCGAGCGCCGCGTCGAAGTCGAAATGCGGATTCAGGGCCGCGTCTTGCCGGTGATGCCGTGCCCCGAACCCGATCGCGCCCGCCGCCGTGAGGGCCGGGCCGGCGAGGTCGATCGGTATGCGCCGGGGGCGGCGCCGGAAAGCGGATCGCCCGCGCGAGGCCGGCATCCACGATCGGCCGGAGGCGCTGTCGGTGGCGGCCGCGACGCTGCGATATCTCCAGCCGATGCAGCGGCCGCCTCACGGGCGTGACGCGGGCGAGCGGTATCGTCAGCCGGCGCAATGAATGCGCACTGTGAGCAATTCTATTGACCCGTTGCGCGTAATGCGCGCATTTGAACGCGGTCACGAAGTTCATCGTGGCTCAATACGCTAAAATCCCGCAGCCAAGCGCGGGAATTGCGCGCTATGCGCAGGGAGGGAACAGAGATGCAGATCCCGATCAAGCGGGCGATCGAGCGCGTGCCCGGCGGCATGATGGTCGTCCCCCTGCTCACGGGCGCGCTCATCGCGACCTTCTTCCCCGGCACCCCGAAATTCTTCGGGTCGTTCACGGGCGCCCTGTTCTCGGGGGCGCTGACGATCCTGGCGGTGTTCTACGTCTGCATGGGGGCGAGCATCGACTTCCGCGCCACCCCCTACATCGTCAAGAAGGGCGGCACGCTGCTGATCGTGAAGATCGGGATCGCCCTGATCCTGGGGCTCGTCTTCGGCCGGGTCCTCGGCGAGGCGCCGGTGGCGGCCGGAATGTTTGCCGGTCTGTCCACCCTGGCCGTGGTCGCCAGCATGAACGACACCAACGGCGGCCTCTACATGGCGCTGATGGGCCAGTACGGGCGCCCGCGCGATGTCGGCGCCTACACGGTCATGTCGCTGGAGAGCGGCCCGTTTCTCACGATGGTGACGCTGGGCGTCGCCGGCCTCTCGGCCTTTCCCTGGCAGACCCTGGTGGGTGCCGTCCTGCCGCTCCTCGTCGGCATGATCATCGGCAATCTCGACCGCGAGATGCGCGCCTTCCTGAGCCGCGCGATCCCGGTGATGATCCCGTTCTTCGCCTTCGCGCTGGGCGCGGGCCTCGATCTCACCAAGGTGTGGCAGGCCGGCCTGCTCGGTTTGGCGATGGGCGTCGCGGTCGTGGTCTTCACCGGAATCCCGCTGTTCCTCGCCGATCGCCTGACCGGCGGCACCGGTGTCGCGGGGGTCGCCGCGGCGTCCACCGCCGGCAACGCGGCGGCCGTCCCGGCGATCGTCGCCGCCGCGAACCCGGCCTATGCCGACGCGGCCGGTCCCGCGACGATCCTGGTCGCCGCCTGCGTCGTCGTCACGGCGATCCTGGTCCCGATCGTCACCGCCTGGACGGCCAAGATGGTCGGCCGCGGCGCGGACGAGGCGGAGATGTCCGAGGACGCACCCGTCGTGCCCGTGCCGGTCAGCCGCGCCTGAGATGGACGCGCGCTGGCTCATCCTCGCCGACGATCTGACCGGCGCCGCGGATTGCGCGATCGCGTTCCGGCGACGCGGCCGCAGCGCCGCCGTGACCTGGGGCGCGGCGGTCCCGGACCCGTCGATCCCGGTCCTCTCCTACGATGCCGACAGCCGCGGCCTCGCCGCGGAGGCGGCCGCGCAGCGTCATGCGGCCTTGCTGGAGCGGCTGCACGATCCGGAGCGGCGCCTGTTCAAGAAGATCGACTCGACCCTGCGCGGCCAGCCCGCGGCCGAGAGCGCCGCGACGCTGGCGCATCTGCGTGCCCGCTCCGGTCGGGCCTTCGGCGTGCTGGCGCCGGCTTTCCCCGGGACCGGCCGGACCACGGTGGACGGCCGGATGCGGGTCGGCGGTCGTCCGCTGGAGGAGGCGGAGGTCTGGCGGCGCGATCACACCTATGCCAGCGCCGCGCTCGGCGCGATGCTGGCCTCGGCCGGGATCCGGTCCAGATCGCTCACCCTGCCGACGGTGCGCGGCGGTCGCCTCGCCGACGGGCTGGCGGAGGTGGCGGCCGGCCCCGAGGCGGTCGCCGTCTGCGATGCCGAGACCGATGACGATCTGCGCCGCATCGCCGAGGCGGGCCTCGCCGCGACGCCCTGGGCCGTGTTCATCGGCAGCGCCGGCTTGGCGCATGCGCTCGCGGCCTCCGGCCCGACGGCTGCCCTTGAGCCGGTTCGGATCGCACCGGACCGGCGCGGCTCGCTCCTCGTCGTCGGTTCGCTGGCCGAAGTCTCGCGCGCGGGCGCCAGGCGTCTCCTCGCCGATGGCGCCGTGGTACATCTGCCGGTGGCGCCCGAGACCCTGCTCGCGGCGGACGGTCCGTCGCATCTGGCGACGCCCATCGCGGCGCGGCTGGCCGCCGGCCAGGACGTCTTGGTCGAGATCCTGCTGGCGGGCGAGCCCGACATGCGCCTCGGCCCCCGGCTCGCGCAGGCGCTCGCCGATGCGCTGGCCCCGATCGCCGGGCAGATCGGGGCGCTGGCGGCCACGGGTGGCGAGACCGCGGCCGCCCTGTTGACGCGCTTCGATATCCACGGGATCCAGCTCGCCGACGAGATCGAGCCGGGCGTCTCGCTCGGCCTCACCCTGGGTCGGCTCTCGATCCCCATCGCCACGAAGGCGGGGGCGTTCGGCGATGCCGACAGCCTCACGCGCATCCGTGACCGCCTGCGCCGCGCGCGAACCGAAGGAAACCTCTCATGACCCGTCCGACCATCGTCATCACCATGGGCGATCCCGCCGGCATCGGGCCGGAGATCATCATGAAGGCGCTGGCCCACCCGGAGGTTCACGCGCTCTGCCGGCCGCTGGTGATCGGCGATGCCGGGCGCCTGCGGCAGGCGGGACGCATCGTCGGGGCCACGATCGGTGTCGATTCGCTCGCCGACGCGGGCGCGGCGGCGTTCGGCGCCGGAGCGGTCCAGTGCGTCGACCTGAAATGCGTCCCCGACGACCTGCCGTTCGGACGCGTGTCGCCGATCGCCGGCGAGACCGCCTATCGCTGCATCGCGGCGGCGGTGGAGATCGTGCAGGCGGGACACGCTCAAGGGATCTGCACCGCGCCGCTCTCGAAGGAGGCGCTGCACGCGGCCGGCCACAAGTTTCCCGGCCATACCGAGATGCTCGCGCACCTCACCGGGACGCCGGAAGTGTCGATGATGCTGGTCTCGCCCAAGCTCCGGGTGATCCACGTCACGACCCATATCGGCCTGATCGACGCGATCGCGCGGATCGAGCCCGGCCTGGTCGAGCGGGTCATCGCCCGCGGGCACGCCGTGCTGGTGAAGGCCGGCATCGCCGATCCGAAGATCGGCGTCTGCGCCATCAATCCGCATGCGGGCGAGAACGGCCTGTTCGGCCATGGCGAGGAGGCGGAGAAGATCACGCCGGCCATCGAGGCCTGCCGGGCCAAGGGCTGGGACGTGCGCGGGCCGCTGCCCGCCGACACGCTGTTCTTCCTCGCCGGGCGGGGCGACTACGACATGGTGGTCGCCATGTACCACGATCAGGGTCACGGACCGATCAAGGTGCTGGGCCTCGAAGCCGGGGTGAACATCACCGTCGGCCTCCCGGTGATCCGCACCTCCGTCGACCACGGGACGGCCTTCGACATCGCCGGCACGGGCGTCGCGGACGAGCGCAGCCTCATCGAGGCGCTCCGCCAGGCGGTCGAGCTGGCCCCGAAGCCGGCAGCCGCCTGACGGGCGCGCTCGTATCGGTGGGAGGATCCTCTGTCGCGGATCGGCAAAGCGGGTACGGCGCTGCGCGGGCGTGAGCGCCGGGCGCGGCTGCTGGAGGCGCTCGGGCTCGGCGAGATCGACGTGGACGATCTCGCGCGCCGGTTCGGCGTCTCCGCCTCCACCGTCCGGCGCGACCTCCAGCACCTCTCCGACACCAAGGCGGTGCGACGGACCTATGGCGGCGCGATCCTGGCCGCCCCCTCGGCCGAGACGACGCTCGACCAGAGGCTGGCGGTCAACGGCCCCGAGAAGCAGGCGATTGCTCGCGCGGCGCTCGCGCTCATCACGGACGGCGAGACCCTGATCCTCGATGCCGGCTCCACCGTGACGGCCTTCGGGCGCCTCCTGCTCGACCGGCGCCTGCGCATCATCACGAACAACCTCGCCCTGCTGCCCCTTCTCGCCCGCGCCCCGGAGATCGACCTCGTAGTGCTCGGCGGCAGCGTCCGGACGACCAGCATGGGCACGGTCGGCCCGCTGGCGGTCGAGGCGCTCCGCCGGATGACGGCGGACCGCGCGGTGATGAGCGCCGACGGCGTGGTCGCCGGACGCGGCCTGTGCGAGGCGAGCCTCGATCAGGTCGCGCTCAAGTCTGCGATGATCGCGCAGGCGCAGGATACCGTTGTCCTGGCCGACGCGGGCAAGCTCGGTCGCGCCGAGCAGCGGGCCTGGGCGCCGCTGCCGCCGCGCTGGACCCTGGTGACCGATGCGGCGGCCTCGCAGGACCAGCGGCAGCACTTGGCTGCGGACGGTGCCAGCTTGGTGGTGGCCGACACCCTGCGGTAGACGCCTGGCCGCGCCGAAGCCGCCAAGCATCGGCCTCGGTCAGGCGACCCGCTGCGCGGGCGAGGCCAGACCCAGCTCGGCGCGGAACAGCGCCTCCATCTCGCGCCGGATGCGGATCGCCTGGTGGCTCGTATCGTAGGCCACGTCGCTCCAGCGGACCGCCCGGCCGGCAGGGACGTCGTGGGCCAGCACGAGGTTGTGCGCGAGCCCGATCGGCAGCGCGTCCTGCGCCAGGGACTCGGCCGTCGGCATCAGCTTGCCGTAGACCGTGAAGCCGCCCTCGCCGTCGAGGCGCTCCCCGGCTTTCAGGGCGCGCTTGGCGGTGGCGGCCACGTCGCCGCGCCAGGCGCCGGTGGCGCCCGTCGCCTCGCCCCGGACTGCGATCGAGGCGACCGAGATCCCGAGCTCGAGGCCGATCAGGTGGTAGGGCTTGTACGTGGCCGCGTAGCGGCCGGTGTCGTCGGTCTTCAGCCCGTATTGCGCGAAGCAATCCTGCACGTAGCGGCTCGGCGCCGCGAACACGGCGAAGACGCCCCAGCGCAGGTCGCGGAAGACCGGGCGCCCGTCCCGCTCGAGGGAGGACACCACCTCGACGGTGCCGCGCTCGGTCAGGATGCCGCCATCCGCCACCGGCCGCAGGACCATCGGCAGGTCGTCGACGCCGCAGGCCGGGAAGGCCAGGCCGTCGCGCGGCGGGGTCAGGTCACAGGCATTGGCCACCGCGGCCATCTCCAGGGCCGACTTGGTGCCGTCCAGGAAGGAGTTGAACATCTGCGGATTGAAGTCGCCGCCCGCGACCTGCTCGGCGCTGAAGCCGTAATGGCCCCAGACCGTGTCGGGGGTGGAAGCGTGATAGGCCGGCAGGTACTTCGTCCCCTTGCCGGCGCAGACCACCTCCAGCCCGATCGTGCGCGCCCAGTCGACCAGTTCGGCGATGAGCGCCGGCTGGTCGCCGGAGGCCATGGAGTAGATCACCCCGGCCTCGGCGGCGCGGCGGGCGAGCAGCGGTCCGGCCAGCACGTCGGCCTCGACGTTGACCATGACGATGTGCTTGGCGTGCGCGCAGGCCTTGAGGGCGTGGTGGATGCCGGCGGCCGGGCTGCCGGTCGCGTCGATCACGATGTCCACGAACGGGCTGGCGATCAGGGCGTCGGCATCGTCGGTGACGCAGGTCGCGCCGGTCCGTGCGGCCTCTTCCAGGCTGGGGGCCGCGAACCGGGCCTCGTCCCAGCCCACCCGGCGCAGCGCCTGGCGTGCCCGGTCGGGTGAGAGGTCGGCCAAGGCGGTCAGGTGGATGCCGGGCGTCCGGGGCGCCTGCGACAGGTACATCGAGCCGAACTTGCCGGCGCCGATCAGGCCCACGCGGACCGGGCGCCCCTCCTCGGCGCGACGCTGCAGCTTGGCGAACATCGACATGGCGCTCTCCCGGCGTGTCGCGCGGTCGGTCGGACGTCCGGGTCCGTGCCCGCCGCGTATGCATGGTCTTGCCGGTTCGGCATTATCATGCGTTTCAGCGCCTGCCCATGCGGCGGCGGCCGCGCTCTGCGACCGGCGGGACTCGCCTTAGCCCGCGGCCCGGCTCTCCTGTTCGCGATCCAGAAGCCAGCGGCGGAAGGCCCGGATCTTCTCCAGGTCCCGATCCCGCTCGCGGTAGCAGATGAAGTGGAGATCCCGGTACAGGCTCGCGAGGCGGCCTGCGCCGAGCCGCACGAGCTGCCCGGCGCCGAGCTCCTGCTGGGCGAATCGCAGGCTCTCCAGCGCGACCCCGAGCCCCTGGATCGCGGCCGCGATCACCAGGGAACCGCGGTCGAAGGCCGGCCCGGAGGCCGCGGCGGGGGCCGGACAGCCGTTATGCGCGAACCAGTCCGGCCAGCGCACGGGGCTGAACGACGAATCCAGCCGGGTGAAGCCCTGGATGGTGGCGGGCTCGATCGGCCCGATGGACCGGGCAAGGTCCGGTGTGCACAGGGCCGCGATCTCCTCGGGGCCCAGCGACTCGACCGCCAAGCCGGGACCGCGCGGCGGACGGCCATAGGCGATCAGGATATCGATCTCCTCGTGCCGGCCGAGGTCGATCGGATCGGCATTGCTCGAGAGGCGGATGCCGATATCGGGATGCGCCTCCACGAAGGCATGCAGCCGCGGACCGAGCCACTTGGCGGCGAAGCTCGGGGTGCAATGCACGGCGAGCGAGGAGGGCGGCGGCGGGCTCAATTCCGCGCAGAGCGCCTCGATCGCGTCGAAGGCCTGTCCGAGGCCCGCGCACAGGCGCTCGCCGTCCGCGGTCAGCGTCGCCTGGCGGTTGGCGCGCCGGAACAGGGCACGCCCGAGGGTACGTTCGAGCGCGCGGATCTGGTGGCTCACCGCCGAGGGCGTGAGATGCAGCTCCTCGCTCGCCCGGGCGAAGCTGCCGAGGCGCGCGGCCGCCTCGAAGGCCCGCAGGGCGGGAAAGCTCGGTATCCGGCGCATGCATCAATCCGTGAATTGGATTCACGAAAACAGTGAAAAATCGTCGTTTGTCAACGCGAGGACCCGGCACGATAGTGCTTGTCATGCCCCGATAACGGACCATGATCCGTATTTCGCCTGACCCAAACAGGATCCGCCATGCTGGACGACCATGCCCACGACAGCGACATCGCCATCGACCTGCCCAACGACAGCGCGGGCCGCAAGCGGACCTCGATCTACCAGCCCGAGCAGGCGGGCCTGATCTTCCCGGAGATCCCCCAGTTCGCCAACCACGCCGAAGAGCGCGAATACCGCAAGCAGCACCTTGTGGCCGCCTGCCGCGCCTTCGCGATGCACGGCTTCGATTACGGCTTCGCCGGTCACCTGACGATCCGCGATCCCGAGCGTCCGGAGCTGTACTGGACCAACCCGATGTGCGTGCACTTCTCGCAGGTGCGGATGTCGAACCTGATCCTCGCCGACCACAAGGGTGACGTGGTCGAGGGGCGCTACGCGATCAACCGCGCCGGCTTCGTGCTGCATGCCGCCGTGCACGACGAGCATCCCGACGTCATGGCGATGTGCCACGCGCACACGACCTACGGCACCGCCTGGTGCGCCACCGGCCGGCCGCTGGACATGATCAGCCAGGACGCGGCCGCCTTCTACAACAGCCACGCGGTGATCGGCGCCTCGGCCGGCGCCGTGGCGGTGGAGAAGGCGAGCGGCCTCTCGGTGGCCCAGCAGATCGGCCGCAACCGCGGCGTGCTGCACCAGAACCACGGCCTGCTCACCTGCAGCCGCCACAGCATCGATGACGCGGCGTTCTGGTTCATCGCCCTGGAGCGGGCCTGCAAGCAGCAACTCCTGGTCGAGGCGACCGGCATCAAGCCGCAGCTCCTGTCGGAGAAGACCGCCCGCTACAGCCGCGAGCATGTCGGCAGCGACTATATCGGCTGGCTGCACTTCCAGACGCTCTACAGCCACATCGCGGCGACCCAGCCCGATATGTTCGAATAAGGCCGGCGCCGGCCCGGTGCCGGTCGCGGACGCATCGCCTCTGCACGAAGGGCCGGCCGCAAGGTCGGCCCTTCTGCTGTCGGCGCCCGATTTGCCTGTCGACAACCTGCGCGGTCGGCAACCTTTCCGGCTTGAAACGTGTCGTCCTCCCGTCGCGGGGCGTCGGAGAGGCCGTCATGATGGGTTTGGGTGTGTTCTGTGTGGTCGCCGGCACCAGCCTGGCCGCCGCATCCCTGTGGGCGCCCCGGTACCGCGCCCTCCTGGAAGGGATGGGCGGCTGCCTGTTCCTGGCGGGGCTGGGCTGCGCCGGTGCGGATCTGGCGCTGGCATCCTGATCCGCGCCGATCGGCCGGAACGATCCAGCGGGTTTTCGCGGGGCGGGGTTGCCAAGCTTGACCATATAGGCCAGCCTGTACGTAAGTAATGCGTCCCAATTGGAGCCGCCCCGGAGTGCCAATGCTGGTCAATCACACGCGCCGCTTGCTCAATAAGGCGGCCGAATCCGGCGATTGTCGGATTTCCATCCAGCGGAAGCCGAACGCGTCCTGGCCCGCCGATCACAGCCGGCTCACCGCCCTCGAAAGCGTCGGCCATCTGGAGCGGATCGGTCACGGCGACGAATGCGCGATCTGGCAGATCACCTCCGCCGGCCTGACGCAGCTTCACACCTTCGCTGCGGGAGGCGTATGATGGCCTCGATCAAGATCCGCGCGACCGATGACGGCACCTTCGTGGTCTATCGCAACGGCGCGGCCGTGGCCTCCGGGCTGACCCGCCATCAGGCTGAGCGCTGCGCGACGGTCCTGGGCTGGATTGCCCCGCATTCCTGAGCGGGTATCGATCGCAAGGAATCGTTAACCCTGTCGATCTAGCCAGACTGCACCAGCCGCTCGCTGGCCTTCCACGCCCATCCGATTTCGCCCCTCAACACGGGTGGGCGTGGAAGCCGAAGCGATCCCCGCCAGTCCGCCTCAGAGCGCCCGCGCGTAGCCGGGCCGCAGGTCGATGGCCTGGGCGGTGGCCTGGGATAGGCGCACCTCGGTCAGCGTGACCTCGGCGCCGTCCTTCACGGCCTCCTTGACGATCTGAACGCCGCTGTCGGGATTGTCCGCGATCACCGCGTAGAACACCGTCAGCAGGCAGTCCGGGGCGTCTTCGTCCCGGCGCGCGACCTTCACGATGAAGGCGGTTTGGTTCGGCTCGATCATGGCAGACGTCGTATTCCGTTCCTGACGTGGAGTGATAACCCGAGGGTCAGGCCGCGGTCAGGCGCTTGGTGTTGAACGCGACGTGTTCGCGGTAGCGGGCGATCACCGTCTCGGGGGAGCCGCCCGTCATCAGCGTCGTCATGGCCTCGCCGGCGGCCTGCATCTTCTCGGTGACCATGGATTGCGCCTCGGCCATCCCCTCACTGCCGCCCCAGGCGAGGCGGACCAGGCGCAGTTCGACAACGCGCTGAGCCTCGATCGCCAGCATCATCCAAGAGAAGAAGGGATTGTACACGGCACACTCCGAACCGCGGCAGATGCGGCGGGGACTAAACTCGGCGGTCGTCCGGAACGATCCACCGGCGACGCGCGGGTCCGACCCGCGTTCCGGGCCGGCCTGCCTCTTGGCATGGGAACGCGCTCAGATCACCCGCGCGCGAGCCGCTCGCGGATGAGCGCGTGGAGCGCACGGAGATCGCTGCCGAACTGCCGGATGCCTTCGGCGAGCTTCTCGGTGGCCATGGCGCTCTCGTTCATCTCCCAGCGGAACGAGAACTCGTCGGTCGCCGGTACCTCGGGCGCCTCGCCGTAGGAGTCGGGCGACAGGGCGCGGGGGAGGGGATCCTCCGTCGCGGCGAGCTCTTCGAGGAGCTTGGGCGAGATGGTGAGCCGGTCGCACCCGGCAAGCGCCTGGATCTGGCCGATGGTGCGGAACGAGGCGCCCATCACAACGGTCTTGATCCCGCGCGCCTTGTAGGCGGCGTAGATCGCCCGCACCGACTGGACGCCCGGATCCTCGGCGCCCGAAAACGTCTTGCCCTCGGCCTTGGCGTACCAGTCGGTGATCCGGCCGACGAAGGGAGAGATCAGGAACACGCCGGCATCCGCACAGGCCATGGCCTGGACCAGGGAGAACAGCAGGGTCAGGTTGCAGTCCACGCCCTCGCGCTGGAGCACGCGGGCGGCCTGGATGCCCTCCCAGGTCGAGGCGATCTTGATCAGCACCCGGTCGCGCGACACGCCGCGCTCGTCGTAGGCGCGGACGATCGCCCGGGCCTTCTCCAGCGTCCGGTCGGTGTTGAACGACAGGTTGGCGTCGACCTCGGTGGAGACGCGGCCCGGCACCAGCTTGGTCAGCTCGTAGCCCACCGACACGGCGAGCCGGTCGGCCACAGCCTGGACGACATCCTCGGTCTCGCCGCCCTGCGTCTTGCCCCAGGCCACCGCCTCGTCGACGATCGGGGCGAGACCCTCCATGCTGGCCGCCTTCAGAAGCAGCGACGGATTGGTCGTGCAATCGACCGGCTTCAGCTTCTCGATGGCGCCGATGTCGCCGGTATCGGCGACCACCACGGTCATGGCGCGGAGTTGATCGAGCAGCGATGTCATGGCGTACCTCGTAGATTGGCCCCCGGTCGGCGATGCCGTCGGACCGCCGCGCCCGTGCTCCCGGACCCATACCAAGCGTCCGGAAGGCTTCGACGCCGCACGGTTCCAGCCGAATCGCCCGGTGGGCGCACCCGGACCGCTCCGTAGCACACCGGCGTCGGATCAGCCGACCGCGCGCCAGTTGCGCAGCGACAGGGACCACGCCTGCGCCTCGTTGTAGGCGACAGCCACACAGCCGTGGCTGACGATCTTGGCCAGCATGATCCTGTCGCCCACCGCGGTGATCTGGATCACGGTGGGGCCGTAGCCGGCATCACCGACGAGGCAGGTCCCGACGTTCCAGCCCTGCTCGCGGCAGATCTCCGCCGCGCACCGGTGATCGTGTCGGGTCACGGATTGGCGCTGCGCGCGGCCGGCTGCGGATAGGACGGGTTGCCGCCCGGAACCGCGCTGCTGTTCGACGGCGACGTCGCACCGCCGGTGCCGTTCTCGCTGCCGGTGACTTGCTTGCGCGAGGCCGCCTGGCTCTGGCTGGCGTAATCCGGCGGCGAGCTCGCGCCCTGCCACGTCATCAGCCCCGCCAGTGCGGCGACCATGAGCGCGACGCTGGCGATCAGGACGATGAGCGCGGGCCGGCCGCGCTTGCCCTGCCGGCCGTCCTGGCCGGAGAGTTGTTCTGCCATCTTGGATCCTCGTTGCCCCGCCGTGCGGGGGCTGAAGCGCGTGCCACCGAAGGGGTGTTCGGCGGCAGCGTGCGCGTTGACCATGTGAAAGGAACAGGCCGTTGGTCGGATGGGTCCGCCCCTGTGGCCTTATGCATCGGCCGGGGTGTCCCGGGATCCGGGCCGTCAGGCGGTGAAGATCAGCAGCAGCGCACCGAGACTGCCCAGGGCGGTGACGCTGATGCCGCTCATGAAGGCGACGTCCCAGCCGGCGAACTTGTTCGTGACCGGCGCGAAGCGATAGGCGGAATGCGTTACGAGCGCACCGAGCACCGCGAGGGCCAGTGCGACCGACATCAAGAGTGTCATTGGGGTTGATCCTTCATCCGCCGGTGGCGGGACTGACCAACCTCCGCAGATACGGCCAACGGATCAGCGCTCCTGAATATCCACGGTCCGTCGAACGGATGCATGCCGCCGATGACGCATGGCCCGACGGTCCGCAAACCGTTCCGGCCTGCGCGTTCCGATGCAGGCCGATGGGCCGCCTGGACCGGCACCGTACGGGGGGCGACGCCTGAATCGGCCGGCGATCTCCGGCTATCGACGGGCGGGAGACCATTTCTGATCGATAACAACCGCGTCAGTGATGCAGGCATACCAGTAAAAATAACGTAGGTCAGGGAACCTGCTTGTGCGCAACCCGTTTGAGCCCCGCTGCCGACAGGGCAGGGATCAACGTCAGGGGAGCCGGACAGGTCGTGACGGCATGCGTCGAAGACAGAAGGTCCGGCCGATCGACACCGAATCCCGGGGCCGATCCATACAAATATTCGAGATCGCCCAGGCCGGGTCTCGCGCAAAATCCCCTGCTGGAGCCCATCTCTTTCGTCTAAAAATCTAGTCCTTTTGTACCATTGAACGCGCGAATGTCGCGCACATCTGATGTCCGGTCCGGGGTCTGCTGAAGCCCGCCGAGGTGCCCATGACCGAACGCACGAAAGTCCCGTCCGCCGAGCACCTCCAGGCCTCGGTGAAGGAGGCCATCGGCAAGCTCACCGGCGATCCCCGGATCGCGGCCGAGGGGAAGCGTCAGAAACGGGCACCCCGGCCATCCAGGCCGGCCGAGCCCCGCGACGACTGAGCCACGTTTCCGAAGGGCGCCACCCCCGGTGCCGTTCGCCACGAACCAAGTTCAACCGGAGAACGACATGGTCGATATCGACAGGATCACGGGCGCTGCGAAGGAATTCGGCGGCAAGGTACAGGGTGCGGTCGGCGACCTCACCGGCTCGCGGACCGATTCCGTCGAGGGCCGCTTCCGTGAGGCGAGCGGACAGGCCGAGAACCTCTACGGCCAGGCCCGCGACACGGTCCGGCACGCGGCCGATGAGGCCGCCGATTACGCCGAGGAGGCCTACGAGCGCGGTGGTCATTACCTGCGCCGCGGCACCCGCGAGGTGAGCCATCAGGTCGCCGAGTACCCGCTCGCCTCCCTGCTGGTCGCCGGCCTCGCCGGCTTCGGCCTCGGCCTCCTCGTCAGCGCCAGCCGCGACTGATCCCAGCTTCCACGTCCACAGACGACCGACGACCCGGAGTAACAGCGTGACCACCATCCAGACCACCGCGTCCCCCGTGGCCGCAGGCGCGGCCGCCGATACGCGCGCCGTCCTGCTGAACCAGGTTTCCTGGGGCGCGATCTTCGCCGGTGCCACCACGGCGCTGGTGACCCAGGTGATCCTGAACCTGATCGGTGCCGGCGTGGGCCTGGCGTCCTTCGGCCCCGTGGCCGCCGACAACCCCGCCGCCTCGACCGCCTCCATGGGCGCAGGGATCTGGTTCGTGGCCTCGGGCATCGTGGCGGCTCTGGTCGGCGGCGCCATCGCCGGGCGGCTGTCCGGTAAGCCGCTGCCGGGGACGGCGGGCCTGCACGGTCTGGTCTCCTGGGCGGTGACGACCCTGGTGGTGCTCTACCTTCTGACCTCCGCGGTCGGCGGCCTCATCGGCGGCGCCTTCAGCGGCGTGACCAGCACGCTGGGCGGGGCCGGCAGCCTCGTCGGCGGCACGGTCCAGACGGCCGCCCAGGCCGCCGCGCCCTCGCTCGCCAAGATCACGAACCCGCTCGACGGGATCGAGAGCACGGTGCGCCAGCAGGCCGCCGGCCAGGACCCGCAGGCGGCCCGCGATGCCGCCGTGGCGGCCGTGAAGGCCCTGTTCACCGGCGATCCGGCCCAGAAGCAGCAGGCCGAGGCCCGGGCTGCGGACGCCCTCGCCAAGGCGCAGAACATCCCGGTCGAGCAGGCCCGCCAGCAGGTCCAGGATTACGAGAAGCAGTACGACCAGGCGGTCGCCACGGCCAAGCAGAAGGCTGAAGCCGCCGCCGTCGCCGCGAAGTCCGCGGCCACGCAGGGCGCCTTCTACGCCGCCCTGGCGCTGGTGCTCGGCGCGCTCGCCGGTTTCCTGGGCGGCCGCTTCGGCGCTCCCAAGCCCGTCAGCTTGCTCGGCGCCTACGAGACCCGCCGCGCTTGATCCCCATCGGTCCCCGCCCTCCGGCAGGGACCCCTCCCGACCGGCACAAGCCGGCCATGTCGCAACCCTGAAGGAGAGTTTCGATGAGCAGCACCACAGACAAGATCAAGGGCCTGGCCAACGAGGCCGTCGGCAACGTCAAGCAGGCCGCCGGCAACGTGACGGGCAACGACAAGCTCGTGGCCGAGGGCAAGGCGCAGGAGCTCAAGGGCGAGGCGCAGAAGACCGTGGGCGACGTCAAGGACGGCGCCAAGAACTTGGCCGACAAGGTCACCGGCCGGAGCTGAGGCCGATCGGCGGGGCCGGCAGCGCCGGTCCCGTCCCGATCAACCGTGAAACCAGGAGAGCAGCATGAACCGCGACCAGATCGAGGGCGCATCCCGTCACGTGAAGGGCCGGGCCCAGACCACCCTTGGCGGCCTCACCGGCGATGCGGGCCGGCAGGTCCGCGGCGCCGTGAATCAGGTGGCCGGCGGGGCGCAATACGTCTACGGCCGCGCTCGCGACCGGGCCGAGGATCTCGCCGAGGATGGCCGGCACCTGGCTCACGCCGCCTCCGAGCGTGCCGACCACCTCATCGATGACGGCCGCCGCTACGCCCGCGAGGCCCGCCGCCGCGGTGAGACCTACGGCCGCCAGGCTGTCCGCTACGCCGACACCAACCGCAGCAGCACCCTGCTCGGCATCGCCGCGCTGGCCTTCGCGGCCGGCTGGCTGACCCGCCGCGGCCGCTGATATCGCGCCCGATGCGGAAACGTGGGAACCGGTTTTCCGAAACCATCAGGCGCTAGGATAGAGCCGAGATCCGACCGACGCCCGGCCTCGTCCGCAGAGGTCGGGCGGGTTCCGGTCCTGGACGGGGGAGGGCACGGCCGATGAGGCGGTTCGGCACGCTGCTCCTGCGCCCGGAGATCGTCTTCCTGATCCTCGCCATCGGGCTCGGGCTCGCCGCCGCTGCGGCCTATTGGGCCTCGCGCGCGACGGTGCTGACGGTGGCGGTCGCTCCCCGGGACGGCACCGAGCCGGCCGTGATCCAGGCCTATGCCGACGCCCTGGCGAAGCGGCACAAGGAGATCCGGCTCAAGATCCTGCCCTTCGACGACGTGCGCGACAGCGCCGAGGCACTCGGCGACGGCCGGGCCGACCTGGCCGTGGTCCGGCCCGACGTCGCGCTGCCGGATAACGGCCTGACCCTCGCCATCCTGCGCGATCAGGCCATGATCATCGCCTCGCCCGAGGCCTCGGGCATCACGGCGTTTCCCGATCTCGACCGCAAGCGCCTCGCGATCCTCGCCCACCGGGACGCCGACGAGACGCTGATCCGGTCGATGCTGGCCCATTACGGCCTGACGCTGGCCGGCCAGGACAGCACGGGACCGCTCCCGCCCGGGCAGGTCGCCCTCGTGGAGGTCGGCGAGGCCGACCTGACCGCCGCCCTGACCCGCAAGGCGGTGGACGCCGTGGTTTCGGTGATCGCCCCCACCGCCCCGGCGGCGCAGCGCATCGTCGAGAGCGTCCAGGCCGCGAGCCCCACCGGAAAGGTCGCCTTCGTCGACGTGGAGAATGCCGACGCCATCGTGGCCCGGATGCCGCGCCTCCAGATGGTGAGCATGCCGGCCGAGACCTTCGGGGGCAGACCCAAAGTGCCGGAGGCGGACGTGCACACGGTCGGGGCCTCCTACCGGCTCATGGCGCGCGCGAGCCTGTCCTGCCCGGTGGCGGCGGACGTGACCCAGCACCTGTTCGAGCTGCGCAGCGGCATGGCCAACGCGACCTCGGCCGCCGATTACGTCCAGGCGCCGGCCTATGACAGCACCGCGGGCGCCACGAGCGCGCGGCTGCCGATCCATCCGGGGGCGGTCGATTATTTCGAGCGCGAGCAGCAGAGCTTCGTCGAGCGCTACGAGACCTGGATCTATCTCGTCGCCTTCCTGGGCGGCGGCATCGGCTCGGGCGTCGCCTGGGTCGGGCAGCGGCTCTCGCGGCTGCGGCGCGAGCGGATTGAGGAGGCGACCGACCGGCTCCTGGCGATCCGGCAGGAGGCGCAGGATGCGCCCGATCCCGAACGCCTGATCATGCTCGCCCGCGAGATCGACGATCTGGCCGGCGACATCGCCCGGCATGCCCTGGAGCGGCCCACCGAGGCCCGGACCCTGTCGGCGGCGGCCATCGCCATCGACGCCGCCCGCTCGACGATCAAGCGCGTGATCGCCGCCGGCCGCCACGGCGACGACGCTCCGGCGCTGGCGGGCCAGACCGTCACCGCCGGACCCGAGACGGCCTGACCCGAAGCTCAGGGTGCCTTCCGGCGGGCCTGGGCGGCGGCCCATTCCCGGTCGCGCTCGGCCTGGGCGGCGCGCTGCTCGGCGGCGTAGGCCTCCTGCTCGGCCCGCTCCCGTTTCCGCTTGAGCTCGGCCGAGGCCGCGGCCCGCTTCTTCCACGCCTCCGTCTCCGCCTTCTGGCGCCGCAACTCTTCGACGGTGATCGGCTTCACCGGCTCCTTCGGCTGCGCCCACGCGAAGGGCCGCCGCGGCGGTGGCGGCCTGCGCGGCGGCTCCGGATCCGGCCCGGGCCGGGACCCGCGCAGGCCCGCGATGGCCGCGTCCAGCGTCAGCCCGAGGCCGGCGGCGATGCGCGTCGCGGCGGCGCGTGCCGCGTCCCGCTCGCCCGCAGTCGCACCTCGGGCCGCCAGGGCGAGGCACTTCTCGAAGCGGTCACGCTCGGCCGGCGTCATGGCGGGTCCCGGATCGGCAGATTCGGTGCGGTCTTATACGGTTTCGGCGTCGAGGACCCTGCCGGCGGCGTCGCGTCAACGGTTGTTCAGGAGCGACCGGGCCAGGAGATGCAGGGTCGCGCCGAGGCCGAGCGCGCAGGTCGAGACCACCAGGACCTGCAGCCCGCTGATGCCGGGCCGCGGGCCGAAGCTGTAGGCCAGCAGCGAGCCGCACGACCCGGCCGAGACGACGCCGGACGCGATGGTGTTGAGCCACGTCGCCGAAAGGCGGCGCCGTTCATCGTTGATGTCGCCCATGGCCGGCTCCCATCGCGGGCGAATGCAAGCTTATTTTCATACAGAAGGAATTATTACCAGAAGTTGTGGTCCGCTGCAAGGGCCGACACGGCCGGGCCAACCCCCTCTCAATGCGCCCCCGTCCGGCAGCGGGCATAACCCCGGGAGATCAGCCGGCCCTGCTGGGCCGCGCGCCGCTCCGCCTCGTCGAGGTCGATCAGTGCGTCGGCGATCGCCGCCACCAAGGCGCTCCAGGCATCGCCCCGGGCTGCCCGGTGATAGGCCAGCGCGATCGCCTCAGCCTCGGTCAGCCGTAGGTCCGCGGGCGGTTCGTGCGGGTGTGCATGCATAGCCAGTCCGTCCTTATGAGAACATATAGCGAACAAACCGCAGGCACGGCTTCGGTTCAACCCCTCGCGCGCCGCAAGGCCGGATTCCGGTGGAGGGCTGTTGATCGATCCCGAAAACCGCAATGCCGGCGGGGCCTTACCGCGCCCGCCCGACGGGCCCGGAATCGCGCCGTCCCGCGGCAGACCGCGGCGATTGAAGGATGGGGCGGGCCCGCAGGGAACGGGTCATGCCGGCGCACCCGTCAGCAGGCACGCAGCCTCGACGAGAAACACGGGATCGGCCGGTCTGACGCGGTGGACGTTGGCGCCCGCCGCGTAGACCCGGTTCGCGTCCGGGCCCCGGGCCTCGGTGCTGATCGTGGCTACCGGGGGCGCCTGAAGCGACCAGGCGGCGAATCCGGAACACAGAGGCGCAGCCCGTTCATCTTGGGCCTGCCGATGTCGAGGATCATCGGCGCGATACCGCCGAGCGGCGCCTTCTCCAAGTCCTCGACGCCGTTGGCGGCCTCCTCGACGGTGAGCCCGGCCGGCCGGACGTACCCGTATCAATCCTGCTCGATCGGTTTCTGATAGACGATCGTGTCGCCGAACTTGCGCGGCAGAAACAGCGACGACATCCGGCTCATGCTCTCGGAATGGCCGAGGCAGATGAAGCCCCCCGGAGTCAGGCATTCGTAGAGCGCTTCGATCGCAGAGCGTCGCGACGTGTCGTCGAAATAGATGAGCAGGTTGCGGCAGAAGATGACGTCCATCGCGCGGTAGGCATGCATGTGAAGCGGATCGGACAGGTTGGCGATCGAGAACTCGATGGAGCCGCGCAGATCCTCGTGGATCTCGAACTGGTCCTCGCCGATCCGGCGGAAATACTTTCTGCGTAATTCTGGGGATAGCCGTTGCAGGGAGCGATTGCCGTAGATCCCCTTGCTGGCATCCGCCAGGACCCGGGAGTCGATGTCCGATCCGGTGATCTCGATCGCGAACTCGCCTGCCCGCGACCAGTATTCGAGAATCTGGATCGCGATCGAGTACGGCTCCTCGCCGGTCGAGCACGGCATCGACCAGATCCGCAAGGTCCCGCCGGGTCGGCGCGTCCGGGTGATCTCGGGCAGGATGCCGCGTACCAGCGCGTCGAACTGGTAATCCTCGCAGAAGAAGTAGGTCTCGTTGACCGTCATCAGGTTGACGAGATGCTGCAGCTCCTCGCCCGAGGCCTGAAGGCGTAGCAGGGTGAAATACGACCTGAAGCTGTCGCTCCCGGTCTTGGCGATCCGCTCCAGCAGGCGCGTCTCGACGAAATATTCCTTCTCGCTGCTGAACGAGATTCCGGTGCGGCGATAGAAATACGCGTAGAACTGCTTGTATTCGTCCTCGGTGATCGGGATCGCCGGGCCGGCCGGCCAGGAGCTGCGGGTCGTCTGCATCACGATCCTCCGATCCGGCGAATCGCCACGGCGGCCGCGAAGCGGATGAACGAGACCTCGGGACAGCGCGCGGCCAAGGCCTGGAGCGGCGCGATGGCGCTCGCCTTGCCGATCTCCGGCAAGCCGTCCACCCCCGCCGCGGGCGACGTGATGCGGATCCGCGTCGTCAGGCTCGCGATCCGGCGCCGCTCGGCGCTCGCGGGCGCGGCAAGGCCGGCCTGCGGCGGTCCGTCGGCGGCTTTCGCGATCGGGTTCGGCTTCTCAAGGTCCATGGCAGTATCCCCCGGCTCTCGGGGGCAGGGACGCAAGCGACGCGCCGGCCCGGGCCGCTTCGGCCGAGCCGTTGAAGGCTGACGTGCTTTCCCTCGGGGCGGTCGCGGTCTGGCCGAGCGGCAGGACAGATTCTTTCGCGTGAGCCATGTGTCGACGCCTTCGGATTCAGAAACGTTTCCGATCTCGGAAGACGTGCGTGTGATGATATTCGAATCGATGTGTAAATAGTGTGTGCATTTTGATCCGTATCGATATTTAGTCACTGCATCATCGTGGGCGTTATTGACGAAATCGGGCGCATGCTGGGGCCGTGATCTGAATCAGGTAGTGATGTCGCGCTGTTTATCCAGACGGTGTCGAGCCAAAAATGATTCCGATTCCAATCTGCTCGACGCACGCTTGACCTATCCTGCGGGCTCGACTTGGCTTGCGCATCGCGCGCGGTGGAGCGGGCCTGGAAAGACATTCCGCCTCGTCCGATCGGATGCCGAGGCGGGTCGAGGCGCGGGTGAGGCCGCCTGCGGGGCGCTCGCGATCGCGACACGCGGGCTCTGAGGCATGCCGGGATCCGGTTCTCCGTGACCGGCCCCGTCCGGGCCGCCATCGCGGTCGACCTCCGGCGCTGCCCGCGGCGATGGCGGGCTCGCCGCGGCAAGGGACGCCCGTGGGGGGCGGCCAGCCCGGGATCCCCGAGAGGTGTTCGTTAAGGCGGGCGCTGCATCCTTATCGGCACCGAAACCGTTGTGCGTGTCCAATTCGGCCACCGGGGCGCCTGTCATGACCATCCTGAGCGTCCTCTGCCTCGTCACCGGTGCGACCCTTGCTGGCATCGCCCCGCGGCGCTCCGTGCAGCAGGCGGCCCTGGAGAGCGCGGGCGGCAGCCTGATCGTGCTCGGGCTCGTCATCATCGGCGCGGGCCTGCCCCTGTTCAGCTGAGGTCGACCCGGATCCGGCCCGCCCCGCACCCGGAACGCCGGCGCGGTTTTCGCCGTGAGGATCGGCGGATCGACCGACCCTGGCTACGCTTGGCGCGCCGCGTTGCAATCTTGCCCCGTGTCGGCAGCGCTGTTTAGCAGCGTAGATCAGTCGAGCGGGACTTGATGTCCTCAAGATTATCCGCGCCGTCCCACCTCTGGTCATTGCCGCAGATCGCCCCTATGGTTCGATCTCTGCCATGTGTCTTTGTATTTTGAAGTGTTACAAAGAACGAATGTGAGGTGTTCCGCGCATGTCCGGTCTGGACGGGGATGAGAAGCCGGGGAGCCGCCAGGATCCGCGCCAAGTCCCATATGTGGCACTCCGGGCCTTGGCCTCGGAGCGGGCGGACGAGATCGTGTCGGCCAGCCTCCTGCAGGGCCGCCGCGAGATCGTCATCCGGCATGCCGGCCAGCGCTACCGGCTGCGCATCACCGCCAACGACAAGCTGATCCTGACCAAATGACGATGCCGCACGCCTGGTCGCGCCGTTCCCTGCTCGCCGCCGCCGCGACGGCGGTTCTCGGCCCCCGGGGCGCCGCGGCGGCGCCCGCCGCCCGGATCGCCTCCCTCGGGGGGGCCGTCACCGAGATCCTGTACCGGATCGGCGCCGGACCGCGGATCGTGGCGGTCGACACCACCAGCCTGTACCCGCCCGAGGCCCTGCGCGAGAAGCCGAATGTCGGCTACCTGCGGGCGCTCTCCGCCGAGGGCGTGCTCGCCTGCGGGCCGGATCTGGTGATCGCCGCCGACGGGGCCGGCCCGCCCGCCGTGCTGGCCCAGCTGCGCGAGGCCGGCCTGCGTGTCGAGACCGTCGCCGAGCCGCCGAGCCCGGAGGGCGTCCTCGACAAGATCACCGTAGTCGGGCGCCTCGCCGGCCTCGAGACCGAGGCCGACGCCCTCGCCGCCGCGGTGCGTGCCCGCTTCGCCGAGGTCGCGGCCCGCCGCGCCCGGATCGAGACGCCCGCCCGGGCGATCGTCGTCCTGTCCCTCCAGGGCGGGCGCACGGTCGTGGGCGGCACCGGCTCCACGGCGGACGGCATGCTCGCGCTCGCCGGCATCACCAATGCGGCCGCCGGCGTCGCCGGGTTCAAGCCGATGACCGACGAGGCCATCGTGGCCGCCGCCCCCGACGCGGTGGTGATGATGCAGAACGGCCCGGAGCCGCCGAGGCCCGAGACGATCTTCGCCCCCGACACCGCCCTGGGCCGCACCCCGGCCGGCGTGCAAGGCCGCCTCGTCGCCATGGACGGTCTGTATCTCCTGGGCTTCGGGCCGCGCACCCCCGAGGCCGCGATCACGCTGATGCGGTCGATCTATCCGGGCCTGCCGGGTGAGTGAGCTTTTCTTTGACTCCGGTTTTCCCCATCTCGACCTCATCCTGAGGTGCCCGGCGATCGAAGATCGTCGGGCCTCGAAGGAGCCCTTCAGCGATCGCGGTGACATCTGGAGGGCTCCTTCGCAGCTTCCGCTGCGCGAAAGCACCTCAGGATGAGGGGGCGATTGGGAGATCCCCGGGGTCTGCTGAACCGCCGCAGCGCGCTCCCATGGGTGCTGGCGGCGCTCACGCTCCTGATGCTCGCCGTCGCGCTGCTCTCGGTGAGCCTGGGGGCGATCCGCATCCCGCCCGAGCGGGTCCTGGCGGTGCTGACCGGCGGCGGGGGCGATCCGGCTCTGGCGCGCGATGCGCTGGTGGTCCTCAACATCCGGCTGCCCCGGACCCTTCTGGGTCTGATGATCGGCGCCGGGCTCGCGGTCTCGGGGGCGCTGATGCAGGGGCTGTTCCGCAATCCCCTGGCCGATCCGGCGCTCGTCGGGGTCTCGTCGGGGGCGGGATTCGCCGCCGCCTGCATCATCGTTCTGGGCGACCGGCTCCTCGCCTATGCCGGCATGCCGGGGCCGCTGCCCTATCTGGTCCTGCCGGCCGGCGCCTTCGTGGGCGGCTTGAGCGCGACCCTGGCCCTATACGGGCTGGCGACGCGCTCCGGGCGGACCGCGGTGGCGACGATGCTCCTCGCCGGGATCGCCCTGGGGGCGCTGAGCGGCGCGCTCACCGGCCTGCTGACCTATGCCAGCGACGACCGGCAATTGCGCGACCTCACCTTCTGGTCCCTGGGCAGCCTCGGCGGTGCCACCTGGGGCAAGGTCGCGGCCTCGGCGCCGCTGATCCTGCCGGTCCTGGTCGCGGTGCCGTTCCTGGGGCGCGGCCTCAACGCCCTGGTGCTGGGGGAGGCGGAGGCGTTCCATCTCGGGATCCCGGTGGAGCGGCTGAAGCGCGCCTGCATTTTTTTGGTTGCCGTCGCCGTGGGGGCGAGCGTCGCGGGCGCCGGGGTGATCGGTTTCGTCGGCCTCGTCGTGCCGCACGCTTTGCGCCTGGCGATCGGCCCCGAGCACCGCCTGCTGCTGCCGGCCTCGGCGCTGCTCGGCGGCGCCTTCCTGGTGCTGGCCGACCTCGTCGCCCGGCTGGTCGCGGCGCCGGCCGAGCTGCCGATCGGGATCGTCACCGCGCTGGTCGGCGCTCCGGTCTTCCTGTGGCTGCTGCTCGGCCGGGCCCGGGTCGCCGTCGATGCCTGAGCCGGCCCTGCTCTCCGCCCGCGACCTCACCGTCACGGTGGCCGGGCGCGACCTCGTGCGCGACGTGTCCCTCGCCGTGGCGGCCGGTTCCCTGCAGGTGATCGTCGGCCCGAACGGGGCCGGCAAGTCGACCCTGCTGCGCCTGCTTTGCGGCGAGCTGCGCCCCACGCGCGGGCAGGTCGCCTACGGGGGCGAGGCGGTGGACGCGATCCCGGCCTGGCGGCTCGCCGGGATGCGGGCGGTGCTGCCGCAGGCCGCGCGCCTCGCCTTCCCGTTCGCCGCCGCCGAGGTGGCCCGGATCGGCCTCGACGGCATCGGCCGCGGCCTGACCGCCCGCGACCGGGACGCGATCCTGGCCCGCGCCCTTGACCGGGCCGACGTCACCCATCTCGCGGCCCGGGCCTACCCGACCCTGTCGGGCGGCGAGCAGGCCCGGGTGCAGTTCGCCCGGGTGCTCTGCCAGATGGAGGCCGGCCGCACGGTGTCCGACCGGCAGGTGCTGTTCCTCGACGAGCCGACCGCGAGCCTGGATCTGAACCACCAGGGCGCGCTCCTCGATGCCGCCGCGGCGCTCGCGGCCTCGGGCGTCGCCGTGGTGGCGATCCTGCACGATCTCAACCTCGCGGCTGCCTATGCCGACACGCTGCTGGTCCTCGACGCCGGCCGGCTGGTCGCCGCCGGACGACCCGCGGACGTGCTGCGGGACGACCTGATCGCCCGGGTCTTCGGGGTGCGCTGGCCGGTCGGGAAAATCCCCGGCCCGGATCAGCCGTTCATCCTGCCGCATCGGAATGTTGCCGCTCCGCAACAAACCTGATCGCCGATCGCGCGCTCTGGAAATGTTGTGATGTGCTGCAGAGGCACATTGCAAGCATTGCAATCTGGCGCGTCGCGGGGACGATTGCGCTCAACTGTCGCATGCGCCCAAGAGATCTGACCGCAAGCCAGCCATCCGCCAGCCAGCGCCCCATTCGACTGTGCCCTCGCGGATCGTGTCATGTCTTATTCTTCCCGCCGCGCGCTGTTCGCGCTTGGCGTCTCGCTCCTGGCCCTCACCGCCGCGCAGGCGCAGCCGGCCGCCGCGCCGCCGGCCGGGCGCCCGCAGCCCGAGTCCGAGATCAGCCTCGACTCCGTGTCGGTGACCGCCACGAAGACCGCCGGGCCCGCGATCGACGCACTGTCCGGGACCAGCGTGGTCACGCAGGCGCAGATCCAGCGGGTGCAGCCGAGCCGGCTCTCCACCATCCTGCGCGACGTGCCGGGCGTGATCACCCAGGAGAGCCAGACCAACCCGGCCCAGGCGATCAACATCCGCGGCCTGCAGGATTTCGGCCGGGTCAACGTGCTGATCGACGGTGCCCGTCAGGACTTCCAGACCTCGGGCCACAACGCCAACGGCGTGTTCTACCTCGATCCGGAGCTGGTCGGCGGCGTCGACATCACCCGGGGCCCGACCGCGACGATCTACGGCTCGGGCGCCATCGGCGGCGTCGTCGCCTTCCGGACCCGCTCGATCGACGACATCCTCGCCCCCGACGAGACGGCCGGCTTCGTGCAGAAGCAGGGTTTCGGGACCAACGGCCAGACGTTCCTGAACACCTCGGCGCTCGGCGCCCGGATCGGCCAGGCCGCCGACCTGTTCGGTCAGTTCACCTACCGCACCAACGATCCCTATCGCGACGGCTTCGGCACCCTCGTGCGCGACACCGGCAACGCGCTGACCTCGGGGCTGGCCAAGCTCTCCGTGCGGCCGGCGGACGGCCATGAGATCCGCGGCACGGCGCTGCTGCAGCGCTTCGACTTCGCCAATGCCGGCAGCAGCGGCGCGGGTGCGCGCTTCGCCAACGCCGTGCAGGCCGACACCTACAGCCTCGGCTACCGCTTCGCCCGGCCGGACGTGCCGCTCGTCGACCTCAGCCTCAACGGCTACACCACGACCACACGCAACGCCCTGACCTTCTTGGCGGATTCGCCCCGGGGCACCTACGGCCGCCTCGGCACGAAGGGGGGGACCGGTTGACCTACACGATCGACACCTCCGGCTTCGACGCCCACGACACCGCCCGCTTCGAGACCGGTCCGCTCGCCCACGCCGTCACCTTCGGCGGCGACTTCGTCGAGAACCGGGTCCGGACCAGCGACCAAGCCGGCGGGTTCGGCGCGGCCTTCACGCCCTCGGGGCGGCGCGAACTGGCCGGCGCCTTCGTGCAGGACGAGGTGAGGTACGCGCCCTGGCTGCGGGTGATCGGCGCCCTGCGCTACGACACCTATGCGCTGGACGGCGGCGCCTACCATTCCGGCGGCGACCGGATCTCGGCCAAGATCACCCTCGGAATCTCGCCGGTCACGGGGATCGAGTTCTACGGCACCTATGCCGAGGGTTATCGGGCGCCCACGATCACCGAGACCCTGGTGCAGGGCATCCACCCGTTCCCGGCCTTCACGATCCTGCCGAACCCGGCGCTCCGGCCCGAGGTGGCCCACACTGTCGAGGGCGGCATCAACCTGCGCTACGACGCCGTGCTGATCCCGGGCGACGCGGTGCGCGCTAAGCTCGCCGTGTTCGACAACGCGGTCGACAACTTCATCGACATGAAGGGCGTCGGGCCGACCTACTACGTCCCGGCGATCCCGGGCATTCCGGCCTCGATCTGCGCGGCGCGGCCCGGGCGCTTCCCCTGCGTGATCCCGGTCCAGTCGTACCGGTACCGCAACCTCGCCCAGGCCGACCTGTCGGGCGTCGAGCTGGAGGGCACCTACGACTGGGGCGGGGGCTTCGTGACGCTGGCCGCCACACACACCGACGGCCGCGACCGGGCCACCCGCGAGACCCTGCTCTCGGTGCCGCCGGACCGGATCAGCACGACCCTGGGCTTCCGGTTCCTTGGCGACCACCTTGAGCTGGGCACGCGTCTGAACCTCGTGGATGCGCGGACGGACCTGCCCCGCGGCGCGAAGGATCGGGCGACGAAAGCCTACGGTCTCGTGGATCTCTTCGCGTCCTACGACTTCGATGACCGGGTCAAAGCCGAGTTCGTCGTCCAGAACGCCTTTGACAAGCGCTATCGGCAATATCTCGACGCGCTGGCCAGTCCCGGCCTCGTCGCCAAGGCGGCGCTCAGCATCAAGTTCGCGACGCGGTGAGACCCTACCGGTGCCGGGACGGGTGGTATTCCCGGTAGCTCAGGCCGAGGACGGCGGCGAGCAGGCCGGCGCCGCGGCACAGGGTGTAGCCGCCGCCGATGAGGGTGGCGGGCCGGAGCGACAGTCCGGCGATCCCGAGGCGCGCCAGGCCGCCGCCGAGGCGGGCGAGGCCCCGGGCGGCGTTGGTGAGCCGCCCGCTCACCGTCTCCGGCCGGAGGCGCCCGAGATAGGCCTCGACGCTGCCGCTGCGATACCAGCGGGCGAGCAGCCAGCGGACCCGCATCCGGTGGGCCGGGATGCTGTCGTACACGATCGCGTCGGGCGCCCAGGCGATCCTGTGCCCGGCGCGCAGCAGGGCGTGGAAGAAGAACGTGTCCTCGCCGCCCATCGTGTTGAAGCGCATGTCGAAGGACAGGCCGAGCGCCCGCACCACCCGCAGGTCCACGAGGGCGTTGGCCGTGTAGGCATCCGCCACCAGCCCGTTGCGGACCGGCAGGGTCTTGGCGAAGAAGCCGCCGGCCACCGCCCAGGCCGGTGGAGGCCGGTCGAAGAGCGGCACCACCGGGCCGACGCAGGCCGGGGCGCCGGTCCGCCGGGCGGTGTCGCGCAGGCCGCGCAGCCAGTCCGGGTCCGGGACCTCGTCGTCGTCGATCAGGGCGATCCAGTCGGCGCCGAGCGTGGCGGCGGCATCGAGGCTGCGGTTGCGCACCGCCGCCAGACCCCGGACCGGCTCCCGCGCATAGGTGATCGGGAAGCGGCCCTCGATCCGGTAGGCCTCCACCACCGGGATCGCGGCATCGCTGCGCCCGTTGTCGACCACCAGAATCCTCAGGGCGGAATCGGCGAGGCTGCCGAGCCTCTGCCGGTCGATGGCCTTGAGAAGCTGCGCGAGCCCCGCCGGGCGCTCGCAGGTGCAGATGCAGATGCACAGGCGCATGCGGTTCACCTCTGTCCGACGGGCGGCGCATCCGGCATCGCGGGGCGCGGGCCTGAGCCGAGGCGCTTGCCCGCCGCCTCCATCAGCGACCGGGTCAGGAACCGCCAGGCCCGGGGCCGGGCGAGCGCCAGCCCGGCGCCCCGGAGCCACCGGCCGCCCTGCGCGGCGTCGATCACCCGGGCGATGATCTGCGCGGTGGCGAGGCTGTCGCGATAGGCGTGGGCGGCCCGCCGGTCCTCGGCGGATCGCGCCCCGTGTCGCGCCCAGGCCGCGAAGGCCGCGTCGAGGCGCTGGATGTCGGGCAGGCGCAGCCGGTGGGACAGCGAGGATGCCCCCCGCCGGTAGCCGTAGCCGGCGTAAGAACTGACGACGAAGCGCGCCCCCGCCGCCAGCGCGGCCACGCAAAATAAAAAGTCCTCGCCGATCCGGACATCGGCGTCGTAGCGCAGGCCGTGCCGGCGCACGAGATCGGCGCGCAGCATCGGCTTGAGATAGCCGAGCTTCACCCCCGGGGTGAGCATCCGGTTGCTGGTGAGGTACGGCGCGAGCGCGACCGTGAACAGGTAGGGCTCCCGGCCGCGTTCCAGCATGCCGGCGCCGCGCGGATCGAAGCCACCCGCGAACGGGATCGGGTTGTCGGCGATGAGGTCGGCATCCGTGGCCGCGGCGAGATCCAGCAGGGTCCGGGTCCGGTCCGGGACGATCAGGTCATCCGCGTCGAGGATCGCCAGCCACCGGCCCCGGGCGGCCCCGAGGGCGGCGTTCCGGGCGGCCGAGGGCCCGCGCGGCGCGCCGGGCTGCGCCCCGTTGAGGGGGATCCGGCGGATGCGCGGGTCGTCCGCCGCCAGCCGCGCCAGCACGGACGCGGTGCCATCCACCGAGCCGTCGTCCACCACCAGGATCTCGACCGCGACGCCGGCCTGGTCGAGGGCCGAGCGGATCGCCGTCTCGATCCAGAGGGCCGCATTGTGGGCGGCCATGAGGAACGAGACGTCCACGGGCGCATCCCGCGCATCGGCCACGATCTGCTTCGCCATCACTGGTCCTGCTTGCCGCCCCCGAGAATCCAACGGGGCGCCGAAGCCGAGCATGCCGCGAAGCCGCCTCGGCGCACGACGCTCAAAGGGCGTAGGGGCGTGGTCGTACCGTCTCATTGCGGGGGATGGCCGAGACCCGGGGCGGGCCGGATTTTTTCGGCCGCCCATTACGCCGGCGGGCTGCCGGCCTGCCCGCGGGAAGGGACGATACCGCATTCCGCCCGGCCGCCATGATCAAATGGACAATGATCGATACCTATATTGTGCTATGCATGAAAAAATCAGACATTATTGCCACGCGGCTGGCGAAATCAGCTTTGATATTTGTTAAACTTTATGTCTCCAGATGATTGCTGTCGGGCGCAGCCGGGCCGCGCAGCCACGAACGGACGGCCCTCCGAGGGCATCAATCACGGGGGATCTCGGTGCCTATCCGGTTCTATTTCGATGTCGAGAACGGCACGGAGACGATCCGCGACCGCGAGGGCGTGGAGGCGGCGGATCTCGCCGAGGTTCTGGCCGAGGCGCGCAGCGTCATTCAGGAGATGGCGGGCGAGGTCTGTGCCGACGCTCTCGGTACCGCCTGGACGCTGGTGGTGCGGGACGCGACCGGGACCCTGCTGGCGCGGTTGCCGATCAGGCGGTAGGCAATTTCAGGCGCCTGAGCGCATCAGGATTGGTCCGCCGGACGAGTGCGTCCGCCCAGATGACCAAGACGGCATCGTTGCCGAAATAGATGGGCGCGATCCGCAGGTCGGGGTTGCCGGCCTCGAGCGCCCCGAGATAGGCGGGGTCGCATTCCCGTCGCCGAACTGTTCCGATGTACTCGTTCTTATCGTTGTACATGTCGTAATATCCGGACACCATCTTGGCGGCCGGAATGTCAATGGCGCGCACGATCTTGGCGGACTTGTTCACGAACAGTGCGTTCGCCATCGAATTGGGGTCCTTGAAGTCGCGCGGAATGGCCCTGGACAGGGCCGCGAAGAAATCGGCGCCCGAGCGGTGGATTTCGGGACGCCAGACCCAGCGGGCCGCTCCGAAGCCCTTCATGGCCTCCATGTAGCGCGCAGGCGTGGCCGCCAGCGTCTTGGCGAAGGCCTCGTCCGTGAGCATCGCGCTCTCGTCGATTCCCCCGAGCATGTAGATGTTGTTCCGGCCGTGGGGGATCTTGTGAGCCAGAGACAGGATCGCATCGCTGGTCCGCGTCGACAGGGTCGGGGCGGATCGCGGATCCAGCACCTGGAGCGCTGTCGCGGCTGCCAGCGAGACCGGATCGGTCTCGGCGTCCTCCTGTGCCGAGCGGGCCTTCAGGGACGTGTCGATCTGCAACAGCATCAGCGTGTTGGCTTGAGGGGACGGTGCAGACCCGACGAGGTTCATCGCTTCGCCTCCGAACCGTTCCGCTCCGGCCGCGCGGGCACGGATGCTGCGCGCCATGCGCGATGAAAGACCTGTGGGCGGTCATCGGACGCGGCGATCCGCCCAGCCGATGGCGCGCGGCATGATCGAGGGCACCTGAGGCTCGAAGCCCGCGCGAGGTTGTGATCCCCCCGCGCTTCGATGCGCCCGCGTCAGCATCCACGAGGGAGCCGCTGCGACGCCCGGTGTGCCCCTCGGAGGCTTGCGCTGGGTGAGGCCCACCCGGACGGGATCGCGGACGGGAAATGTTGTGCCAAAGTCGCGCGCAGGATCATCATGATCCAGGACGAGCCGCTTTGCGGCTCCTCACCTCGCTGCCTGTTATAAAGACCGTGAAGCATTTTCGAGTCAAGGCAAGATGTATCCGGGGTAAAATTCGGGTCTGGCCGTGGGTTTATCCTGGCGTATCTGTAGTATTTCCGGATTTTGCTGCGCATCTTCCGGTTTCGGCAGGAAACATTATTTATCCACTTGGGCGGACCGGGGTCGTTCGGCCATCGCCGGCTGCCCCATGGAGGGGCCGCCGAATCCGGATCCGAAATCCGATGCCGGTCCTTGTGGTGGCGCGGCCGCGGTCGGCTCTCACCGGACACGGCCGCGCCTGCGGGGGGATCGGGACGGTGCTTCGGTGAGGCAGGGCGCTGCCTGCACCCGCAAATGGTCACGGACCTGTCGGAACCCTGACCTCTACAGCGGCGTGATCAGCGCGGGGCGCCGAACCGTCCGCGTCGGGGCCCGCAGGATCCGGCGGGCCGGGGATTCGAGGAGCCGCCACGAGGCCTCCGCCAGCAGCAGGGTCAGCGCCAGATCGAGCCCCAGGGTGACGGAGCGCGGCGCGGCGAGTGGCAGCCCGAGCGCCGACAGTACGTGGTCCGCGTGCAGGGGCACGTGGAACAGGTAGGCGCCGTAGCTGATCACGCCGATCCGGCGTAGCCAGACGCTGTCCAGGAGCGCCACCACGCGGCTTTCCGGGGCTTGAACGATCTGCAGCAGCAAGAGCGCCGCGAGCCCCCCGCTCAGGCGCCCGACGAGCAGCCATCGGCCGGTCTCCCCGGCCAGGAGCGGCAGGGTCAGGAACAGGGCCAGCACGGCGACCAGCGCGGCATCGCTCCGGAGCCATCCCGGCAGGGGCGGCGCGCGCAGCCCGGCCAGGCCGCCGAGCGCGATCAGCCCGAGATTGGCCAGGGTGTCGACGTCCAAGCTCACCCGCGAAGCGCCGGTCGACCACAGGGCGACATGCATCAGTACGCTGGCACCGACGAGCGCGCCGCACAGTGCCCCGAGATGGCGCCGCGGCAGGAACAGGGCTGCCGGGGCGAACAGCAGGTAGAATTGCTGCTCGACCGCCAAGCTCCAGAGGTGCCCGAGTTCCGTCCCCCAGCCGTGCCGCTCGATGTAGACATTCGTCGCGTACAGCCACGTCGAGAGCTTGAACGCTTCGTCGCCGAGGTGCAGCGGGCCGCCCAGCGGGGTCGCGTAGAGCACGAACAGGAAGACGTAATAGACCGGCACGATGCGGGCGAATCGGTTCCGGTAGAACACCCGCAGGCTGTCCATCGGCGTCGCCGCGCCGGCATCGATGCGTGCGCGGGATGCCGCGAGGATGCGGACGATCAGGAAGCCGCTCATCACGAAGAACAGCCAGACCCCGGCGCTGCCGGCCGCCTCGGTGCGCGGGCTCGGCACCTTGTGGCTCACGAAGACCATCAGGAAGGCCACAGCCCGCAGGCCGTCGAACCCGAGGATACGGCGCTCTGCCGGATTCATGCACGCCTCGTCCGCGTCGATCCCGCTGTCTAGGCCGTCCCTGTGCGAGGGCGGCCTACCTCGATCGGCGTAGGCAAGGCCGCTCGAACATCTGCCGCATTGCTGTATTCGGCATTGGCGAGGCCCCGTTTAGGGTTGTTTAACAATATCGAAGTGGGGTATGATCGCGATGGCCCGTCCGATTCCGGGTGGAACACTGATGTGAACGGTCATCGCTCACATACGCCGGCCCGCGGAAGATGCGATATCCTGCGGCGCTCCCGGCCGCAGGCAGCCTCGGGGCGTCGCTGCGCGATGTCCGGCCGTACGGTCCGACCGATTCGCGACGCTCACCGGCGCATCCCGAGCAGGATGACCAAGCCCACGGCGCATGCGGCCC
The DNA here is from genome assembly GCF_022829565.1 of Methylobacterium sp. J-001. Taxonomy (NCBI): domain Bacteria; kingdom Pseudomonadati; phylum Pseudomonadota; class Alphaproteobacteria; order Hyphomicrobiales; family Methylobacteriaceae; genus Methylobacterium; species Methylobacterium sp. J-001. The sequence continues at coordinate 57,801 of NZ_JAKSYN010000196.1, forward strand.
CGGCCTGGGCTGCCAGCAGCGCGGCCAGCCAGCCCTGCAGCAGGCCCAACGCGAAGCCGACCGCGCCGCCGATCAGGGCAGCGAAGACCAGTAGGACCAGCAATTACTTATCTCCACTGGCGATTCGGCCGGCTATGTGCAGTTGTAACACGCAAGTCCCCGGACGTGCCAATATCTCTAGACATTCACGTGCCCAATATTTGTCCAGTCCCGGCGGCTTCCTGTCCGGCCGCATGGAATCCCCGCTTTCGATCACATCGCGCACTGTCTCTTGCACCTTTCGCACCGAGTGAGGAGCCGCCGCCATGCTGCGCCCGGTTGGAACCCCCACCTCCATCACCCCATCGTCGCCGCACCATATGGTCGAGACGATCAACGAAGCGTTGGTCAACACATTGCCGGTCGCATCCCCCGTGCGATTCCGGCTCCGACTCGGCTGGACGACGAAGCGTGCACTCGATACCGCGGTCGCGTTGACGGCCCTGTGTCTGCTGCTGCCGCTGCTGCTGTTCATCGCCCTGCTGATCTGGGGCAGCGACGGACGCGCCCCGATCTTCCGGCACATGCGGCTCGGCCGGCACGGGCGTCCCTTCGGATGCCTGAAATTCCGCTCGATGGTTCCGGACGGCGACGCGATCCTGGCCGGGCATCTCGCGGCGCATCCGGACGCCCGCGCCGAGTGGGAGGCGACGCACAAGCTGACCCGGGATCCCCGGGTGACGAGCCTCGGCCAGGTTCTGCGCAAGACCTCGCTGGACGAGCTGCCCCAGCTCTGGAACGTGCTGCGCGGGGAGATGAGCCTGGTCGGGCCGCGCCCGATCGTGCAGGGCGAGGTCGCCCGCTACGGCGCGGCGTTCGCGGCCTGCTTCTCGGTCCCGCCGGGGCTGACCGGGCTGTGGCAGGTCTCGGGGCGCTCGGACACCACCTATGCCGAGCGTGTGGCGCTGGATCTGGATTATGCCAGCCGCTGGAGCCTGCGCCGGGATTTCGCGATCCTGCTGCGCACCCTCCCGGCGGTCCTGCGCCAGCGCGGCAGCCGCTGAAATCCGCGCCCGTCAGGCCGGATCGTCATGCGCCGCGGGGGCCAGCACGCACAGGCGCCAGAACTCCACGAAACCGACGGCATAGAGTGCGACGAGAAGACTGTACCCGGACATCGTAGGGGCCCCGCAGTGACCGCGGGCCTCAGCCTGCCGGAGGTATGGTTAACGCTTCGTTAGCGTTCCGCAAATGGGCGGCCTGCGGCACCACGCCCCGTCCTGCCATCCTCGGGCGGACGCGCGACGGGCGCGCACGGCGATGCGCGCGCCCGCGGAGCCGATCCAGCCGGTGGGGACCGCTCTACCGGCAGGCGATCGAACCCTTGAAGCCGCACGGGTCGCCCAGCTTGGTGAAGGCGATGCGCTCGAAGGTGGCGGCGATCGGCCGGCCCGGGTAGCGCGCCGGCCCGAGCCAGGATTCGATGTCCCGGCCCTGGCCGATCCAGATGGCGAGCATGATCTTGCCGGGATGCGACGGGATCGGCTTGTCGGGCCGGGCTCGCACCTCGCGCAGCAGCCGGCCGTTGACCGACCAGCGCAGGCGGTCGGGCAGCCATTCCAGCGCGTAATCGGCCATGGTGGTCGAGGCGTCGAAGCCGAGGCTCTCGACGGTCTCGTGCTCGCCGGCGCCGCCGGTGAAGTAGTTGAGCTGGACGCCCTTCGGGTCCTTGCCCAGGAATTCGAAGTCGATCTCGTCGTTGGTGCTGCGGTCGCCGTCCTCCGGGCCGTTATAGGTGAAGAACGCCGAGACGAGACCCGAGGCCGCGCCCACGCGCATCCGGATCTCGTAGGTGCCGTAGCCGTAGCGCGCCTTGGTCTGGATCTCGGCGCAGCTGAAGGCGCGGTCCTTGTAGGGGCTGTCGGTCAGACTGAGGGTCAGTTCCCCCGGCGTCGGGATCTGGACGCGCTGGTGCGACCACGTGCAGCCCTGGTGATCGCCGTTGACCCAGCCATCGGACACGTACCAGCGCCGGTCGCCGAGGCTGGCGAAGGTCTCGACGAAGGAGCCGCCGCCCTGGAAGGCCGGGGCCGGGCCGGCGGGTTTGGGGGCGTCGTCCCCGGCGGCGACCGGCAGGGCCGGCAGCAGCAGGGTCGCCGCCAGGCAGGCGCGGCGGATCGGGCGGCGCGGTCTCGTCATGCTCACATCCTCGCCTGAAGCGCATTCGGGCAGTCCGGCGGGAGTATCGACGCGACCGGTCGGCGGAGCCGTGATCTTTCGGACGAGCGGACCCGGCGCCCGAACCCTCCTTTTGGACGATCTCGCGTCTCGCGCGCGGGCTGCCTAGCCTGCGGAATGGTCGTCCGGCCCCGCCGGCCGAAGGCGTTTGGAGTTGTCCGGTGCGAAGCGTCCAGGCCCAGCCCGACGAAGCGGATGTCTGCGTCATCATCGCGGCGCGCAACGCCGAGGCCACCATCGCGACCGCGGTCGCCTCGGCCCTGCGGCAGCCGGAGGTCGCGGAGGTCATCGTCGTCGACGACGCCTCCACGGACCGGACCAGCGCGGTCGCCGAGGCCGCCGGCGACGGCTCCGGCAGGCTGAAGCTGCTGCGGCTGACGCGCAATGCCGGGCCGGCGGCCGCGCGCAACGCCGCCCTGGCGGTCGCGACCGCGCGGCTCCTCTGCGTCCTCGACGCCGACGATTATTTTTTGGATGGGCGCCTGGGCCGGCTCCTGGCCGCCCCTCGCTCCTGGGACCTGATCGCCGACGACATCGTCCTGGTCCGGGGCAACGCCGCCACCGTCGCCGGCCTCGTGACCGGGCCCGGCCAGCCGCTGCGGCTCTCGCTCGCGGCCTTCGTCGCCGGCAACATCGGACGCGCGGGCGAGCACCGGCGGGAACTCGGGTTCCTGAAGCCGATCATGCGCCGGTCGTTCCTGCAGCGCCACGGCCTGCGCTACGACGAACGGCTGCGGCTCGGCGAGGATTACGCCCTCTATGTCGAGGCCCTGGCGGCGGGCGCCGTGTTCGCCGTGACGGCACCCTGCGGCTACGTCGCGATCGAGCGCGCGGATTCGCTGAGCGCCCAGCACCGGACCGACGATCTGGGGGCGATCATCACCTTCGACGACGCGATGATCGCCCAGTCGGGGCTCGCGCCGGACGCCCGCAAGGCCCTGCGGGCCCATCGCGACGCCACGATGCGGAAATGGCAGCACCGGCGCGTCCTCGACCGCCGGCGCTCCCATGGCTACGCGGCCGCCCTGCGCGAGCTGCTCCACGCGCCCCGGGCCTGGCGGCACATCCTGTCCGAGACCCTGGCGGCCAAGCTGGCGCGGCTCGTCCCGGACCGCGCGCCCGAGGGGGATGGGGCGCCACGCCTCCTGCTCGGGCCGGGGCCGCTGTTGCGGCCGGCGCGCTAGGGCCGTTCCTGCGAGCGGCGCGATCGGGCTCGCCCCTGACGCCGGGATGGGCCGCGCGCGCTGTTCGATGGGCCGCACCCCGAAAGCCGGCAGCCACCTTTCGGGACGTCGCTCCCAGCGCGCGACCGGCTGGGTTCGTCAGTGATCGCGCTCGCCGTTCCGCGTCCGGACCGCCGACACGTCGCATTGGACGTCGTCGAGGGCGCAGCGCACCCGCTCCAGAGCGGCACTGAACAGTTCGGTGATTTGCGGGTCGCCGGATTGCGCCGCCGCCCCATCCTGGAAGCTGTCCAGCAGGTACGGCATCATCTTCCCATGAAGTGCCAGGTAGGCTCCGGGACTCGAGAGTTCATAGACGACTGCCAAGGCATGATAGGCGCGCACCAAAACCTCGAGCGCAACATCTGCGCTGCGTGAGCTCTGGCCGAAATCATCGCTGCTCTTCATAGCGCCGATAAACTAGTTTCCACCCGTTATCTGGGGGTAACATGCCTTATCAACACTGTCGACGCTTCCATTCACGTCAATTGTCGTCACTGAAGTGCGGCGCGACATTTATTGCGAGCTCATGGCTCAACGGCAACAGTCGCACGGTCGGCAAGACCAATCCGCGGGCCGCGTTCAGCCGCGCATGTATCGCGTCGGCCGGATCATCGTGGCGATCTTGGCCTCGACCTCGACCAGCACGCTGTTCACGAGGTGGGCCGCACCTTCGACCGTGCCGGCGGCCAGTGTTTCGCGGCCGCTGGTCTCTTGAATGATGCGGAAATTGTCCTCGACGAACGCTCGGATCTTCTGCTGGGCGCTTTCGAACTCGCCCGGATGCGCCGTCTCGTAGAGGAGGGCCAAAGCGAGATAGGCGCGGCCGACCATATCCAGGGCCAAACTTGCGCTCCGTTCGCTGGTCTCGCTTTCTGTGGAGGACACGGCAGGTGGATTCCCTGTCAAGCGTTAAGTTGCAAATCTATCAGTCTGTCTGCTCGCGAACAATCAATAAAAATGCGCGCTATAGTGATTTTTATTGAGTTTCCACGAGCTTGGCCCGGCGCCGGAATGGATCTTGATTCGACCCCGCGGACCGGGAAACCCGCGCTCCGTCCGACGCCGCATGCCGCATGCCGGCCCATCGCTGACGGCGTCGGCCGGCATGCGGCCGAATGGGCTGGGGGCTCCGTGACCGGTCCCTGGGACATGACGCGCCTCCGTCGACCGATCGGGGGGCAGGGTACGCATTTTCGTTCCGGTCCTGTGTCATCGCCCCGAATGGTTCATCGATAAATTCCGGTCTTTGTCAGTAGCTCATCCGCAAGTGGCATATTCACCAAGCTCCATAGTTTCCAAAACCATTGATTTTGCATGTGCTGAACACATACTGATTCGCAACAAATGTTTGTGTCAAGCAACTTGATAAATTTGTCATCGAGATTTTAAACTGATGTGATCAGGGGCGGGAGCGATTGTGCAGATGTGTATCTTGGGAAGATACAAAATCTCCTACAAGATGTCCGTTCCGCTTCTGATCATGGCGCTCATAAGCGTCGGCATGATATACTATACGCTCAATATACTGGGCGACATTACCGAGCGGAATCACGTTCTGGTGGATTATTACGTCGCGCGGCTGGAGGCGTTCGCGGAGGTGCGCCAGGACTTCCAGACGGCCGGCCTCATGAATCGCAACCTCCTCATCGGCCGGCCGGCCAACGAACGTTCGGATTTCGAGACGACGTACAAGGCGGCGGTGAAACGCACGGCCGACAACATCCAGACGCTGGCTGCGGGATCCTTGAAGAAGGAGGTCCGGGATCTGCTGCTGGAGATCGGAGCGATCACGCGCGCGTATTATGACGTCCTGGACAGGTCCAATGCCCTCGCCCTCAGGGATGATCGCGGTGCCGCGACGCAGCTGGCCATGGAGACCAGTAAACCGATCGCGAAGCGGTTCGAAGAGACCGCACGGGTCTACGAGGGGCGGGTCGATGCACGGCTCGCCGACGGCAAGAACGCCACCGAGGCCGCGGCCAAGCAAGCCAAGCTGGTCCTGATCGGTTCTGCGGTGGCCGGCCTGCTCGCCGCCCTTAGCCTCTCGGCTGCCATCATCGTGTTCGGCGTGACGCGGCCGCTCGGGAGCCTCGTCGCCGTCCTGGAGCGCATGGCGAAGGGCGAGATCGACGCCACCATCGCGGAGGCGCAGCGCGGCGACGAGATCGGCGCCGTCGGGCGCGCCGTCGAGGGCATCAAGGCGAGCGTCGCCCGCACCGCCGCCGAGGAGGCCGAGCGCAAGCGGGCCGCCGACATCGCCGCCGCCGCCGCGCGCAGGCGGGCCCGGCTGGACCTTGCCCAGAGCTTCGAGCAGGCGGTCGCCGGCATCGTCGAGCAGGTCGCGTCGTCGGCGACCGACTTGCAGGCCACCGCCCGGGCGATGACCGATATCGCCCAGGAGGCCGGCAGCCAGTCCGGCACGGTGGCGGCGGCGGCCGAAGAGGCTGCGGTCAACGTCACCACGGTCGCGGCCGCCACCGAGGAGCTCGGCAGCTCCATCCGGGAGATCGGCCGGCAGGTGCAGGGTTCGAGCGACCTGGCCCAGAAGGCGGTCGGCGAGGCCGACCAGACCGCCGCCCTCGTGGCCGAGCTGAGCGCGGCGGCCAGCCGGATCGGCGACGTGATGCAGATGATCTCGGCGATCGCCAGCCAGACCAACCTGCTGGCCCTCAACGCCACGATCGAGGCGGCACGTCCGGGCGAGGCGGGACGGGGCTTCGCCGTCGTCGCCACCGAGGTCAAGGAACTCGCCGGCCAGACCGCCAAGGCGACCGAGGAGATCGCGGGCCAGATCGGCCGGATCCAGGGCGTGACCGGCGAGGCGGTGGGCGCGATCGGCACGATCACGAACCGGATCCGTGAGATCAACGGGGTGGCGAGCTCGATCGCCGCGGCGGTGGAGCAGCAGGGGGCGGCGACGCAGGAGATCGTGCGCAACATCGCCCAGGCCACCGCCGGGACAAAGGAGGTGACCGGCAACATCGTCGGGGTCGCGGGGGCGGCCGAGCAGACCGGCGAAGCGGCCAGCAACGTCCTCTCGGCGGCGACCGGCCTGTCGCGCCAGTCCGAGCAGCTCTCCGCCGAGGTCGGCCGCTTCCTCGCCACCATGCGGGCTGCGTGACGGGGCTGGGGTGGCGTTCGTCCGGGCGAGGGCGGGCCCGGGAGACCCGCAGCGTTCCCGAATCAGAACATCCGGACCAGGCCCATCCGGTCCTGTGCGGCGCCCTGCGTCGCCCGGAGCTTGAGCGCCAGCACCCGGTTGTGCCGGGCCATCACGCGAAGCACCTCGGCAGTCTCGGGATCACCGGCGCGGGCCAGGGCCTGGGCGGCGCCGGCCATGTCGGTGGCGGCGGCATCCGCCAGCGCCGCGGTGCTCAGATCCTGGGAGGGCGCGGGGGTCGAAATGGCCATGTCTGCCCTTGCTTGCGCGCATCGTCCCGAGACGCGGTCGCCGGTTCTCGGGAAACGGCGATGCCCCATCAAACTCGCGGCGCCGCGTCGTCGAACCGACATCCCGGACGAGGCTCCGGCGCGGCCCGATCCTCCGAACGAATGGTTAACGATTGGTAAAGCCCAGGTCCGGTCATTTCCGGACGGGCAGGCGTCCCACCAGCCAGCCGGCCTCGTCGCGCACGAGCAGGGTCCAGGGCGGTCCCGGATGGTCCTCGGCGATCGCGTCGGCCATCTCGGCGATGACGCTGCGCGCCTCGAACAGGGCCTCCGCGAGGTCGGTGGCCTCGACGCCGGTCGTGTCGTGGAACGTGATCTCGGCGTTGGCTAGCTCGAAGTAGAAGCGCGCGGCCAAATGGACTCTCCCCAGCCAAAGTCCCCCGGAGCGTTTGGCCCTGCGATCTTGCCCGCCTAAACACCCCGGCTTCCAGCCCTTAAAGAAGAGAAAAAGACTTAGCTTTTAGGCTGGTTGATCTCGCGCAGGTATCCCGAACATCGCGGGATCTGCGGGGGCTAAGCCAAGCGAGGTATCGCGCCCGGTCTCGTGGCGGCCCCCTCGCGGCCCCCTCGCGGCCCTCTGGCAGCCTGCTGGCGGTCCTCGGGGGGGCGGGGGGGGCCGGCCGGATCATCGCGGCAGGGTACGCCGTCCCGCCGACCGCCCCTACGCCTTAGTCCTGAGGTGCCGCCGCGATGGCCGCGCCGTAGAGCGGGACATCCGGACGTTCGCGGTGCGACGAGGCAAGGACACGGCAAGCATGAACATCACGATGGTCGGGTCGGGCTATGTCGGGCTGGTCTCGGGGGCGTGCCTGGCCGATTTCGGCCACAGGGTCGTGTGCGTCGACAGCAATCGCGACCGGATCGACGCGCTGAAGGCCGGGCGGATCCCGATCTACGAACCCGAACTCGACGCGCTGGTCGCCGAGAACGTCCGCCAGGGCCGGCTCTCCTTCGTCGTCGATCTGGAGGCCGCGGTTGCGGAGGCGGACGCGGTGTTCATCGCGGTGGGCACGCCGTCCCGCCGGGGCGACGGTTTCGCCGACCTGTCCTACGTCCATCAGGCGGCCCGCAGCATCGCCCGGGCGCTGACGCGCTTCACCGTGGTGGTGACCAAGTCGACCGTGCCGGTGGGCACCGGTGACGAGGTCGAGCGCATCATCCGCGAGATCCGGCCGGACGCCGCGTTCGCCGTGGTGTCGAACCCGGAATTCCTGCGCGAGGGCGCGGCGATCTCCGATTTCAAGCGCCCCGACCGCATCGTGGTCGGCACAGAGGATGCCCGCGCCGAGGCGGTGATGCGCGAGGTGTATCGGCCGCTCTACCTGAACGCCGCGCCGATCCTGGTGACGTCCCGGCGCACCGCCGAGCTGACCAAATACGCCGCCAACGCGTTCCTGGCCGCCAAGATCACCTTCATCAACGAGATCGCGGACCTGTGCGAGCAGGTCGGCGCCGACGTCCAGCAGGTCGCCCGCGGCATGGGGCTCGACAACCGGATCGGCGGCAAGTTCCTCCACGCCGGGCCGGGCTATGGCGGCTCGTGCTTCCCGAAGGACACGCTGGCGCTCGTCAAGACCGCCCAGGATGCCGGGACGCCGCTCCGGCTGGTCGAGACCGTGGTGGCGGTCAACGACCAGAGGAAGCGCGGCATGGCCCGCAAGGTGATCCGGGCCTGCGGCGGGGTGCGGGGCAAGACGATCGCGGTGCTGGGCCTGACCTTCAAGCCGAACACCGACGACATGCGCGACGCGCCCGCGCTCGCGATCGTCGCCGGCCTGCAGGATGCCGGCGCGCAGGTCCGCGCCTACGATCCGGAGGGGATGGAGCAGGCCCGGCCGCTCCTGCCCGGGGTCGACTTCGCGCAGGATGCCTACGCGTGCGCGGCGGGCGCGGACGCCCTGGTGATCGTCACCGAGTGGAACGCCTTCCGGGCGCTGGACCTGGCGCGGCTGCGCGCCACGATGCGGGCGCCGATCCTGGTGGACCTGCGCAACGTCTACCGGCCCGAGGAGGCCCGGCAGCACGGGTTCTCCTATAGCAGCGTCGGCCGTGCCGAGGCGCCGGCTTCGGATCGGGAGATTGTCCTGCCGCTCCGCGCCGTCGGCTGAAACGCCTGCCCCGGTCGCCGGATCGGCCGGCCGGGGCAGGCCCAAACAAAGAGCCGTGCCGGATCGCGGCGCGATCGGGCACGGCTCTGTGTCGTCGGGTCTGCGTCAGGCGTCGCTCAGGCCGCCGGAGCCTTCACGGTGGCGAGGCTCGAATCCTCGCGCAGAAAATACTTGTTGGTCAGGTACGCGACCTCGGTCCGGTTCTTCGCCTTCAACTTCTTCATGATGTTGCGGACGTGAACCTTCACGGTGCTCTCGCACATGTTCAGTTCGTAGGCGATGATCTTGTTGGGCGTGCCCTTGCGCAGGGCCCGGGCGACGCAGAGCTGGCGGGGGGAGAAGATCTCGTCCTCGCCGGCCTCGACCGGCTCCTCGACCTTGATGCTGGCCAGCAGCGGGAACAGGCATTCCGCCGGGATGTACACGCCGCCCGCCTGAACGAGCTGGAGCGCCTGCAGCGCGATGTCGACGGAGGTCGTGGTCGGGATGTAGCCCTTCACCCCGAGCTTGATGATGCGCACGATCTGGTCGAGGTTCTCCCCGTCCGAGATCACTGCCACCGGCGGGGCGTCGACCTCGCCCTGCAGCAGCGCCAGCTCCCGGGTGATCTCGGCCCACGCGGCCTCCGAGAGGTTGCCGTCCGGCCGGCACAGCACGACCACGTTGGCGGCCGCGAACGGCGTCTGGCGCTTCCAGCTCTCGATGTCCGGGAAGACCTCGAACACCGTATCCTTGTCGGCTTCCCGGAGGGACGCCGCGAGGCATCGACCGACGAGTTGCCGCCGATCGATGATCACGATGCGGTTCGTGCGGGCCAGGGTCGGGTCCCGCCGCTCGATGACGGCCGGACCGTCACCGCCCTGCATCCCCGAGACCTGCACCCCCGAGACGCCGCTACGGGTCTGGAGACTGTCCCGATCAACGATGATGCGCTCGTCTCGAGTACCAAGACTGGCCATAAGAAGTTACCTCCTTTCGCAGGAAGCCCATTGTCGGACGGTGACTTGGGAACCCAATGACCGCGCCTTGGGCGTGACACTGGTAATTGCGGTCGACTCGGCGCCTTACTGGAAAGGTTCTCGATGACCGCGGATATAATGCTAACTTTCGTAAAATGCGCTGTAAATACCCTGTCAGCGCCTATTTGATTAAATTTCTACGCACGTTAATTCAATCACGGACTACGTACGTAGGGGATCGTTCAATCGGGCGCGACGTCTCGAAAAGATCTTGGCCGATATTCGCTAGGTCTTTTCATGTGTGCGACTGTTCGGCTGGGCATTGCGCCGGTATCGCAGTGACGGACCTCAAGTTTTGGCAGGCGGTAATATCAAGCCCGCAAATCCGGTGTTTCCGTCCATGGGAGTGGCGGTTTCGCGTGACGAATTCAGTCATCGGAATCCGTGTGTGCTGTTCCATTTTGCCGGTTCAGATCCGATTCTAGCCTGCGTGCCGGTCCTGAGCGATAAGGCGCCTAAAGATCAGGTTTCGCCGACTATCGGGTCTATAGGGACTGATTTTTTTAGGCGACTCGACGCATCCGGGCCACATGACGGCCCGTTCGGGGGCGAATCAGAGCCGCGCCGGATGCGGCGATGGGGGGCGATTCGTCGGCGGGCGTCTAAGGTGTCCGGGATCGATCGCGGCGGGGCGCGGAGAGGCCGGCTCGGTCCATCGGGGCCAGGGCTGCCGGATGAGGCGCAACGGTCACCCCGAAGCGCGTCTCCCGCCCCAGCAGAGGGGAGAGCGCGCGCGTGCTGGCTGCGGATAGACGTCCATTGCCGCCGCCGGCGCGTCGGATCTCGTCCCGCGACCCGACGCGCCGGGCCCCTCACGCGACCCGCGCCAGCAGATCCCGCATGCCGTGCGTATCGACGAACTTCGCGGTCTCGCAGGCGAGGAGGCCACCCTGCATCTGCGCGTAGGCTTGGCTGTCGAGGGTGCGCAGGAACGCGATCACCGAGTCCGCCAGCGGCTCCGGGAACGCCCAGCCGAACCCCTCGGCCGCGGCGTAGCGGCCGGTGGCGGTCTCGGCCCGCGCCAGCGTCAGCGCCCCGCACAGGCCGCCCTCGTAGAGCCGGTTCGGCAGCAGCCAGTCCGAGTTCAGCCCGTCATCCAAGTAATCGACCGCCCAACTGAAGTGGACGCCGCCGTAGATGTCGGGCAGCTCGCCCGGATTGGCGTAGGGGCCGCGGAACGCCATGTTCGGATGCCGGCTCAGCGTCGCGGCGAAATCCTGCGGGTCGATATCCTCCTCGGAGAGCCGGCCCGCGATGACGATCCGCACCGAATTGCCGAGCGCCCGCGCGACCGCCGCCAGGATCGTCATGCTCCGGCGGCAGCGCAGCGTGCCGAACCAGCCGATCACCCAGGGCGGCCCTGCGACCCGGCCCCGATCGAGCCGGTGCGCCACCTCGGCGAGGCGGTGGGCCATCACCTTGTTCTCGAGCAGGTGCCAGGGGCCGGAGAAGCCCTGGACCGGCGCGAAATACCGGGTCACGAAGTCCGGCGAGCTGACGACGAGCAGCGCGCTGCGGCCCAGGATCCAGCGCTCGACCGCCCGGGCGATCCGCCCGACCCGGTCCGGCCGCACCATCAGCCGCTGGATGTCGAGCACCTCGTAGACCAGGGGCGCGCGGCTGCCCGCGAGCCGGGCCGAGGCCCAGGCCACCAGGGCCATGTCGAGATTGCGGACATAGACCACGTCGGCGGCGCGCAGGTCGCGCCAGCGCGCGAGCGCCCGGACGATCCCGAGCGCGAGCAGCGGCAGCCGCTTGCCGTAATGCCGGTCCACGGTCTGGCCGAGGGGAACCACGTCGCCGGCGATCACGGGATCGGCCAGGCCGGCCCGCGCCCGCACGAACATGTATTCGACCACCGACCAGCCGGTATCCCGGATGGCGCCGACCCGCTTCCGGATCGTCGGCTCGATCCGGTCATGGCCGAAGAAGGCGACCCGGCCGAGCCGTGCGGTTTCGGGGTGGGTCTGGGTCATGGCGTGTGGCACCAAGCACCGGCCATCCCACCAAACTCCCCCATCGTGAGGTGGCGGAGCGCAGCGGAGCCGTTCAGGGATCCCGCGGTTGAAACACCCCGCGTTTTCCCCTCCCCCTTGCGGGGAGGGGCCAGGGGTGGGGGTGGTGCCGGATGAAACGCGGCGGTGCCTTCTGGGCCACCCCCACCTCCAACTCCTCCCCGCAGGGGGGAGGAGAGCACGTTCAGCCTTCCTTGCGCCGGCGCGCGCTCCGCCTGGCGAAACACCGTCACGCGGAGGCCCCCGAATCGGTGACGTCGGCGGCCGGGCGGCGCCGCCAGGAGCGGGTGAGCCGGATCGGGGCGGCCGCGGCCGTTGTCCGGCGGACTAGGGCGTTCACGATCGTGCCGCGCCGGACCTCCGGGGTGGCGTTGGTCTTGTTGAGCACGACGCCCAGCACGGTGCAGCCGGCGGATTCGAGGTCCTGGACGGCGGCCACCACGTCGTCGATGTTGGTCTTGCCCGCCTCGGCCACGAGGATCATCCCGTCCAGCATGTCGAGGAGCGGCCGGAGCGTCGGCAGCTCGTCCGCCGGGGGCAGGTCGACGATGATGCGGTCGAGATGGGTGCGCTCGTCGCGGACCAGGCCGGCGATGGCCTCCGGGGTCATCAGGTCGCTGAAATGCGGGTCGCCCGGGAGGAGACTGCCGCAGGCGAGCAGGCGGACCTCCCCGAGCGGGTGCCGGACCGCCTCCTCGGTGCCGCAGCGGCCGGCGAGCACGTCGAGCAGCCCGGGCTGGTCGGCGGCCTGGTTGAGGCGCGACAGGGTCGCCTGCCGCACGTCGGCATCGATCAGCAGGATCCGGCTCGCGGTGGCCGAGCGCGAGCGCGCCAGCAGCTGGGCGAAGTTGCTCGCGAAGGTGGTCTTGCCGGTGCCGGCCCCGACCGAGGTCACCCCGATGGCGAAGACCGGGCCGCGGCGGTCGTTGCCGAGCAGATGCGTCTTCAGGCTGTGCAGGCGCTCGACGAAGACCGATTGCGGCATGAACCGCACGGCGCCGGCCTTGAACGCCTCGACGCTCGCCGGCCGCAGGGATTCGCTGGCATGGTTCTGTGCCAGCGACAGGGCGGCCCGGTAGCCCGGCTCGCGCCGCAGCTCGGGCAGCGCAGCCAGGCAGGGCAGGCCTTGGCCGGTGAGCTGTCCCGGCACCCGGAGGGTCCGGTCGAACCAGTGCCGCGCGAAGGCACCGCTCACCCCGAGCCCGGCCCCGACCAGCATGCCGAGCAACACGATCAGGCCGCCGCGCGGCGCGCTTGGGCGCTCCGGGATGCTCGCCGGGGTGATCACGTGGGCGGAGGGCTGCGGGTAGGATTGCTGGTTGACGGCGTCGATGTAGCGGCTGAGCAGGTTCGTGTAGATCTGGTCGTAAGTCTCGGCCGCCCGGTCGAGCTCCTTGGCCTTCACCCGCGCTTCGCTGGTCACGAGCGTCTTCGAGATCAGCGCGTCGAAGGACGCCGTCATGCTGTCCTCCCGGGACTTGGCGACCTCGTAGTCGCGGTCCAGCGAGGCTGCGAGGCGCTCCAGCTCGGCGCGCAGGGACTGCTTGGCCGCCAGCACGTCCTTCTGGATCGCCGTGACCGCGTCATGATCGGAGCCGAGCCGGCGCTTCAGGTCGTCGGCGCGCTGCACCAGGTCGACATACTGCTTGCGCAGCTGGATGATCACCGTGTCCTTGAAGGCCTCGGTGATGCCCGGATCGGCGATGTCGGAGGCGAGCAGCATGTGGATCTGGTCGCGGGTGGCGCGGGCATCCACGGTCCTGGACCGGGCGGAGGCGACCGCGGTGTTCAGCTCCTCAAGCTGCTGCTCGCCCACCAGGCCGCGCTTGCCGAGATCGATGATGGCGTGCTCGGCCTTGTAGGTCTGGGCTTCCCGGGAGGCCTGGCTGGCGCGCTGCTGCATTTCCTTCAGCCGCGGCAGGATCCACTCGCCCGCGACCTTCCAGATCTGCGACCGGTTCTCCAGCTGCGTGGCGACGTAGGCGTCCGCCACCGCGTTCGCGACGGCGGCGGCGGCCGTGGGATTGTCGAGGCTGTAGCCGACCTCGATGACGTAGGCCGCGCCGATGCGGGCGGCTTCCAGGTTCTCGCGCACCGTCCCGGCCTGGCGCTCCTCCGGGCTCACCACGACGCTCGTCTTGGGGGCGGGGGAGAGGCCGATCAGGCCGCCGACGAACAGCTTGACCGCACCCAGCGCTTCGCGGACTTTCGCCACCAGCGGATGCGGCGGCACCGCCAGCTCCTGCGACGGCGGCAGGTTGAGCCGGTGCACGGCGGCCAGGGCGATCTTCTCCGAGCGGATATACTCGACCTGGCTCTCCACCTCGGGGATCTCCAGGGGGGTCGCGGCGCCGGGCGTGTCGCGGGCGGTGACCGGGCTCGACCGGCTCTCGATGTAGACTCGCGCCCGGGCGGTGTAGATCGAGGGGGCGGTGGCGACGTAGAGGATCGCGGCGACGAGGCCGACGCCGCCGAGCGCCAGGATCGACCGCCAGTTCCGCCGCATGATCGTCAGGATCGCGACCTGATCCTCGGTATCGGGCGCCCGCGCCCCGCCCCGCCACGGGCGCGCCGGGCCGACGGGATCGGCCCGCAGGAAGGACGCGCTGGTCGAGTGTCTGTTCATGGCTCTTCCCTCACGCGGCGGGCTTGCGGCTTCACAGGTCGGGTTCGGCGGCAAGAGCCTGAACCGCTGGGCTTTTTCCCTCCCCCTTGCGGAGCGGGGTCAGGGGCGGGGTGGTGCCGGATCGCGCGTCACGGTGCCGTCTGCCCCCCTCCAACGCCTCCCCGCAGGGGGAGGAGCGCGCGTTCCGCCTGTCAGAAGACGATGTGGACAGCGCCGCCGCGGCGGGGGCTCACGTCTGGCGGCGTCAGTTCTGGCCGGTGCCGTCGCCGATGCCCCGCAGGGCGGGATCGGGCTTCAGCACGACCTCCACGACGTCGCCCGGCTGAAGCTCGGTGTCCTCGGCCGCGTCGATGGTGCTGGGGGCGGTCCTGTTGGGGCGGAAGACGGCGATCGACGCCCGCGTGCGGCTGCCGGACAGGAGCTGGGTCCGCAGGGCGCCGGTGTAGACCAGCTTGTCGTTGATGCTGTTCAGGCGGGAGCGCAGGGCGGTCAGGTTGTCTTCCGAGACCTGCAGCTTCTCCATGGCCTCCAGGGCCTGCTGGTCGTCGACCCGCTCGAGCTTGCGGGTCAGCTCGCCCTTGTCGCGCTCGAGCTGAGACACCTGGACGGTGGTCTGGAGCGCCCGGGTCGAGGACAGCAGCACCGCCCGCCGGGCATCGGTCAGGCGGGTCGTCACCACGGCGCCGCGCTGGAACAGGGCGCGGACCGCGTCGTAATCGTCGGCGTCGGCGGTGACGCCCTCCTTCTCCTTGGCCTGCTGCTCGGTCAGGCTGACCAGCTGGCCCTGGGCGCGGGTCAGCGCGCGCTGCAGATGGTCCTTCTCCTTGCCGATATCGGCCATCTGCACGCGCAGCTGCTGCTCGGCGAGCTTCTGCGCGACGCCGGCCCGGGACGGCGGCACGTTGAGGGGCGCCTCCGTGCCGGCGGCGGCCGCCTTCTCGGGCCGCGATCCCGCGATGATCGCCTTCAGCCGCCAGACATTGGCGCTCTCCCGGGCGATGCTCCCCCAGACCGCGTCGTACTCGGCGCGCAGGTTGGCGCTCTCGACCACCGGATTCTCCATCCGGAACCGCAGGAGGTTGTAGCCGCCGGCCAGAGCCACCGCCTGCCGGACGGTCATGCCCGGATGGAACGGGTGCTCGCCCTGCTTGGTCACGTCGCCGCTCAGGTAGACCGGCTGGTACTTGGCGATTCGCACCCCGATCTCGTCGGGCTCGATCACGGCGATCGATTCGCGCCCGTCGGAATTGCGCTGCCGCACCGCCTTGGCGGGCAGCGCCTTCTGGAGGGCCTTGCGCAGCTCCGCCACGGTCAGCCCGGCCGCCGGCACGTCGCCGAGCAGCGGCACCATGACGGAACCGTCGATCCCGACCGTCGCCTCCTGCTTGAATCCGGGGATGCTGAGCGCCGTCACCTCGAGGGTGTCGCCCGCCGAGATCCGGTATTCGGCGGAAGCCGGATTGACGCCGCAGGCCAGCAGCACAGCCGCGCTCGCCGCGAAGGCTCTTCGCAGCGAAGCGCCCCGGCGGGCGGGCATTACGGCGAAGAGTTCGGAACGTGCCGGACGGGACCAGGTCTTCACGCGTCGTCCCTTCATGCTCGGGCGCAGGTCATCCCGCATGATGCGCGGCGGCCCAGCGCGCCGGGACTCGTCCAAAAGGACACCGGCCGCACCGCCCGACGCCCCGCTCTGCGCCTTTCGAGGTAGGGCTTTCCGGCCCGGGTCACCCCGGGGGAGGGCGGTTCGCCTTTCGGGGGAGCAACAATATCGAAAGCCTGGGTTCCCGATTGTCCACAGCTCCGCGCAGTTTTGCCGTACAGAAGTTCGGCGGAAGGAGCTGCGGGGATGCCGATTACCGATGCGGATATTGGGCGGGACGTGGGTATATTCTACCCGGATCTCGTTAATATTTACGGATGTGAAATAAAGACCGGATCGCGCATCGGCCCCTTCGTCGAGATCCAGCGGGGCAGCATCATCGGCCCCCGCTGCAAGATCTCTTCGCACAGCTTCATCTGCGAAGGCGTCTTCATCGGCGCGGAAGTCTTCGTCGGCCACGGCGTGGTCTTCACCAACGAGCGCTACCCCGAGGCGACCAACCCGGACGGCAGCCTCAAGCGCGACGGCGACTGGGAGCTCGTCGAGACCGTGGTCGGCGACGGCGCCTCCATCGGCTCCAACGCCACCATCGTGGCCGGCATCACCATCGGGGAGGGCGCCCTGGTCGGCGCCGGCGCCGTCGTGACCCGCGACGTCCCGCCCTACGCCATCGTGGCCGGATGCCCCGCCCGGGTCATCGGCGACACGCGCCAGAAGCGCGCGCGATCCCGCCGGCCGTCCGCGGCCAAGCCTCTGCAGATCGCTTGAGGGGACACACGCCCATGATCGCCATCGGAATCGTCGGCTACGGCTATTGGGGGCCCAACCTGGCCCGCTGCACGTCGGAGACCGAGCAGTGCCGGCTTGCGGCCATCGCCGACCAGTCGCCCGCGGCCTTGGCCCGGGCGGGGAAGCGCTATCCCGCCGCCGAGCTTCATCAGGATTGGCACGACCTCGTCGCGGATCCCCAGATCGACGCCGTGATGGTGGCGACCCCGGTCAGCTCGCATTTCGAGATCGCCATCAACGCGCTCCGGGCCGGCAAGCACGTCTTCATCGAGAAGCCGATCACGGCCTCGGCCACCGAGGCGCGGCTGCTGATCGCGGAGGCGGCCAAGCGCAACCTGACTCTCATGGTCGATCACACCTTCGTCTACACGGGGGCGGTTGAGAAGATCCATGAACTGGTCACGGACGGCTCGCTCGGCGACGTCTTCTACTACGACTCGACCCGGGTCAATCTCGGCCTGTTCCAGCGCGACGTGAACGTGATCTGGGATCTCGCGGTCCACGACCTCGCCATCCTCGACCACATCCTGGACGCCGCGCCCGTGGCGATCTCGGCGAGCGGCACCGGCCATTTCAGCGGCCGCCCCGAGAACATGGCCCACATGACCGTGTTCTACCCGCGCGGCGTCGTCGCACAGATCAACGTCAACTGGCTGGCCCCCGTGAAGGTCCGGCAGACGCTGATCGGCGGCAGCAAGAAGATGATCGTCTACAACGACTTGGACCCGATCGAGAAGGTCAAGGTCTACGATCGCGGCGTCACCGTCGGCGACGGCTCCGGGGACATCACCGAGCTGATGGTCTCGTACCGGACCGGGGACATGTGGTCGCCGCACCTCTCCTTCCGCGAGGCGCTCGTCGTCGAGATCGAGCACTTCGTCGACTGCATCGCCACCGGCAAGGCGCCGAAGACCGACGGCCACAGCGGCTTGCGCGTGGTCGAGATGCTCGAGGCCGCCATGCGCTCCCTGCGCCAGAACGGCCACCCGATCGACCTCATGCCACTTGCGAGGGCCTCGTGATCCCGTTTCTCGACCTCAAGGCGCAATATGCCGCCGTCGGCGGCGACGTCGAGACCGCCGTCCTGAACGTCCTGCGCAGCGGCGACTTCGTCCTCGGGCCGGCCGTCACCGCCTTCGAGGCGGCCTTCGCGAAGGCCTGTGGCGCCAAGCACGCCGTGGCCGTCAGCAGCGGCACCGCAGCGCTCCATCTCGCGCTGCTGGCCCTGGATATCGGCCCGGGCGACGAGGTGATCACGGTCTCGGCGACCTTCGTGGCGACGGTCGCGGCCGTGATCTACGCCGGCGCGACGCCGGTCCTGGTCGACATCGACCCGGTGAACTGGACCATGGATCCGGCCCTGGTCGAGGCGGCGATCACGCCCCGCACCAAGGCGATCCTGCCGGTGCACCTGCATGGGCGGATGGCGGATCTCGACGCGCTCGGCGCCATCGCCCGGCGCCACGGCCTCGCCCTGATTGAGGACGCCGCCCAGGCGCATCTGGCCGAGCGCGGCGGCCGGAAGGCCGGCACGATCGGGGATATCGGCTGCTTCAGCTTCTACCCCGGCAAGAATCTCGGCGCTTACGGCGAGGGCGGTGCCATCGTCACGGACCGGGACGACCTCGCCGAGGCGGTGCGGTGCCTGCGCGACTGGGGCCAGCAGGGCAAGTACAACCACGTCAGGCACGGCTTCAACCTGCGCATGGACGGGGTCCAGGGTGCGGTGCTGGGCACCAAGCTCCCCTACTTGGAGGGCTGGACCCGGGCCCGGCAGGCGGTGGCGGCCGAGTACGGCGCGCGCCTCACGGGCCTCGGCCTCGACCTGCCGGGGCCGGCCGGACGCGACCACGCCTTCCACGTCTACGCGGTCAGCACCCCCGATCGCGAGGGCCTGCGCCAGCACCTTACCGAGGCCGGGGTCGCCACCGGCATCCACTACCCCGTCCCGGTCCACAGGCAGCCCGCCTACAGCCATCTCGATGACGGAGCCGGCCGCCTGCCGGTCACCGAGCGGCTGGCCGCCCGGACCCTGTCCCTGCCGATGTTCCCGGAACTGACGACCAGCCAGATCGACAGCGTCTGCCGGGCCGTCTCGAGCTATTGCGAGGTCGCCGATGCCCAAGCTGCGTGAGGTCACCAAGGGAAGCCGCTTCGGCGGCGACCTGCGCGGGACCCGGATCCTCGTCACCGGCGGATCCGGCTTTATCGGCTCCCACATCATCGACCTGCTGGTCGAGGCCGGCTGCGACGAGATCGTGGCCATCGACAACATGGTTCGCGGGCGCCCCGAGAACCTGAAGGACGCCCTCGGCTCGGGCCGTGTCCGGCTGGTGCAGGGCGACATCCGCGACCGGGCCCTGATGGACAGCCTGGTCAAGGGCACCGACGTGGTGTTCCATCAGGCGGCCCTGCGGATCACGCAATGCGCCGCCGAGCCGCGTCAGGCCTTCGAGGTGATGGCGACCGCGACCTTCGACCTGCTGGAGCGCTGCGTCGAGGCCGGCGTCGCCAAGGTGGTGATGGCGTCCTCGGCCTCGGTCTACGGCATGGCCGAGAGCTTCCCGACCACGGAGAAGAATCACCCCTACGACAACCGCACCCTCTACGGGGCCGCCAAGTCTTTCGGCGAGGGCCTGCTGCGCTCGTTCAACGACATGTACGGGCTGGACTACGTCGCCCTGCGCTACTTCAACGCCTACGGGCCGCGCATGGACCTGACCGGCCGCTACACCGAGGTGATGGTGCGCTGGATGCAGCGCCTGGCCGAGGGCCAGTCCCCGATCGTGTTCGGCGACGGCCTCCAGACCATGGACCTCGTCCATGTCCGCGACATCGCCCGGGCCAACATCCTGTCGGCGACCGCGCCGGCCACCGACGTGGTGCTCAATGTCGGTACCGGCGTGGAGACCTCGCTGGTCGATCTGGCCGGCCATCTCACCCGGATCATGGGCCGGGAGGGCACCCCGCTCCTCCACGAGGCCGAGCGCGCCGTGAACCCGGTGCCCCGGCGCCTGTGCGACACCAGCCTCGCCCGGGAGCTGATCGGCTTCGAGGCCGAGATCGGGGCGGCCGAAGGCCTCGCCGACCTGGTGGCCTGGTGGAGCGACGAGGCCGGTTCGGATCACCTGAGGCGGGCGCTCGCATGATCCCGATCGCGAAACCCGATGTCGGCGAGCCGGAGGCGGAGGCCGCCGCCGCCGTGGTCCGCTCCGGCTGGCTGACCCAGGGGCCGCAGGTCGCGGCCTTCGAGGCGGAGTTCGCCGCGATCGTCGGCGCCCCCCATGCCTGCGCGGTCTCGAACTGCACCACGGCGCTGCATCTCGCGCTGCTGGCCGCCGGGGTCGGACCCGGCGACGAGGTGGTGACGGTGAGCCACAGCTTCATCGCCACCGCCAACGCCATCGCCCAGTGCGGGGCGACGCCGATCTTCGTCGATATCGACCCGGCGACCTTCAATTTGGCCCCGGAGGCCGCCGCCGCGGCGGTGACCGAGCGGACAAAGGCGATCGTCTGCGTCCACCAGATGGGCATGCCCTGCGACCTCGAAGCCATCGTGGCGATCGGGCGCCGCTCCGGGATCCCGGTGATCGAGGACGCGGCCTGCGCGATCGGCTCCGAGCGGCTCCAGGGCGATGTCTGGCGGCCGATCGGCGGCGGTGGGGGTGGGATGACGGGCGACGTCGCCTGCTTCTCGTTCCACCCTCGCAAGGTCCTGACCACCGGTGACGGCGGCATGATCACCACGGCCAATCCCGACTGGGACCGCAAGTTCAGGCTGTGGCGCCAGCACGGGATGAGCGTGTCCGACGTGGCGCGCCACGGCAGCGCCAAGGTGGTCGCCGAGGCGTACACGGTCGCGGGCTACAATTACCGGATGACCGATGTGCAGGCCGCCATCGGCCGCGCCCAGCTCACCCGGCTGCCCGGACTGATCGCCCGTCGGCGCGCCCTCGCGGACGGCTACCGGGCGCGGCTCGCGGACCTGCCGGAGGTGACGCCGCCGCCCGAGCCGATCGGCTCGCGCAGCAACTGGCAGAGCTTCTGCATCCGCCTGCCGGAGGCGGCCGACCAGGGCGCCGTGATGCAGGCGATGCTTGACCAGGGCATCGCCACCCGCCGGGGCATCATGTGCGCCCATCTGGAGCCGCCCTATGCCGAGGCGCCCCGGCGCTTCGCCCTGCCGGAATCGGAGCGGTCGCGCGACCACGCGATCCTCCTGCCGCTCTACGCCGGCATGGACGACGCCATGCAGGATCAGGTCGTCGCCGGTCTGCGCGCCGCCCTGCTATGATCCCCGGACCGGTCAAGAGCCTCGCCCGGACCGTCGGGCTCACGCGCCCGCGGGTCGCGGCCGCCCGGATGGCCTGCGAGCGCGCGACCCTGGCGGTCGCCGGGACGCGCCGCGAGCTGCCGGGGGGGCGCATTCTCTGCTACCATTCCCTCGGTCAGCCCGAATGCGGCGTCAACGACGTCGCCCCCGGCCGTTTCCGGCACCAGATCGAGTTGGCCTTGCGCCTCGGCTACCGCTTCGTGCCGGCCGCCACCATCGCCGAGGGCAACGGCGAACCTTGGGACCTCGCGATCACCTTCGACGACGGCTGGCGCAGCGTGCTCGACGCCGCGGAGCCGATCCTGCGCGATCACGGAATTCCCTGGACGCTGTTCGTCGTCTCCGGCTGGCTCGACCGGCCCGGCACCGGCCCGCGCGGGGTCCTGGGCTGGCGCGAGATCGAGGCCCTGGCCTCGGCCGGCGTCGAGATCGGGAGCCATTCCGTCACGCATCCGGATTTCGGGCGGATCGGCGCCGACCGGGCGGCCGAGGAGCTGGACGCCTCGCGCCGGGCGATCGGGGCCCGGCTCGGCATCCGGCCGGACAGCTTCGCGATCCCGCTGGGACAGTCGGCGAACTGGACACCCGCCGCCGCCCGCGCCGCCCAGCAGGCCGGCTACCGGATCGTCTACGCGCAGGCCGTGGAGACGCGGCCGCTAGGGACCGTCGGGCGCAGCTTCGTCACGCATTTCGACAACGATCTCGTCTTCGGCGCCCTGCTGAAGGGCGCCTACGATGCCTGGGAAGAATGGACATGATCCGGCCCGCGCCCCGCCCCACGGTGTCCGTGGTGGTCCCCACCTGCAACCGGGCGTCCCTGCTGCGTGAGGCCCTGGCCAGCATCCGCGCCCTGGAAGGGCCCGATCTCACCTTCGAGATCATCGTGGGCGACAACGGCCGGCCGGGGCCGGGCGCCGAGGCTGCCGCGGAATTCGGCGCCATCCACATCCCGGTCGACCGTCCCGGTGCGGGGGCCGCCCGCAACGACGCCCTGCTCAAGGCCAGCGCACCCTCCATCGCGTTCCTCGACGACGACGACGTCTGGCAGCCAGGCCATATCCGTCCCCATCTCCAGCGGCTGGAGGCGGAGCCGGATCTCGGGATCGTCTTCGGACAGGTCGTCACCACCTCCCAGGACCTGGACCCGGTCTACGGACCCTGGCCGGCGGAACTGCCGGCGGAGGCGCCCGCGCTGCTGCGCCGGATGCTGAGCGGCTACTTCCCACAGGTCGGCGCGACCGTTGTGCGCCGGAGCCTCGTCGACAGCGTCGGCCTGTTCGACGAGGCGCTACTCGGCGATCAGGATTGGGACTGGCAGATCCGCGCGGTCCGCCGACACCGGGCCGGCTTCGTCGCCGTGCCCTGCGTGCATTTCCGGCAGCGGCCGGCCGGGACCTTCGACAGCCTGATCGCCCGCCGGATCCACTTCACCCGGCTGGTCTTCCGCCGGCATGTGCCTGCGCTCGGCGTCTCGCGCCTCGCGGCCCTGCGCCTCTATTTCGCGGCCGTGCAAGGCTATTACGAGGCTTTCCTCGATGGCGCCCAGGCCCATGCGGCCCGCGGCGACCGACGCGCCGCCGCGGGCGCGCTTTTCTCCGCCTTCCGGCTGATGCCGCACCGCGCGATCAAGGACGCGCTCCGGCCGACGCACCTGCGCGAAGCCCTGCTGGCTGTCGCCCAGGCGAACCGGCCGCTCGCCGCGGCCGGACCGGGGACGCGCTGAAAGGTCGGGCCTTCGCCTCGCTCGGACATCCCAATCTCCGGGGTCTGGGTCGTCGCATGGACGTCCCGGCATCCCCCCGTGCTTCCGGGCTCCGCTGCGCGGACCCAGACTGGCCGGGGGCGTCATACGGATCAAAGAATAGACCCGGGAAACCGTGGGGTTTCTCGGGTCCGAGCTTAGCGTGATGCGATGGTCGCGCCCGATCACCCGGCCCGCAGAAGCCCCGGCCGATCCTTCACGTTGCGCACCAGCCATTCCGGCAGCAGCAGGCGCACCCGCTCCCAGGGGCCGGAAAAATCGCCGGCGCGGCGCAGGGCCGCCCAGGAGGCGATGCGCTGCCGGAGGGGCAGCATGCCGATGTAGTTCTTGGTCATGCCCGAGACCGGGAAATCCGAGCCGAACATGTCCTGGTGGCGCAGGTCGGGCTCGCCGAGATGGGGCATCTCGGCCGGGACCGGCCCGGAATCCGGCGTTAGCCGGGGCAGCGCCTGCGCCTCGGAATAGACGGCGTCGAGGCCGGCAAGCCAGCTCGCCGGCGCGTAGAGCCGCGCGATGGCGGCACTGATCTCGGCGCCCGCGGCCTCGCGGGCGTCTGCGTCGGTGATCAGCGCTGTCAGGTGGGCCTCGTACTCAACCTGGTCGCGGGCGACCCGGGCCGTGGCGTCGAGCCCCGGATGGTTGATCGCGACGATCTCGGCCGCCTCGGGCGCCTCGAAGCGCGTCACCAGCGGCAGGCCGTAGGCGGCGGCTTCGAGCATCGAGGTCGAGGAAACGAACGGGTAGGAATCCACGTAGATGTCCGCCGCCTCGAAGAAGACCCGCGGGTCCGACAGCTCCGCATGAGCCGTGATGCGCCCGCCCGTGGCGGCCTGGGCCGGGCCCCAATCCGCCCGTTCGCCGGCGCCGACCACGATCAGCCGGGCGTTCGGGTGCGCGGCCAGGAGGTCGATATGGCGGTCGGCGTAGGTCACCGGCCCGACATTGCGGTACTTCGCGCCCCGCGCCACCGAGACCAGGAGGACTTCGTCCTCTGGGATGCCGAGGGCGCGCTTGGCCTCAGCGCGGCTTCGCTGGCGCTCGGGCAGGGTGATCAGGGTCGGGAGGAGGAGGCTCCGGGCCGGATCGACGCCGCGCCGCGCGATCGCGAGCCGGCGGGCGGCCTCGCGCAGGTTGACGACAGCGTGGCTGATCCGCGTCCCGATCCAGAACAGGTGATCGGCGTGGTTGAGCAGGATAACCGGCGGGTGCCGACCCGGATCCGCGAACGCGATCAGCGGGACCACGTCCTCGCAATGGATGTGCAGGACGACGACGTCGTAATCCCGCGCGATTCGGCGCAGCTCGCGCGCCCAGGCCAGCTTGCCGCCGTGACGGTGGTTCAGGTGGTGGATCGTGCCGCCGCTCGCGCGCACCGCCTCGGTGATCCGCGCATCGACCGGTCCCCGGTGCTGGGTCAGGGCGAGCCCGTTGGTCCGGTGGGCATCGGCGCCGATCCAGAGCGCCAGCATCTTGGTGAGGCCGCCCACCGGGGCGAGCTGCGTGCAGACGTGCAGGACGCGCCGGAACGGGACCGGCTCCGGGGCCGGGCCGTGATCGGCTTCCGGCTCGAGCCGCCGGCCGATCTCGGCCATCATGCGCTCCAGGCGCGGGCTCGCGAACACGCCACAATGGCGATGCGCCGCCATCGTCGCCGCGATGGCGGCCTCGACGGCGGCGCCTTCCAGGTCGCCGGAGGCCGCGAGGCGCTCCGCTTCCCGCACCCGGGCATCGAAGGCCGAGAAGTTCGCCCGGATCCGCCCGGCGCGCCGGGCGGCCTCGTCGTCGATCCATCCATTCCCGTCCTGATGGAGTCCTGATGCGATCGTGGCCATCGTGCCCTCCGGGCTTCAGCGATGCGGTGCTGGGTCCGCAGCCCAGGTGCCGGGCTGGTGGAAGACACCGAACGCGTCGGGCGCGAGGACCGGGTGCTCCACGTGGAAGCGGGCGCCGATCTGAGCGGCGAGCAGGCGCTCGAAGCCCCGCTGCCGGACCACCGTCGAGACCGTGTAGGTGTCCGCGGTCAGCGTCAGCGGCGGCGTCAGCAGCTCGATCGTGCCCTCGCCCGACAGGGTCGGCAGCTTGGCGCGGTCCGTCATCGTGCTGAAGTTGCAGCAGAGCAGCTCGTCCGACCGCGTGACCGAGAACAGGACATGCGGGTCGGTGATCGGCTCGGAGGCTGTGTAGCGCGCCGTGATCCGCATCCGCTCGCCGTGCCGGAACAGCGTCTTCGGTGCCCCGGATTCATCGGCGATCACGACGTCCCGGATCTCCACCGGCTGGCGGCCGCCCTCCGGCCGGAACCACGGCGCGTCGGCGAGGTAGCTGTCCTGCTCGTAGTGGCGCAGGCCCTCGTCGGTGGGGCCATCGAAGGCGACGCGGCCGTTCTTGATGTAGATGACCCGCTCGCACATGGTCTTCACGCTGAACATGTTGTGCGAGACGAGCAGGATGGTCGAGCCCTTGGTCTGCAGGCGCCGGGCGAAGTCGATGCACTTCTTCTGGAAGGTGTAGTCGCCGACCGCCAGGACCTCGTCGAGGAGCAGGATGTCGGGCTCGAGATGGGCGGCGACCGAGAAGGCCAGCCGGACATACATGCCGCTGGAATAGCGCTTCACCGGCATGTCGATGAACTCGCCGATCTCCGAGAACGCGACGATCGCGTCGAACTTCTCCGCGATCTCGTGGCGGTGCATGCCCAGGATCGAACCGTAGAGAAAGATGTTCTCGCGCCCCGTGAGCTCCCGGTGAAAGCCGGTGCCGACTTCGAGCAGGGCGCCGACCCGGCCGACCAGCTTGATGCTGCCCGTGGTCGGTGCGGCGATCCGCGAGATGAGCTTGAGCAGGGTGCTCTTGCCCGCTCCGTTCATCCCGATGATGCCGACATTCTCGCCGTGCTTGATGCCGAAGCTGACATCCTTGAGGGCCCAGAAGCCCTCCTTGGACGGGCGCGCATGGGACTTGCGGGTCAGCAGGCCCCGTGCGCCCTCGATGAGCGCCTCGCGCAGGGAGTTGTCGTGCGTGGCCCGCGGGGCGCGCCAGTATTGCTTGCCGATATCTTGTACGCTGATCGCCATCGACATCAGATTACATCCGCGAAGGAGCGCTCCATGCGCTGAAAGAAGATCAGTCCGGTGAGCAGCAGCACGGATGCGACCGTGACCGAGACGGCGAGCGCGAACAGGTCGGGGGCAGTTCCACCGAGGATCGAGAAGCGGAACGCCTCGATCAGCCCGACCATCGGGTTGAGCGCGTAGACCCAGCGCACCGAGTCGGGGACGATGCTTGCCGCGTAGACGATCGGCGAGGCGTACATCCAGATCTGGATGAGGAACGGCAGCGTGTGCTTGACGTCCCGGAAGCGGACGTTGACCGGCCCGAGCCAGAGGCTGACCCCGAGCGCCAGGACCGCCGTGACGGCGAGCGTCGGGATCGCGAACACGATGTGCCAGCTCGGCACCACTCCGTAGGCGAACATCAACACCAGCAACACCACGAGGGCGATGGCAAAGTCGACCATCGGCGACACCACGGTGGCGAGCGGGATCACCAGGCGCGGAAAGTAGATCTTGCGGATGAGCTCCGCCTCGGTGACGAGGCCGGTGGCGCTCCGGCGCACCGCCTCGGCGAAGTAGGTCCACAGGATGATGGCGCTGCCGGCAAACAGCGCGTAGGGCGCCCCGTCGGTGGGGATCTTGGCGAAATGGCCGAAGATGACGGTGAAGATCGCCACCGTGAACAGCGGCTGCGCAATGGCCCAGCAGGCGCCCAGGGCGGTCTGGCGATAGAGCACTTTCAGATCCCGCAGGATCAGGACCCACAACAACCCGCGATACTGCCAGACGCTCGCGGCATCGAAGGCGAGGAGCTGATGATCCGGAAGGATTTCGGTGACCGGCATCGCGGTCGGTTCTGATCGCGGCACGGTCAGGCCGTGTTTCGGCGCATCGAGCGCAAGCGCGTCCAAAGAGTCCATCATTCCAGGCAGTCCCGCACGACGATCGGTGCTTGCGGGATCCGCTCGCGACGCTTGGCGGCCGGATCGGCGATCCCACTGAGCCGGGCTATCACCCCGGTCATCCGGCACGAATTACATCTTTCGTCGTACCGAGCCTCCCGACTGAAGAGGTGGTTGTCGTTAACCACCGTATTGATTGCCTATGAGGACAGAAGAGACCCCGGGCGCGGGACGTCGTCTTTGTCGAGACCGGCTCGGCCGGCCCGGACACGCGTGCCGGGCGTACGAGCCGTCCTCACCGAGGCGTTGCGCTTCCGCCGGAACGGGGCCCCGCGGATCCGACAGAAGATCGGGTCCGGTTCTCAGGAGCACCGCCATGCAGGACGCTTCGGTCGATGGCTCGGACGGCGCGGGCATCCCGCTCGTGACGATCGCCATGCCGGCCTTGAACGAGGCCCGGCACATCGCGGAGGCGATCCGCTCGGTGCTGCCGGCCTCGGACACGCTCGCGTGCGAATTGCTGGTGATGGACGGCGGCAGCAGCGATGCGACCTGCGCCATCGTCCGGGCGATGAGCGTCGAGGATCCCCGGATCCAGCTGATCCACAACCCCCGCCGCATCCAGGCCTCGGCCCTCAACCTCGCGGCGCGTCTGGCGCATCCGGGCGCGACCTATCTCGTGCGCGCCGACTGCCACGCCGCCTATCCCGAAAACTGGGTTCGGGACTTGGTGCAGACGATCCGCCTGCGGGAGGCGGTCTCGGTGGTCGTGCCCCTGCGGACCATCGGGGTGACGCCGCTGCAGAGGGCCATCGCGGCTGCCCAGAATAGCCGGCTCGGCAATGGCGGGTCGGCGCACCGCCTGGGCGGGATCTCGGGCTACGTCACCCACGGCCACCACGCCATCTTCGACCGGCGCGAGTTCCTGCGGGTTGGCGGTTACGACGAGAGCTTTTCCCACAACGAGGATGCCGAGCTCGACCGCCGGTTCTGCGCGGCCGGCGGCAGGATCTATCTCGCAGCCGATCTCGCCGTGACCTACTACCCCCGCGCGACCCTGCTCAGCCTGACGCAACAATACTTCCAGTATGGTCGCGGCTGTGCCCGGACCCTCGAGAAGCATGCCAGCCTGCCGCGGCTGCGCCAGATGCTGCCGCCCCTGGTCCTGCTCTATGGAATCAGTGCCCTGGCGCTCGCCACGGTCGCGCCGATGATGCTGGTCCTGCTGGCGGTCTATGCGGGCGGCTGCGGACTGAGCGGCCTCGCTCTGGCGCTGAAGGCGCGGGAGCCGAGTCTGGCCATGAGCGGCTTGGCGGCGATCACCATGCACCTGGCCTGGGCGGTCGGCTTCCTGTCGCACCGAGGCTATCGCCGGACCCTGCTGCGGACTGTGCTGCGCCGGAAACCACCCCTGCTGGGTGTCGCGCCCGGATCGGACCCGGCGAGCGTCAACTGACGGGGTTCCGCGCTCGGATCCTGCGAATCCTGTGTCAGAAGCCGGACGCCGTTCCGTATCCGTCGCCAATTCCTATCCAGGGCTGTGGTCTCGCGCGGCCAAGCCGATTATCGACACGCGCATCTTTCCGGAGCCCGTGGGGCCCGGAACCCGCACCGTGCCGTGACGGCTTTGGAGTGTTGTGACCGTGCCCGACAGGACCCCGCGCCCCGTGATGCTCGTGATCCTCGACGGCTGGGGATTGCGGGATTCGGTCGCCGACAACGCCGTCCATCAGGCGCGCACCCCCGTCTTCGACGCCCTGATGCGGGAGCGGCCCCGGGCGCGCCTGATGACCTTCGGGGCCGATGTCGGCCTGCCCGAGGGGCAGATGGGCAATTCCGAGGTCGGGCACCTCAATATCGGCGCCGGCCGGGTGGTCATGCAGGACCTGCCGCGGATCGATGCCGCCGTCGCGGACGGATCGCTCGCCACCAGCCCGGCGCTCGTCCGGTTCATCGCCGCGCTGCGGGCGAGCGGCGGGACCTGCCACCTTGTCGGCCTGCTGTCGCCCGGGGGCGTCCACGCCCACCAGGACCACGCGGTGGCGCTGGCCCGGGTGATGGTCGAGGCCGGCGTGCCGGTCCGCCTCCACGCCTTCACGGACGGGCGGGACATGCCGCCGCGTTCCGCCGCCAGCTGCTTCGAGACCGTCGAGGCCGCCCTCCCGGAGGGCGCGCGCATCGCCACCCTGTGCGGCCGCTATTATGCGATGGACCGCGACCGGCGCTGGGAGCGGGTATTGATCGCCTACGACGCGATGATTGCGGCGCGCGGCGCCCGGTTTGCGAGCGCCATGGAGGCGATCGCCGCTTCCTACGTGGTCGACCTGTCGGACGAGTTCCTGCGGCCGGCCATCATCGGCGACTATGCCGGCATGAAGGACGGCGACGGTGTGCTGAGCTTCAATTTCCGCGCCGACCGGACCCGGCAGATCCTCGAAGCGCTGCTCGACCCGGCCTTCGCGGGCTTTCCCCGCGCGCGGACGGTCCGGTTCGCCGCCGCCCTCGGGATCGTCCAGTACAGCGTCGAGATCGATGCCTTCGCCGACACCCTGTTCGAGCCCCTCGATCTGCCGAACGGCCTCGGCGAGACCGTGGCCCGGGCCGGGCGCACCCAGCTGCGCATGGCCGAGACCGAGAAATACCCCCACGTCACCTACTTCATGAACGGCGGCCGCGAGGCGCCGTTCGAGGGCCAGGACGCGATCCTGGTGCCGTCGCCGAAGGTGGCGACCTACGACCTGCAGCCGGAGATGTCGGCCGCGGAGTTGACCGACCGGGCCGTGGAGGCGATCGGCTCCGGGCGCTACGACATGATCCTCCTGAATTTCGCCAACCCCGACATGGTCGGCCATACCGGCAGCCTCGCCGCCGCCGTGAAGGCGGTGGAGACGGTCGATGCCTGCCTCGGCCGGGTGGTCGACGCGATCACGGCGAGTGGCGGGGCGCTCCTCGTCACCGCCGACCACGGCAATTGCGAGATGATGCGCGACCCGGAGACCGGTGAGCCGCACACCGCCCACACCCTCAACCCGGTGCCGGTGACGCTGGTCGGCGTCGAGGGCGTGACGCTCTCCGACGGCCGGCTGGCCGACGTCGCGCCGACCCTCCTCGACCTGATGAGCCTCGACCAGCCGGCCGAGATGACCGGCAAGTCGCTGATCAGGCGCTGAGGGGGGCCACGACACGGCGCCTGTCCGGATGCGGGATCGAAGCAACGTCGTCTGAAAGCATCGTCCCGAAAGGTGGCTTCGGGCATTCGGAAAGAGACGATGCTCTAACGCTTGCGCCCGCATAAGGGTTATCGCCGAAGCGGCGACCGATATGGCGCATGATGCGTAGGACATGATTGCCCGGCACAGCCTGATCTATGTCGGCTCGCGCGGCTTCGCCGCCGCCCTGAACATGGCCTCCGTGGCGGTGTTCACCCGGCTCGCGCCGGTGGAGAGCTACGGCATATACCTGTACGTCCTGTCCTGGGCGCTGGTGCTCTACGGGGCCACCTGCCAGTGGCCGAAATTCGCGTTCTTCGCCCTCTACGACGAGGCCCGCGAGCCGGCGCAGGTCGGCACCGTGGTGCGGATCCTGGGCGGCACGCTGCTGCTCGCCGGCCTCGGCAGCGCGCTCGCGGCCGGGCTCGGGCTGGTTTCGGGCCCTATGGCGGCGGCGATCCTGGCGCTCGCCTTCGGCACGACCCTGTTCGAGGGCTCCACCGAGATCGCCCGCACGCGCCTCAAGGCCGGGGCGGTGGCGGCCTCGGTGATGAGCCGGGCGGTGCTGATCCTCGGGCTGGGCAGCCTGGCGCTGCACCTGTCGACCGATCCCCTGCACCTCGCTTTTGCCGTGGCCGCCGCCAACGCGCTCGCCGCGCTGCCGGCCGCGATCACCATCGCCCCGATGATGCCCGGCCGCGGCAGCCGGGCCGAGGCCCTGCGGCTGTTCGCCTATGGCTGGCCGCTGGTGCTGTCCTTCGGGACGGCGGCCCTGGCCCAGAGCCTCGACCGGCTGATCATCGCCAAGACCGTGGGACCCGCGGGGCTGGGCGCCTACGGGGCGCTGGCCGACTTTCTGAAGCAGAGCTTCATCGTGTTCGGCGAGGCGATCGCCCTGTCGCTGATCTCCATTGCCAAGCGCGAGGCGCGGGTGGGCGGCATCGCGGCCGCCTCCGGGGTGCTCAGCGACGCCGCCCGGGCCATGACCCTGATCGCCGCCTTCGGGGCGGTGTTCTTCCTGTGTTTCGACGACCTCGTCGTCGCGGTGCTGCTCGGGCCGGATTACCGGGCGGAGGCGCGCGCGCTCGCTCCGGTGCTGATCCTGGCCAGCATCCTGATGATGTTCCGGGCCTATTATTTCGGCCAGGTGATCTACTTCACCCGCACCAGCCGGCTGGAGGCGGGGGCCGCCCTCGCCACCCTGGCGGCGGTGGCGGCGCTCTCACTGCTGCTGATCCCGACGCTCGGCGCCGCCGGGGCGGCCTTGGCCTTCGCGGGCGGGCAGGCGGCGGCCTGCCTGGTGCTGGTGCTCGGCGCCTACCGGACCGGCACCACGATGCCGCTGCCGCTCGCTGACATGGCAGGCATCGCCGGCGCCGCCCTGGTCTGCGGCACGGTGATGGCCGGGGTCGGCCTGGTGCCGGGGGGCCTGATGCCGCCCGGCCAGGCCCTGCGATTGGTCCTGCTCCTCACTGTGGCCGGGGCGACCGCGTGGCGTTACGACGTGCTCGGTTTCGCCGGGGCGATCCGCCACCGGCTCGCGGTCTGACGGGCGCGCCATGCGGGACACCGCGATCCTCGCCGGCGGCCTGGTGGTTTCTGTCCGTCCCCTCGATCCGGACGCTCCCTGGATCCCGGCCTGGCGGGCCCTCGGTGGGGACACGCATATCCGCAACCCGTTCTACGAGGCCGGCTACGCGCTCGCGGCCGCAAGAGTCTTCGGTGCGGGCGTACGCCTCCTGATCGTCGCAGACCGGCCCCCCGAGGCGCGGGGCGCGCGGTTCCTGGCCGCCTGGCCGTTCCGGGCGTCCTGGCGGCGCTGGGGCGTGCCGCTGCCGGTGCTGATGGGCTGGACCCACGGCTATTGTCCGTTCGGCGCCCCGCTGCTCGCCGCCGCTGACCCGGAGGCTGCGCTCAGTAGCCTCCTCGCCGCGCCGCGGGCGCTCGGGCTGCCGCCGCGGCTGTTCCTGCCGAACGCACCCGCGGATGGCCCTTGGGCCGACCTGCTGGCCACCCGCGGGGCGCGGCAGGCGGCTTACTGGCCCCATGAACGCGGATTGCTCGATCTGACCGGCCGGTCGATGCAGGCGCGGAAAACCTATCTCGACCATCTCTCCGGCAAGCGGCGACGCAAGCTGCGCCTTGCCCGCCAGCGCCTGGAAGCTACGGGTCCGGTCGCCCTCGAAATCCTGGATGCGCCGGCGGCGCTCGACGGCGCCCTCGACGACCACGTCGCCCTGGAGGCGGCGGGCTGGAAGGGCCGCGCCGGCACTGGCCTGGGGCAGCGGCCCGACGAGGTCGCGTTCCTGCGGGCCGTGCTGGCCGATCTCGGATCCGAGGGGCGCGTGCGCGTGGCGCGGCTGCGTCGGGAGGGCCGAATCCTGGCCTCCGCGATCCTGCCGATCACCAGCGCCGAGGCCTGGGTGCTCAAGATCGCCCACGACGAGGCCGACTCGGAGGCCGCCCCCGGGGTGCAACTCGTCCACCGCCTGACCGAAGCGGTGCTGGCCAGGGAGGGCATCGACCGGATCGACCGGATCGACTCCTGCGCCCCGCCGGATTTCGCCCTCGGCTCCACCTTCTGGACGGAACGGCGGCCGATCGCTCACCTGTTGGTCGAGGCCGACCGCGACCCGCTGTTTCCGGTGGCCCGGACCCTGGAGCGTGCCCGCGAGCGCGTGGCGCGGGCACGCCTCACCAGCCGAGGCGGGCGATCTGCGTGAGGCGCGCCTGCGTCGCCGCCTCGTCACGCCCGAGGCGCCCGATTCGCTCGGACAGGGCGTAGCAGGTCGCGCAGAACGGGAGCTGGATCACTGCAAGGCCCTCGCTCCGCGCCCGTCCGACCGAGGCGATCAGGCAGGCGACGACCGGCTCGTCCGCGGGCGTGCCGAGGCAATCGGCCCGTGGGCTTCCGAACACCGGACGGTTCGGCCAAGTCAGCTGAAGCGTCGTGCCGCCGCGCCGGTCCGGGGCCGGCGCCAGGGTGTAGCTGCGCAGGAACAGCCCGCAGGTCAGCAGGACGATTCCGGGCAAGATCAGGGCGGCGCGCATCGGCGGGCTCAATCGGCTGCGTCGAAGCGGCTGCGGAAGAACACCTCGCGGCCGGCCCCGTCGATCACCCGCACGGCCTGGGCCGGCTCGCCGGAGCGCTGGGGGACCCGGGCGCGGGCGAACAGGCGCAAGGCCCGCTCCTGGGCGGTCTCCAGGCTGCCGACGCGCACCGAGATCCGCGTCTGGACCTCGTCCGCCTCGGGACCGAGGACTTCGATATGGAAGGTCTCGCGCAACGGCACCTGCCTGATCTCACGAATGCCCGCTGCCGGAAGGATCCCGGTTCGGCGCGGGCTGAACCCGTCTCAAGAGACGACCTTGGAACCAAGTCCAATTGCAACGCGATCGCGGGCGGCTCTAAGAGGGACGCCCCTGACATAGGGGAGATTGTTCGAGGAGTCCCGTGGACCCGCTGAAGGCTGCCGCCGCGACTGCCGTCTGCCTCGTCCTGTTCTGGCTGGCCTTCCGGCTGACCCGCCGCCTCGTCGACATGGCCATCGCGTGGGGCTACGCCGAGGAGCGTCGGCGGCTGGCGGAAGAGGAGGCTCAAGCTGCCTCGGGCGCCGAGCCGCACGCTGCGGCCAACGGCGGCAGCACGATGGGCTTGGCGGGGAACGGCGACCCATCGACGACCTCCGCGATCGGCATCGTGCAGGGCGCGTCTGCGAAATAGGGGCGGTCGAGATCCAGCCGTTGCGAGGGCGGGCACTTGTCCGCCCCGCCTCCGTCGAAGAAGGCGCACGCGAAGGGCGCGCGTTCCCCTGGAGATCGGCCCCCGCTTAAGCGGGCTGGCCGCCATCCGATGCGAACCCACCGGTCTGCCGCAGGGCCTCGCCGGCGATCATCGCGGCCGCGACCGCGACGTTGAGCGAACGCAGGCCCGGCCGGATCGGCACAACCACCCGCGCATCGGCTGCCGCGTGGACCACATCGGGCACGCCGGCCGATTCGCGCCCGACCATAACGCAATCGTCCGGACCGAACACGAAATCCGTATGGGGCAGGGCGCCCGTCGTGGTGGCGAGCACGAGCCGCAGGCCGGCCTCGGCCCGCCACGCCTCGAAGGCCGAAAACGAGCGGTGCCGGGTGATCGCCACGTGGTCGAGATAATCGAGCCCCGAGCGGCGCAGGTGCCGGTCCGAGACGTCGAAGCCCGCCGGCTCCACGATCTCGACCGCGAGCCCGAGGCAGGCGGCCATCCGCAGCATCGTGCCGGTGTTCTGGGGAATGTCGGGTTGGTAGAGGACGAGGCGGAGCATGGGGCCAGGCTTGTGATGGGCCGGCGCCGCGCCGTCAAAGCGCCGCGCTCCCGATCCGGGCTACGGCAGGCCAGCCAGCTGGTTGATGGACAGGAGCATCGTCCCGAACAGCGTCAGGATGAGGCCGATCACGCGGTTGAACAGGATCTGGCGGCGCAGGACGTAGTCGCGCACGCCCGGCTTCGAGAGATACGACGAGACGAGGGCGAACCACGCGAGGTGGGACAGGGAGATGAACAGGCCCCAGGCGACCTGCTGCTGCAATGCGGCGTCCGGACCCAGCGCCTGGCTGTAGAGGCTGATCACGAAGACCGAGGTCTTGGGATTGAGCCCGTTGGTGAGCAGGCCGGTGACGACGCCGCGCGCGCTGAAGGCTGCGGGCGGTCCGGCCGCCTCCGGCTCGGCCAACCGGCGGCGCAACACCATCGAGACGCCTATGCCGATGAGATACGCGGCGCCCAGGATCCTGATGAGGCCGAAGGCGTGGGGAATCGTGCGCTCGATCAGCGCGATCCCGACGATCGCGTAGGCGACGTGGAACCAGCATGCGATCGCGATCCCGGTGCTGACCGCGAAGCCCGCCTGCCGGCCGTAGAGGCAGCTGTTGCGCGACACCATGGCGAAGTCGGCGCCGGGGCTCAGCACGGCCAGCCAGACGACGGGAACGATCAGAGCGGCCTGCTCCATGGCGGATTCCTCAAGGCTTGCGAACCCGGCCGCGCGTCGTCGCCGACGCACCGGGCCGCGGTGTCGCTGATGTCGGTATGAGGCCTCGGTATGCCGCGGCCCAGCGCATGGAAGCACAGGCGGACGGGCGAAAAAATCGAGTTGCTCTCACCGGGATGCGTGAGGAAAACTCACCGGATGAGCGCCCCGGACCCCATGCGCGAACGCCTGCCGCAACTCGGCGCATTGCGGGTCTTCGAATCGGCAGCCCGGCACGGGAGCCTGACCCGGGCCGCGGAGGAGCTTCACGTCACCCACGGCGCCGTCAGCAAGCAGATCAAGAACCTCGAGGCGGATCTCGGCGCGGCGCTGTTCGTGCGCCGCAACCGGGGGGTGTTCCTGACGGAGCCGGGCCGCGCGCTGGCCGCCAGGCTCCGGGGCATCTTCGGCGATCTGGAAGACGCGCTCGCCGATTTCCGCACTGAGGGATCCGGGCAGCCGCTGGTCGTCTCCTGCGAGCCGACCCTGTGCCTGAAATTCCTGATCCCGAGCCTCGGCGCGTTCCAGCAGGAAACCGGGATCGAGGTCCGGGTGCTGGCGGCCGGCGGGCGCATCGATGTCCGGCGGGACCATGTCGACCTCGCCATCCGCCGGAACGATTTTTCGATCGACGGCGCGCTCCATGCCCGAGTGATCTGCGACGAGGCGATGGGGCCGGTCTGCGCCCCGGAGGTGCTCGCCCGGTTCGAGGCGGAGATGCGCCGATTCCCGCTTCCGGCGCTCCACACCCGCAGCCGGCCCGATTCCTGGGCGGCCTGGAAGCGCCTGAACCGCCCGGCGATCGCCTGCACGGCGGACAGGACCTACGAGCATTTCTACCTGGCGATCGAGGCGGCCCTGGCCGGGCAGGGCGTCGCCCTGGCATCGATCCACATGGTCGAGCGGGATGTGTCGGCCGGGCGCCTGTGCAGTCCGCACGGCTTCTGGCCCGACGGGACCCAGTACGTCGCCCTCACGGCCCATCCGATCGAGGATGACGCGCGGGCGAGCCGCTTCGTGGACTGGCTCTCCGCGCGTATGAACGCGACCCTCACGGCTGCGCTGCCGTCACTCGGCGCGTCCGGGGCCGCGGTCGCTCAGCCGGCAAAGGGGCGGGCAATCCACGGGGCGCGATGAGGATCGGCGGAACTTACGCTGCGCCAAAGGTTTAAGGCGGCGCACCCTCGTACGCGGCCCTTCGTCCGAAAGTCCTGACCCGATGCGCATCCCGCTCCTCGCCTCGGCCCTCCTGCTGGCCGGACTCGCAACCGCCGGGGCGCAGACGGCCAGCCCGACGCCGAATGCCGGTGCGCCCGCCGCGCCGGTCGCCGGTCAGCCCGCCACCATGGCCGACAACCTGCGCCCGACCTTCGTGGCTCAGACCCCGGACGACATGGTCGCCAGCAAGCTGATCGGCGCCAACGTCACCAACGCCGCCAACGACACGATCGGTCAGATCGCCGATTTCGTCCTCGACCAGAAGGGCAGCGTGAAGGCCTGGATCATCGGTGTCGGCGGCTTCCTGGGGATCGGCTCGAAATACGTGGCGGTTGACCCGTCGGTGATGAAGCTCGACCGGACCGACGACAAGACGCTCCAGGCGCGTATCGACACGACCAAGGATCAGCTCAAGGCGGCACCGGAATACATCTATCTCGGCAAGGAGCCGCCGAAGGGCGCCACGGCCGCCCCGCCCGCCGGAGAGCCCGCCGCCAAGCCCTGATCGCCGACTATGGGCAGGCCGGCGGCATAGCGCCGGCTTGCCTCCCCGCGCGGTTCCGTGCTGTTCCAACGGCCATACCGTGGTCGGAACCGACAGCATGCGCCGCGCCCTGATCCCGCTCCTCGCCTTCTGCCTCGGCCTCGTCGGCCTGACTGGGGCAGCGGTGTTCGCGTTCATGCCGGACCGGGCGCCGGTGGGCGTGCCCGGGGTCGGCGGCCCGTTCACGCTGGTCGATCAGAACGGGCGCACCGTCACCGAGCGGGATTTCGCCGGCGCCCCGCACCTCGTGTTCTTCGGCTTCACCCATTGCCCGGACGTGTGCCCGACGACGCTGCAGCAGGTCTCGGACGTGCTCGCCGCCCTCGGGCCGAAGGCTGCGCGCATGCGCGTTGCCTTCGTCACCGTGGATCCCGAGCGCGATGACCCGGCGAGTCTGAAGACCTACCTGTCGAGCTTCGATCCGCGCATCACCGGCCTCACCGGAAGCCCCGAGCAGATCGTCGCCACCGAGAAGGCGTACCGCGCCTATGCGCGTAAGGTGCCCGGCAAGGACGGGGATTACACTATGGAGCACACGGCGATCGTCTACGTGATGGACGCGCAGAACCGCTTTCTGGGCGCCCTGGACCTGTCCCGTCCGGCTGAGGAGACCGCGGCCCAGCTGGCGAAGAAGATCTGAGCTGGTCCCAGGAAAACCCTACAGCGTCATCCCGGCATGGAAGCGGTCGGGGGAGAGCGGGAGCAGGAACTGCACGCCGAAACCGCCATCGAAGTAGCGGACCAGCCGTCCAGGGGTGCTGCCCACCGTCACGGACGCCCCGAGATGCAGCGTCGCCGAACTGGCGATCGCCACGCCCGACATCGAGATATCGATGAGCCGGGCCTGGATCTCCCGCCCGCTCTCGACCCGCAGCGTCACTGCCGTATGCGTCGGGACAAGGCGCTCGTGGGAGCGCCCCTCGGGCAGGCCCAGTATCTCCCGGTTGGCGAGCCAGGTGAGCTGGGACGCGATCTTATCCCGCTTGCGGGGCGTCGCGTTGAGCTGGACCGCGAAGCCGCCGGCACTGTGGCGCACGATGACGCCTTCGATCCGGCCGATATGCTCCAGGTAGAGCACCACGCGCTCGCCGATCTCGCCCACCACGGCGCAGGTCAGCCGGACGCCGCCCGGCGACATGTCCACGGTCTGGCAGGGATATTCCCGGCGGTTGGCCAGCATGTAGCGGCCGAGCACGGAGACCCGCACGCGCTGGTGGCGGCGCTGGTCGGCGGCGTCGCGCCCGCGGCTGACGTGGCGGCCCGCATCCGTTCCGGCGGTGGCGTCGACCGCGATCATACCGAGATGGGCTCCGCGCCGCGACAATCGTTATCGCAGGCTAGACGCGGACTGTTACGAAAGTCTTTTCTCCGATTCAGCAATATCCACTGCAGGGTGGATTTTTCTGTCCTGCGCGGTGGTACGATTCGGCTTGGCCTGTACAGGCCCCTATTTGCGCCGAACGCATTCGATATCTCGCCGAAAAATTGATGTTGAATATATCGAATTCAGATTTTGTCTCACGGTATCAGGCGCGCCCGCCGGCATGGACGAGAAGATGTCCCCGGCGCACCGGGCCAGGGAAGCCGGCCGGACCCCGCAGTGCCGGTCGCGCCGGCGGAGCGGCCTCCATCCTGCGGCCGGGCAGGATGCGCAGGGAGGTGGTCTCCGCCTGAACCAGCGGGCGCAGGCCGATCCAGTGCGGCGTGCTGTCGAGGCTCAGGGTCCCGAGAGCCCGGACCTGCATGCGCCCGCGATGGCGCAGGGGCAGGAGCAGCAGCTCGAGGTCCACAGCCTCGCCGGCCGTGTTCACGCCGCGCAGGCCCGCCACCACGCCGAGGGTGTCGCTGGCGACGATGTCGACGATGCGCCAAGGGTCGGGCGCGTCCGAGCCCCATAGGCTGGCGAAGTCCGTGCCCTTCAGCTCCCGGCCGTAGAGGGCGCAGACCCGCGTACCGGCCAGTCGGATCGTGGCTGCGCGCGTGGCCATGTCGAGTTCCAGGATCAGGCTGTCGGCCAGCAGATGCCGGATCTCGCCCGGCTCGATCTCGGCACGCTCGGGCGCGGCGCGCTCACCGCGCAGGCGCTCCCAATAGGCATGGAGCATGCGGCTCGTGGGATGTTTCATCGGAGTCCCGGATCGATACGCCTGTTGTCCGTCCCTGGATCGGTTTGGCACATCCGCGTGGAACGAGCCGGAGATCCAGGGCGATCTCGGGCTTCCAGCGCATTCGCCGTGCCGCCCGGCTCAGGATTCTGCCGGGATCGAACGCGGCGCGATGCCGGGGGGCCTGGAGCGGGTCCTACGGGGGCGGTGATCAAGGCGATGGTCGACCGCCCTCAATGCCGCGATGAAACCCAAACATCGCCCGAAAAGGCTTCAATACGTCGCCGGGACTTGCCCGAACCCCTGTCGCCCCGACATGGTGCCGGGATGGACGCCTCCCCTGAATTCCCGCGCCAGAGCCGCGTGCCCGTGTTCAACATGCCGGGGGTGGTGACGCTCTCGATCGGATTGCTGATGGCGATCCAGGCGGTGCGTGAGTTCCTGCTATCGGACATGTTCGACATCCGGGTCGTCCTCGACCTGGCGCTGGTGCCCGCCCGCTGGACCGTGTGGTTCGATCCCGGGAAGGCCGCCGATGTGATCCAGGCGGCGGCCGGAATCGGCGATCCGGACATGGAGGCGGCCCGCGAGGCCTTCGCCCGCTACATCACCTCCGAGCATGCGCTGCTGCCTTGGACGCTGGGCACCTACGCCCTGCTGCACGGCTCCTGGATGCACGTGATCTTCAACAGCGTCTGGCTGGCCGCCTTCGGGTCGCCGGTGGCCCGGCGCTGTGGCGCCTGGCGGTACTTCCTGATCGCCCTCGCCGGAACGGTGGCCGGCGGCGTGCTGCACGTGCTGATCGATCCCCTCAGTGCGGGGCCGCTGGTCGGCGCCTCTGCGGGGATCTCGGCCCTGATGGCGGCGGCTGCCCGCTTCGTGTTCCAGCCGCCTGCCTCCGGGTATGCCGGACCGGCCTGGCAACTGCCGCCGCACCGGCCGGCCGAGACGATTCCCGAACTCCTGCACAATCGGACCGCGGTGGCCTTCCTGGCGATCTGGCTCGTCACCAACCTGCTGTTCGGGCTCGTGAGCGTGCCGCTCGTGGGCGAGAACGCCGCGATCGCGTGGGACGCGCATCTGGGCGGCTTCATCGCGGGCTTCCTGCTGTTCCCGCTGCTCGATCGGCGCGAGACGGCCCCCTCCTAAGCACCTTGCCAACGCGGCGGTTCGGTCACACACTCACCAACATGTGAACGAGCCGGGGCCAACCCGGACGACAGCGTATCGATGGCGCCGCGGCTGACGGCGCCCAGGCCGCGTCACAGGGAGAGAGCCATGACCGTCGCACGCATCCTCGCCGAGAAGGGGAGCTCCGTCGTCACCGTGAGCCCCGACAAGACTCTCGAGGAGGTGATCCAGATCCTGGCCGAGAAGCGGATCGGCGCGCTCGTGGTCGCCCATTCCAACGGGGCGGTGGCCGGCATCATCTCGGAGCGCGACATCATGCGGGCCCTGGCCCGTCACGGGGGCGCGACCTTCGACGCCCCCGTCTCGGACCACATGACCACCCAGGTCACGACCTGCGGCCGGAGCAGCACCATCGAGGAGGTGATGGGCCTGATGACCGAAGGGCGCTTCCGTCACGTCCCGGTCTGCGAGGACGGCCGCCTCATCGGCCTGGTC
Organism: Methylobacterium sp. J-001; assembly: GCF_022829565.1. Taxonomy (NCBI): domain Bacteria; kingdom Pseudomonadati; phylum Pseudomonadota; class Alphaproteobacteria; order Hyphomicrobiales; family Methylobacteriaceae; genus Methylobacterium; species Methylobacterium sp. J-001. The sequence continues at coordinate 98,618 of NZ_JAKSYN010000196.1, forward strand.
TCGATCGGCGACGTGGTGGCACGCCGCATCGCCACCGTGGTGGCCGAGCACCAAGCCCTGCGCGATTACATCACCATGGCGTAGGCCCTGCGACGGCCGGGCGTCGCCCTCACGCCTTCGCGGGGTCGAGGGTGACGTGCCAGAGGTCGGTATCGGCCGCGTCCTTGAGGGTCACGGTCATCTGCTCGGTGGCGCCGTCCACCGCGACGTGGCCGAAGAACTGGTAGCCGGCGGCCGGGGACAGGTTCACCTGGCCCTTCTCGGGCGCCTTCACGTAGCGCAACTGCGGGCCGAACGTGTTGTCCAGCGCGTTGGGGCCGAAGGTGCCGGCGTGCAGCGGCCCGGAGACGAACTCCCAGAACGGGTCGAAATCCTGGAACTGCGCCTTGTTGGGGTCGTAGTAGTGGGCGGCCGTGTAATGCACGTCCGCGGTCAGCCAGACCGTGTTGCGGATCTTGGACTGCTTGATGAAGCGCAGCAGGTCGCCGATCTCGAGCTCGCGCCCGAGCGGCGGCCCGTCGCCCTGCGCCACTGCCTCCGAGCCGAAATCGCGGTCGACGTCGTAGGTCACCACGAGGCCGAGCGGCATGTCGGCGGCGATCACCTTCCAGGTCGCGCGCGATTCGGTGAGCGCCCGCTTCAGCCAGGCGATCTGCTGCGGCCCGAGGAAATAGGCGTCGGGGCCGTATTCCGTCTGCCGATTCTCGCCGTTCGGGCCCCGGTAGGAGCGCATGTCGAGCATGAACACGTCGACCAGGGGGCCGTAGGCGATCTTGCGGTAGACCCGGCCGGGCTCGGCCGGCTCGAAGCGCATCGGCATGTATTCGTGGAAGGCGCGGGCCGCGCGCAGCTGCATCGAAAGCACGTTCGGGTCGGCGTATTTCTTCTTCAGGTGCTCGGCCCGGGTGAGCGGCTCGCCCGGCCACCAGTTGTTGGTGACCTCGTGGTCGTCCCACTGGGCCAGGATCGGCACGGCGGCGTTCATCGCCAGCACGTTCCGGTCGGTGAGGTTGTACTTGTGGCGCCCGCGGAACTCGGCGAGCGTCTCGGCGGGCTTCGAGACCTCCTCGGTGACGCGGTTGCGCCAGAGGCTGCCGTCCGGGAGTTTCACCTCGGCCTGGATCGGCCCGTCGGCGTAGATCGTGTCGCCGGAATGGATGAAGAAGTCCGGCCGGTTCTTGAGGATGGCCGAGTAGATCGTCATGCCGCCGCGCGTCTCGTCGATGCCCCAGCCCTGGCCGACCGTGTCCCCCGACCAGCAGAACGAGACCGAGCGTTTGTCCGCCGGCGCGGTACGGAACCGGCCGACCTGCGCGGGGCCGACGATGGTCGGTGCGGCGACATCCTGGAGCCGGACCCGGTAGAACACGTCCTGCCCCGGCGGCAGCCCGGTCAGCGCCACCTTCACGGTGCCGTCGCTCTCGGGCAGCGCGTCCGCGAAGACGCCGCCGCGGATCTCGGCGAAGCTCTCGGTGGTCGCCCACTCGATGATCGCCCGGGCCGGCCGGTCCGAGCGCGCCCAGACCACGGCCGAATCCGTGCCGACATCGCCGGACTGGAGGCCGTGGCTCAGGAGTGGCCGGTCGGCGGCCCGGCTCAGGCCGGGACGGGCCAGGCCGGTGGCCATCCCGACGAGGCTCGCGCCTCCGGACAGGAGGATCTGACGGCGGCTCGTATACATTGGAAGCCCTCTAGGTCGATGAGGGCCCATCGCAACCGGCGGCGACAACCGCATGACGATCCTGGCGCGCCGCCGATCGACAGGACGTCGAGGGCGCGCGCCGCCGACGGGGATACCGGTTCGGCGCAAGCGAGCGCGTCGAACCCCGAATCTAGGCCCGCGCGGCGGCGCCGTTCACGACGGCGCGGATCCGGGGCAGGGCCGCCCGCGCCGCCCGGTAGCCGATATCGATCCCCTCGGCGGCCTTGTGGAAGTCGAACAGTCCGAAGCGGGCCACGTCCGGGCCGATGGCCACGTCCGGCGGGTCGCGCTCCAGCCGCGCCCGGGAGATCCGGTCCTGGGTGATGTTGAAGGCGCCGAGCACCACCCGGGCGATGCCCGGGACCGGGATCTCGGGCTCCTGGGGCTCGAAGCCCGGCAGGCGCTCGCGGATCACCTGGAGGAAGCGGCGGCGCGGGGCCGGCGTCGGCACCTCGTGCACCACCGGGCCGCCGGTATCGCCGTTGAGGTTGACGCAGATCACGAGGTCGGCCCCGAGCGTGCGGGCAAGCGCCACCGGCACCGGGTTGACCAGGGTCCCGTCCATCAGCACGCGGCCCTCGTGGGTCACCGGCGGAAACAGGCCCGGGATCGCGTAGGAGGCCCGCACGGCCTCCACGGTCGAGCCTTGGGTCAGGCTCACCTCCAGGCCGCTGCCGAACTCGGTAGCGACGCAGCCGAAGCGGATCGGCAGGCTCTCGATCGGGCGCGAGCCGAGATCGGCGAACAGCCGCCGACGCAGGCGGTTGCCGGCGATCAGCCCGGATCCGGGAAAGCGCGGATCGATCAGCCGGACCACCCGGCGCCGGGTGAGTTCCCGCGCGAAGCTCTCCAGGCGGTCTAGGCGCCCCGCAGCGTAGCAGGCGCCGACCACGGCTCCGATCGAGCAACCCGCCACCACGGTGGGATGGATGCCGCCTTCCTCGAGGGCGCGGATCACCCCGATATGGGCCCAGCCCCGGGCCGACCCGCCGCCGAGGGCCAGCCCGATCCGGGGACCGGCGTTGGGAAGGGTCCGGATCGGCTCGACGGTGCCGGGGAGGATGTACGGGATGGCCGGACACGCTTGCCACTGCAAGGCAAGGGACGAGCTCATGCCCCGGCAGCCTCCAGGGTGACGGCGCCATCCGCCCCGCGGACGACGCGGCGGTAGAAGCAAGCCCGGCGGCCCGTGTGGCAGCAGCCGCCGTCGCCGCCGACCTCCACGCGAATCAGGAGCGCGTCCTGGTCGCAATCGACCCGCATCTCGACCACGCGCTGGATCTGCCCGCTGGTCGCGCCCTTGTGCCAGAGTTCCTGCCGGGACCGCGACCAGTACCAGGCCTCCCCGGTGGCGATGGTCCGCGCCAGCGATTCGGCATTCATGTGGGCGAGCATCAGCACCCGCCCGTCCTGGGCGTCGACCGCGATGCAGGCGACCAGGCCGTCCCGGTCGAAGCGCGGGGTGAAGCCCGTGCCTTCCTCGACTTCGGCCCGGGTGCCGGGGGGATCAAACGCAGTGTCGCTTGCGGTCATGGCGGCAAACGCTAGTCCGGTGAAGCTTGAGTCGAGGCTATGGGGTGTAGGCTCATCGATGAAAGCCGCGTGACGGTCGCGGCCTGATCGGGCCATCCGGCCTGCAGTTACTTCGTGCCGCCGCGCACCAAGGTGAGGAAGCGCACCTGCTCGCTGGCGTCGTCCTTGAACACGCCGCGGAACTGGCTGGTGATGGTCGAGACGCCGGCCTTCTGCACGCCGCGCATCGCCATGCAGAGATGCTCGGCCTCCACCATCACGGCGACGCCGCGGGGCTTGAGGATGCTCTCGATCACGTCGGCGATCTGGGCGGTCATCGTCTCCTGCGTCTGCAGGCGGCGCGCGAAGGTGTCGACCACGCGGGCGAGCTTCGACAGCCCGACGACGCCGCGGGTCGGATAATAGGCGATGTGGGCGAGCCCCATGAACGGCACCATGTGGTGCTCGCAATGGGAGTAGAACGGGATGTCGCGCACCAACACGATATCCGAATAGCCTTCGACCTCCTCGAAGACGCGCGCCAGCAGGGCCTCGGCGTCCATCTCGTAGCCGCCGAACAGCTGTCCGAACGCCTTGGTAACCCGGGCCGGGGTGTCGCGCAGGCCCTCGCGGGTCGGATCGTCGCCGGCCCAGCGCAGGAGCGTGCGCACGGCGGCCTCGGCCTCGGCGCGGCTGGGACGGCCGGTCTCGATGCCCTCGGGCACGCGGGTGGCGGAGGCGGGCTCCGGCGCAATCTCGACCGCTGCGGGGCGGCCGTCATCGACCGGTCGGTTATCGTTGCGCATGCCCGTCAGACTCTGTCCCAGATCTCGCCCATCGACGCCGCCACGGTCCAGACCGTTGCCCTCGCCCCGGTAGGACAATGATTTAAGCGCGGCATCCATGGCATCTCCGGCCCGCGCCACACGGGACTTCATCGTGGTGCTATCAGGCTTGGCATACATCGTCGGATCGCGTCGGGCTGAGAGGGAGATCCCGGGCTCGAAGCAGGTTCGAGCCGGCGCCCCGGTTGGACTTGAGCCGTGGGAACTACCTTGGCCGTGGGCGCGACCCTGGTCGACGAACCGCCTCCTCGCGAAGCGACCGCTTGCGGCCTATATCATTGTTCGCGCGGCAACACGCAATGCACACGTCGCGCGGCAGAATCCCGATGGGCAAAAGCCGATCGGATGACGCACCCGGCCGAGGCCCCGATGCTCGACGACATCTATAACCGCCGTATCCTTGAACTGGCCGCCGACATCCCGCGGCTGGGACGCCTGGAGCAGCCCGACGCCAGCGCCACCGCGCATTCGCGCCTGTGCGGCTCCACCGTGACCGTCGACCTGGTGCTCGGCGCGGATGGCCGTGTGGCCGATTTCGCCCAGGAGGTCCGGGCCTGCGCCCTGGGTCAGGCCTCCTCGTCGCTGATGGGCCGGCACGTGGTCGGCGCCACCGAGGATGAATTGCGCAGCGTCCGGGAGACCATGCGGGCGATGCTCAAGGCCAACGGCCCGACCCCCGACGGGGCCTGGGCGGATCTCGCGGTCCTGGAGCCGGTGCGGGAGTTCAAGGCGCGCCACGCCTCGACGCTGCTGACCTTCGACGCGGTGGTCGATGCCCTCGACCAGATCGCGGCCAAGCGCCAAGTCCCTGCCAAGACGGCTGCCGCGTAGGGACCGATGGTCCGGCGCGCGGCGCATTGGGCGATTCGCGCCTACCAGCTCACCCTGTCGGGCCTGATCGGCCGTCAGTGCCGCCATTGGCCGAGTTGCTCCGCGTATACCGACCAGGCCATCGCCCAACACGGGCTCTGGCCGGGCGGCTGGATGGGCTTTGCCCGGATCTGCCGCTGCGGCCCGTTCGGCACACACGGCATCGATCTCGTGCCGGACCGGCTGCCGGCGGACGCAGCCTGGTACCGACCCTGGGCCTATGCCCGCTGGCGCGGTGTCGAGGCACCGCCATCGCCCTTCGAGTGCGAGGCCGTGGGGTCGGAGGATGCCGGGCCCGGGCGCTCGGCTTAGGGAGGCGGGACGCAGCGTTCCGACGCTCCTGACGACCGTGCGCGGCAGCCTCACAGGCCGCATCCGATCGGACGCGCTCTGGCAACCGATCACGCCCATTCCGGTTGTCCTTCCAGACAGCCCGGCACGATCGCGGCTGAGCGGCAATGCAGAGCGTGCGAACCATGTCCACCGAGTTCAAAGGCAAGACGCATATCGACATCTTCGACCGGGTGATGCGCGAAGAGTGGGCGCAGCGCTTCGGCGTGAGCGAGGAGCGGCTGCGCAAGGCCGTGACCATGGTGGGAAGCCGGATCACCAGCGTCGCCGCCTATCTCGACAAGCCGGCGTCCTGATGAAAGCCGAGGCGTCGGAATCCGGACCCGACGTACGGTCTTCCCTGGAGCCTGGCGCTCCGGGGAGCGGCCCGCGTCCGCCCCCGCATCGGTCCGAGGACAAGGTGGCGCCGGACGCGATCCCCTTCGAGCAAATCCGGGAACGGGCCTACGAATTATGGGAGCGCAACCACCGGCCCGAAGGGTTCGAGATCGAGTTCTGGCTGCTGGCCGAGCGGGAGCTGCGCAAAGAGCGTGACCGCAAGAGGGCCGATGAGGCACAGGCAAACCCAGCTACCGATCCAGGCAAACCCTGAAGGTCCTGACGGCTGGCTCAGCCCTTGCGTGATCCTGCGGCACGAAGGTGTCGACAGCACGAGGGCCGTGCAAGATGAGGCCAAGATCCGTTTCACACCGGTTTCGCCGTCCGGCGTGGCTGAAACGCCTTCCGCGTCCTGGAACGAACGGGAGCCTGGTGTGGATCCTCTCGCTCTGACCCGCCGGAGCCTCGCCGGGCTCGGACTCGGTGGGGCCGCCGCCGCCGCGGCGAGTGCGGGCGGTACACGGGCGCAGGCCGGGTCGAGCGGCTCGATCCCTGACGGTCGCCCCGGAGCGCTCGCCGTGGCACCGACCTCGCAGGACGGGCTCGGGCCCCGTCTGACCCTGCACGCGATCGACAATGCCCATGGCACCCCGGGCGCCGCTCTCGTCTGCGACCTGTCGATCCGCGAGGGCGACGTTTACCGGCCGATCAAGACGGTCATCACCCAGGCCAACGGCCGCCCGGCCGAACCGCTCTTAATCGACGATGCGCTGAAGCCCGGCCGTTACGAAGTGTTGCTGCATGTCGCGACGTATTTCGCGGCGCTCGGCGTGACGCTTCCGAGTCCGAATTTCTTGGATCGCGTGCCGATCCGCTTCCAGATCCGCGATGCGCGCCAGCGCTACCATCTGCCGGTGCTGTTCACGCCCTGGGGCTATTCCTACTATCGCGGCAGCTGAGCCCACCCACCCGGGATATTGCATCCATGGCCGGCATCTCGACCCATGTCCTCGATACCGATCGCGGCCGTCCCGCCGCCGGGGTGCGCATCGACCTCTCGGTCCTCGATGGCGAGACCTGGCGGCCGGTCAGAAGCGTGGTCACCAACGCGGATGGGCGCACGGACGCGCCGATTCTGCCGGCCGGCGAGGCCAGGACCGGTCAGTACGAGCTGGTCTTCCACGTCGGCGCGTATTTCCGGCAGCGCCCTGGTACCGACGAGGCCGACATCTTCATCGACGACCCGGTGGTGCGCTTTGCGATCTTCGACGCCAAGCAGCATTACCATGTGCCGATGCTGTGCGCGCCGGCGAGCTTCACCACCTATCGCGGCAGCTGAGGCCATGCTTGATCTCGCTGCAGTCAACCGGATGGAGCCGGAGGCCTTCGTGGCGCTGCTCGGCGGGGTGTTCGAGCATGCGCCCTGGATTGCCGAGGCGGCCTGCCCGCACCGGCCCTTCGCCACCGTCGGCGCCCTGCACGCCGCGATGATGCAGGCGGTGCGCGTCGCCCCGGCGGAGCGGCGCCGCGCCTTCCTCAACAACCACCCGGACCTCGCCGGCCCGGAGGCGCGGGCCCGCACCCTGACGTCGGATTCGGCCAGCGAGCAGGGCAGCGCCGGCCTCGACCGCATCACGGCGGACGAAGCCGCGGCTTTCGACCACCTGAACGCGGCCTATCGGGCGCGGTTCGGCTTTCCGTTCATCATCGCGGTGCGCGGGCGTGGGCGCGCCGAAATCCTGGTCGCCTTCGAAACGCGGCTCACCCGGGACCCGGCCGTCGAGGAGGCGACCGCCCTGGAGGAGGTCGCCCAGATCACCCGCATGCGCCTGGACGGGCTGGTCTCGGACTGAGCGTCAGCCGCCGACTGCAGCCTTGGCCTCGACAAGGGCCGCCTCGAAGCTGGTGAAGGCCGTGGTCGCCTCGTCCCAGGCCTGGGCGCGAACGTGCCGTGCCAGGGAAGCGGCGAGTTCCCGGGCCCGGGTCAGAGCTGATTCCACGGCGGCCGGGCGGCTCGGATCGGCCGGGATGCCAACCGGCGGCGTGTCCGCCGGGCGCATTCCCACCAGGGTCGCCGCCATGGCCCGGCGCCAGGCGGCGCAATCGGCCGGAATGCGGGCGAGCCGCATCGTCGCGTCGTCCCCGGCCTGCCGGTCGAGCAGGGTGCGGCCGAGATCCTCGATCCGGTCGAGCTGGCCCAGGGCGTCGCCGATCTCCCGGCGGCCCTTGTCGGTGCCCTCGGCAATACGACCGACGCTCCGGGCGATCTCCCCGGTGGCCTGGATCTGCTGGCTCATGATCTCGGAGGCTTCGCGCATCTGCGCCGCCACCGTGGCGACGGCGCCGCTCTCCGCCTCGACCCGGACATTGGCCCGAACCATGGCGGCGGCGCCGGTTTCGACGGCGCTGCGGCTGCGCGTGACGGCGGCCTGCATCGCGGCCATCTCTTCGCGTAATCCGCCGAGCCGGGCGCGGATCTCGTCGGTTGCCTTCGCAGTCTGTGCGGAGAGCATCTTCACTTCCGCCGCAACGACGGCGAAGCCGCGTCCGGCCTCGCCGGCCCGCGCGGCCTCGATCGTGGCGTTGAGCGCCAGCAGGTTGGTCTGGGCCGAGATCGCCGCGATGGTCCCGGCCATCTCCTCGATCCGCAGGGCGGCCGCGGAGAAGCTGTCCAGCCGGCTGCCGATCTCCTCGGTGCCCTGCTCGATCCCGCGCATGCCGTCGCTGGCGCGCTGGAGGTCGTCGACGCAGGTGGCGATGCCGGACCGGGCGGTCTCGGCGGTCTCGGCGGCCGAGGAGGAGCGGGCCGCGATCTCGCTGGTGCTGGCGGCGAGTTCCTCGCTGGCGGCGGCGATCAGCCGGGCCTGCTCGGCGGTGCCGGAGGCGTCGTGCGTCATCCAGCCGATCGAGGTGCCGGCATCCGAGGCCGCGGCCGACAGGCGCGCCAGGAGCGCCATCAATTCCTGATCGGGGGCGGCAACAGCCTGCGGGACGGCATCCTGAACGGGCGTCGCGACGGGCGCGGACGCCTGGGCCTCGGCCGTCACCGCGGTCCCGGCCAGATCCTGGACCGGGCGCTTGCGGCGCAAACTCAACATGCGAAGGCTCCTGCGAAGATCGATTCGGAGCCCATAATTGCACGCAACCTTCAACCGAAGATGAAGGATAAATGTCCCTTACTGGATTTGGACAACGGTATCCGTTCCCGGTCGGCGCCCCCGGACTGGTCCGTCCGGGGGCGCCAGCTCAGCTCATTCGCCGGTCAGTGCGGCCTTGGTGCGGGACCACCAGCCGGCGCGCTTGGGCCGATCCGGATCGCTGGGCTGGGTCAGCACCACCGCCACCGGCTCACGCGGCGGCGCAGGCTCTGCCGGCGCCACCTCGGGCTGGGGCTCCGCGGCCGGGATCTCCGCGCGCGTCGCAGGCTCCGGCGCCGCGGCGACCGGCAGGTCGACGGCGATTTCGTCGTGGACGGGGGCCGGCGCAGCCTCGACCGCCTCGGCCACCGCCTCAGCGCTCACCGGCTCCTCGGCCGACAGGGCGACCGCATCGGACTCCATCTCGGCGGAGCCCTCCGCATCGCTGCCCTCACGGGTGCGGCCCTCGGCGCGGCCGCGGCCACCCCGGCGGCCGCGGCGGCGGCGGCGCGTGCCATCCTCCTCGGTCCGGGCACCCTCCTCCGAGCCGGCGACGGTCTCGTCGGATTCGCCACTCTCGGGCGCCATGGCCGCGATCGCGGCCTCGGCGAAGTCGGGCGCCTCCTCGGGGCCGCGCTCCTCATCCTGGTCGTCCTCGTCCTGACGCTCGCCCTCGGCTTGGCCCTCCTCGGACCGGCCGTCCTGGCGGCCACCGCGCCGGCGGCGCCGACGCCGGCGGCGGCGGCCGTCGCCCTCGTCACGCGTCCCGTCTTCGCGGGCGCCCTCGTCACGCGACTCGTCGGCGCGTTCCTCGGTCCGGCCCTCCTCGGACTCGCCCTCGGCATCCGCCTCGGGCTCGTCGGTCTCCTCGACGTCGTCCTCGTCCTCGAACTCCATGGCGGGCGAGATCGCCTGCGCACGCACACCCGTCACCGGGCCTTCCGCCCGCTGGGCCGGCTCGCCGCGGTCGAGCTGGAACGCCGTGGTCACAGCCAGCCGCTCGTCGGCCGCGATCGTGATCGTGACGCCGAAGCGGATTTCCAGCTCGCGCAGGTGGCCGCGCTTCTGATTGAGGATGTACAGCGCCACCTCGGTCCGGGTGCGCAAGATCAGGTTGTGGGAGGCCGACTTGAGCAGCGCCTCCTCGATGGAGCGCAGGATGTGCAGCGCCACCGAGGCGGTGGCCCGCACGTAGCCCGAGCCGCCGCAATGCACGCACGGGATCGAGGACGATTCGAGCACGCCGGTGCGGATGCGCTGGCGGCTCATCTCCATCAGGCCGAAGGGCGAGATCCGGCCGACCTGGATGCGGGCGCGGTCGTTCTTCAGGCAGTCGTTGAGCTTCTTCTCGACCGCGCGGTTGTTGCGCTTCTCCTCCATGTCGATGAAGTCGATGACGATCAGGCCTGCGAGGTCGCGCAGGCGCAGCTGGCGAGCGACCTCCTCGGCCGCCTCCAGGTTCGTCCGCAGCGCGGTGTCTTCGATGTCGTGCTCGCGGGTCGAGCGGCCCGAGTTCACGTCGATCGAGACCAGCGCCTCGGTCGGGTTGATAACGAGGTAGCCGCCGGATTTCAGCGAGACGTGGGTCGAGAACATCGCGTCGAGCTGCTGCTCGACCCCGAAGCGGGCGAAGATCGGCGTCGAATCGCGATAGGGCTTCACGACCTTGGACTGGCCGGGCATCAGCATCCGCATGAAGTCCTTGGCCTCGGCATAGGCCTCCTCGCCGGAGACCAGAACCTCGTCCAGGTCCTTGTTGTACAGGTCGCGGATCGCCCGCTTGATCAGCGAGCCCTCCTCGTAGACCAGGGCCGGCGCCATCGAGGTCAGGGTCAGCTCGCGGACCGACTCCCACAGGCGCATCAGATACTCGAAATCGCGGGCGATCTCGGGCTTGGAGCGCGAGGCGCCGGCGGTGCGCAGGATCACGCCCATGCCGTCCGGCACCTCCAGGTCGGCCACGACCTCCTTGAGGCGCTTGCGATCGGCCGCCGAGGTGATCTTCCGGGAGATGCCGCCGCCGCGACCGGTGTTGGGCATCAGCACCGAGTAGCGGCCGGCGAGCGACAGGTAGGTGGTGAGCGCCGCACCCTTGGTGCCGCGCTCCTCCTTGACCACCTGCACCAGGATGATCTGGCGGCGCTTGATCACCTCCTGGATCTTGTAGTGGCGGCGATAGTGGCGGGGCCGCTCTGGGATCTCCGCCAGCGCATCGCCGTTGCCGCCGACCTGGGCGATCCGGGGCTCGGCATCGGGATCGTCGGAATCCTCGTCCGACTCCTCGTCGGACTCGTCCTCGTCCTTATCGTCCGAGTCATCCTCGTCCGAATCGTCTTCGTCGTCCTCGGACTCCTCGTCCTCCAGGTCGGCCTCGTCGTCGGCCTCGCCCGTCACGGATGCGCTCCGCACGGAGGATGCCTCGGTGGCATCCTCGGCGATCGTCTCGGCCAGCGCGTCCGCGACGGTCAGGGCCTCGGCCACGGCGACCACGGCCTCGGGCTCGACCGTCTCGTCCCGGTCGGCTGCCGGCTGCTCGGACTGGGCCTCGGTCTCAGCGGTGGACTCGGTCGCCGGCACGGCCTCGGCGGCCTGCGCGGGAATGTCCCCGGCGGCGGTTTCGGCGGCGATGGCCTCCTGCACCGCTTCCGGGTTCTCGGCGAGGGTGTCGGGGAGCCCGGCCTGGGCAGCCTGGGGCTCATGCTCCGACGCGCGATCCTCGGCCTGCGCGGCCTCGATCTCCGAAGCCTCGGCGGCCTGCGGCAACTCCGAGCCCGATGCGAACTGCGAATCCTGCTGGACCTCCAGATCCTGCGGGGTCTCGGATGCGTCCTCGGCGCTCACCGTCTCGTCGGTGCGGGAGCGGGCCTCGGCGCGACGGCCGCGGGACCGGCGGGGCGAGCGGCGACGGCGCTCCTCGCGCTCGCGATGCTCCTCGGCGTCGCGGGCCTCGTCCTCGAGCAGCGCCTGCCGGTCGGCCAGCGGGATCTGGTAATAATCGGGATGGATCTCGTTGAAGGCGAGGAAGCCGTGGCGGTTGCCGCCGTACTCGACGAAGGCCGCCTGGAGCGACGGCTCCACCCGGGTGACCTTGGCGAGGTAGATGTTGCCGCGCAGCTGGCGCCGGTTGGCGGCTTCGAAGTCGAACTCTTCGACCCTAGACCCGTGGACCGTGACGACCCGGGTCTCCTCCGGGTGTATCGCGTCGATCAGCATTTTGTTGGCCATGTCGGACTCTCGGCATGGCGGCCGACGTCGTTCTCCGTGCCCGTGGTCCCGGCGGCGCCTCGCCCGACCTGCTTGTGGCCTGGCATGGAGCCGGCCTCGTCACCGAGGCGGCTGGGTTCGAGGGGAAATTGCCGTCAACCGCCGTTCGGCGCCCTGGGCGCCTGGGGTTGAACTTGGCCGGTAGGCGGAACGGGCCGGTGCGACGCAGGTCCTGCGCCTCCGGGGCACGCGCAGCGCCATGCTGGGCCGTGCGTCCGTCCATCCTGGTTCCGACCTCGCGAAACAATCTCGGCCGGGTGAGACCGGCCGTGAATTCCTGGATGCGGCGAAGGAGCTCCACCGCGTCGTGCGACACCTGTCCGATCGGGAAAACACCCGTCGCCGCAAGGTGAGCCGAAAAAGCCCGCCGCGACGCCGCGTCCGTTTTCTCAGAGGAATTCGGCCGCGTCCGCAAACCGTTACGACGGCCGGCGGGACCGGAGAAGGGTCAGTATCATTACAGACGGCCGCGGGGATTTGGCAAGGGTCAAGCGCGGGACGATGTCACGGTATCGTCATGGCGCGGGGCGCGGTGCTGCAGTCCTGGCGGGGTCGATCTTTCGTTGGGTCCGGCAGCGGACGCTCGAAGCGCCGTGACACTGCCGCTCAGCGAAGATGGTCACGCCGTAGCTTGTGCGGGCCGCGACGGGCTCCCTCTCCCGTGCCGGCTACAACATTCACACATTGGCTGATGGAAGGCGGAACGCGCTCTCCTCCCCCTTGTGGGGAGGAGGTGGGGGTGGCGCAGAAGGCACCGCAGAGCCTCATCCGGCACCACCCCCACCCCTGACCCCTCCCCACAAGGGGGAGGGGAAAACCTTGGTGCTTCAATTATTTGCTGCGGAACGCGATGTGTAAATCCAATAGCCGACAGCAGGGGAGGGCAAGCGCCCGTATCCGGCCGCAGCCCTATTCCGCCGCCTCAAGCCGCGGCGCGACGCCGTCGAGCGCGGCCGGCTTCGGGCCGCCGGTGGCCCAGTCCAGCAGCTCCACCGTATGGACGATCGGGATGCCGGTGCCTTTCCCGATCTGCGTGGCGCAGCCGATATTGCCGGTGGCGATCACGTCGGGGCGGATGCGCTCGATATTGGCCACCTTGCGGGCGCGCAGCTTCGCGGCGAGCTCGGGCTGCAGGATGTTGTAGGTCCCGGCCGACCCGCAGCAGATATGGCCCTCCGGCACGTCCTTCACGGTGAAGCCCGCGCGCTTGAGCAGGGTCTTCGGCTCGGTTCGGATGCCCTGGCCGTGCTGCATCGAGCAGGCCGAGTGATAGGCCACCACGAGGTCGCTCTCCACGGTCGCCGCCAGGTCGAGCTGCGCGACGTACTCGGTCACGTCCTTGGCGAGGCTCGAGACCCGCTGCGCCTTCTCGGCATAGGCCGGGTCGTCGCGGAACATGAAGCCGTAATCCTTGATGGTCGTGCCGCAGCCTGAGGCTGTGACCAGGATCGCGTCGAGACCCTTGGCGATCTCAGCATCCCAGACATCGATCGTCCGCTTGGCGTGAGCGTGGGACGAGGCTTCCTTGCCCATATGGTGGGTCAGCGCTCCGCAGCAGCCCTCCTCGGCATGGACCACTTCGATGCCGTGCCGGTTGAGCAGCCGGATCGCCGCCGCGTTGAAGTCCGGCCGCAGCACGCTCTGGGCGCAGCCGCGCAGCAGGGCGACGCGCTTGGCCGCCTGGCCGCCTTCCGGCGCGAAGCGTCCGACCCGGTTGGTGGGTTCACGTCCGGGCAGCTGCGCCGGGGCGAGGTCGAGCATCGCAGCCAGCCGGTTTCCCACCCGGGGCAGCCGCGCCACGAGCCCGCGGAACGGTGCGCCGAGCTTGGCGGCGATCAGGGCCAGCCGGAACCGGTTCGGGTAGGGCAGGACCTGCGCCAGCAGGGCGCGCAGGAACCGGTCGCCCGCCGGACGCGCGAAGGTCGTCTCGATATGCGCCCGAGCGTGGTCGACGAGGTGCATGTAATGCACCCCCGACGGGCAGGTGGTCATGCAGGACAGGCAGGACAGGCAGCGGTCGACATGCTTGACCACCTCCTGCGAGGCGGGCTTGCCGCCCTCCAGCATGTCCTTGATCAGGTAGATCCGCCCGCGCGGGGAATCGAGCTCGTCGCCGAGCAGGAGGTAGGTTGGGCAGGTCGCGGTGCAGAAACCGCAATGCACGCAGGTCCGCAGGATTTTTTCCGAGGCCGCCATGGCGGGATCGGCGAGCTGGGCGAGGTTGAAATTGGTCTGCACGATGCCTTCCTGCCTGCGCTCCCCGGTCTGGAGGGGAGGGGACCCATCTCAAACGCCCGCGTACATCCGGCCCGGGTTCAGCACCCCGGCGGGATCGTGCGCCGTCTTGATCCCGGCGGTGATCCGCATCAGCGGTTCCGCCAGGGGCTGGAACACCGGCACGGAAGCCCGCACGGAATCGGGGGCGCGCACCAGCGTCGCGTGGCCGCCCTGGTCCCGCAACGCGGTGCGCACGATGGCGGCCCCGGCATCCCCGGCCGACCCGGTGGCGAGCCAGATCAGGCCGCCGCCCCAATCGTAGAACCAGCGGGCCTCGCGCTGGGCCGCGATCGCCGCCGCCACGGCCGGCCCATGCGTCGGGGCCGTCGAGATCCGCCATAGGGCCGTGTCGCGGGGCTCGGCCACGAGGGTGGCATCGCGCACCGCCCGCCACAGGGCGGTGCCGGCCTCGCCCTCCAGAAGCTCAGGCGCTCCGAAGCGCTTGAGCAGGCGGCGCAGCTCGCCGGTCCGGTAATCGATCGACTCCGAAAACCCTTCGAGGCGCATCAGCGTCCGGGCCTCGGGGGCGCCGATCCCGGCCGGCAGATGCGCCGCGCCGGTGAGCTCGAAGGGCGAGCCCAGCGCCGCCGCCAGGGCCGCGATGGCACGGGGCTCGTCGAGGCCGGAGAACACCAGGGTTGCGACCCGCTCGCAGGCCGGCAGCACCTTGAAGGTGACCTCGGTGAGCAGCCCGAGGGTGCCATGCGCCCCGGCCATGAGCTTCACGAGGTCGAGGCCGGTGACGTTCTTCATCACCCGGCCGCCCGACTTGATCGCCTCGCCGCGCCCGTTGACGAAGCGCACGCCGATCAGGCTGTCGCGGGCCGCCCCGGCATTGATCCGGCGGGGGCCGGCATTGTTGGTCGCCGCCACTGCGCCGAGCGTCGGCGCGCCGGCGGTGCCGTAGAGGCCGCGCCAATCCATCGGCTCGAAGGGCAGCATCTGGCCCCGGGTGGCCAAGAGCGCCTCGACCTCGGCGACCGGCGTGCCGGCCCGGGCCGCCACCACCATCTCGGCGGGCTCGTAGAGCGTCACGCCGGTAAGCTTTTGGGCCGAGAGCGTCGCGGTGTCCTGCGCCGGGCGGCCAAGGCCCGCGGCGGTGCCGCCGCCGGCCAGCCGCAGGCGCTCGCCACGTCCGGCTGCCGCGCGCACGATGTCTTCCGCTTCCGCCTCGGTGCCGGGCTCGTAGCCGCCCATCGTCTCCGCCCCGGTTCTTTTTGGACTCGTTCCAGAGCCGGTTTCGCCGGAACCGTCGACGGATTCAAGCGGAGGTGGCGTCGCGGGGTTGGCGAAGCGTGAAAGATGAAAATGCGGTGGGCTATTCCGCCGCGATCGTCTGCTTCGGGCGCAGGCGCCCGGCGACCTGCCGGCGCAGGCCGGCGATGTCGAAGATCCAGACCAGGGCCCCGTAGAGCGCCGCCCCGGCCGGGACCAGCACAGCCAGGGCGGCGGCGGGCGGCAGGTGCCGGAACGGCGCGAGCGCCAGCCCCATCGCCCCGCAGGCGAGGGTCGCGGCGCCGATCTGGCCCCAGGGCAGCACGATCCGCTCCGAACCGGTGAGCGCCCGCCAGCCGAGCCAGAGCGCGGCGGCGGCGAGCCCCAGGGTCTGGGCCAGGGCGACGCCCATCCCGCCCATCAGCTCGGGCAGCAGCAGCAGGCCGGCCCCGTTGACCGCGAGCCCGACCAGGGCGGCGGCGATCACCGGAAAGGTCCGGCGGCGGATCTGGAAGACCGGGTTGAGGGCGTAGAACATCATCGCCAGGCAGAACAGGCCGGGCATCAGCGCAACGCTGTAGCGCTCGAACGGGCCGCGATAGGCCTCGGGCACCACCAGCCCCTGGAGCGCCGGCAGCACCGCCCAGAACCCGACCGCGCAGGGCGCCAGCAGGGCGAACACGGTGCCGGCATTCTCGGCGACCTGCGCCTCGGCGGCCGCCCGGCCGTGCTGCTCCTCGGCCTGGACGGCGAACTGGAACAGCAGCAGGTCCAGCGCTGTGCCCAGCGTCATCAGCGAGCGCGAGGTGACGTCAGCGGCGAGCGCGAAATAGCCGGCCTCCGCGAAGCCGGCATGGCCGGCGATCGCGCCCCGGTTCACGAAGGCGAGGCACTGGTAGGCGGTGTTGGCGGCGATCAGCGGCAGGCCGTAACGGGCGAAGACGCCCCAGGTCGCGGTGAGCCGCGGCCGCTCGAACGGGTGCTCGGGATCGCGCAGAGGATGGCGCAGCAGGACGACCGCGGCGAGCTGGCTGAGCCCCGCCGCCGCCAGCACCCAGGCCGGTTGCGGCAGCCACCAGGCGGCCGCGGCCATCAGCACGAAGGCCAGGACGTTCTTCACCGCCACGAGGCCGAGATAGAGCTTGCCGTCGAACCGGGCCCGGGCCAGGGCCGCGTGGTAGTCGAACACCCCGATGCCGAGCGCGGCGAGCCCCGTGCCGCACAGGACCGCCTCGCGCCCGGCCGCCCCGCCGCCGAAGCCGAACGCCCCGCACAGGGCGGCCGCGCACAGCAGAAGCAGGCCGATGCGCAGATAGGCCCGATCGAGCCCGTGGCGGATCCAGGGCTCGTCCACCCGCACGCGCCCCGAATAGAACCGCGTCGCCGAGAGCCGCAGCCATTCGAACAGCACCGTGTTCAGCACGATCGCCCCGGTGGTCGCCAGGGCGAAGCGGCCGAAATCGGCCGGCCCGAGCAGCTGGGCGATCAGGAGTCCGAGGACGAAGTTCAGCCCCGCATTGATCACGAAGGCGGCGATCACGGCCATGGACGGCGCCTCATGCGCGGCGAGGTTTTTCGGGCTGCCCAGGGATGTAGGGTGGGACCCGTAAGACTCTCCTAACAGGGCGGGAACAGGGCGAGGCCCGGACCCCATGCTCGGGTGGCCCGGGGCATATCCGTCACGCGGCGCGGACCGTGTCGAGGAAGCGGGCCACCTCGGCGGAGAGGTGCTCGGACTGGCGCGACAGCTCGGTGGCGGCGCCGAGCACCTGGCTCGCCGCCTTGCCGGTCTCGTCCGCAGCCGCGGCGACGCCGGTGATGTTGCTGGTCACCTCGCCTGCACCCTGAGCCGCCTGTCCGACATTGCGCACGATCTCCTGGGTCGCCGTGCCCTGCTCCTCCACGGCCGCGGCGATCGAGGTTGCTACGCCGTTGATCTCCTGGATGCGGACGGTGATCGAGCCGATCGCCGTCACCGCCTCGCCGGTCGAGGCCTGGACCCGGGCGATCTGGCCAGAAATCTCGCCCGTCGCCCTGGCGGTCTGCTCGGCCAAGGCCTTCACCTCGGAAGCGACCACGGCGAAGCCGCGCCCGGCCTGGCCGGCCCGGGCCGCCTCGATCGTGGCGTTGAGCGCCAGCAGGTTGGTCTGGCTGGCGATCGACGAGATCAGCCCGACGACGTCGCCGATCCGGGCCACGGCGTTGCTCAGTTCCTGCACCAGGGCCCCGGTCTGCCCGGCCTCGGCGACGGCGCCCTGCGCGAGCCTCGTCGAGCCGTCGACCTGGCGGCCGATCTCCTGCACCGACACACCCAATTGCTCGGCGGCCGCGGCCACGGTGTTGACGTTGGTCGTGGCCTGCTCGGCGGCGGCCGCGACCGTCGTGGACTGGCTGGCCGTCTGGGTCGCGGTGGTCGTCAGGGACTGGGCCGTGGTCTGCAACTCGATCGCCGAGGACGAGACCAGGCCGATGATGCCGCCGACCGCCCGCTCGAACGCCTCGGCCATCTGGCGCAGACCGGCCTTGCGTTGCGCCTCGGCCTCGGCCCGGACCCGAGCGGTCTCGGCTTCAAGAGCCCGGCTGCGGATCAAGTTGTCCTTGAACACCAGGACTGCCGCCGCCATCGCGCCGATCTCGTTCCGGTATCCGCTGGCCGGGATCTCGACGGACACGTCGCCGTCCGCCAGAGCCCGCATCGTCGCCGTCATGGCGCGGATCGGGCCCAGCACGCCACCGAACAGGGCCAGGAGGCCCAGCGCGACGAACAGGATCGTCGCCAGCAAGGCCCCCGCATTGCGGATCAGGACGTTGCGCGCCTCGTCGGCCAGAACCTCGGCGCGCGCGACCATCTCGTCGAGCGCGGCGTCGACGAGGCCGACGATCGACAATTGATTGACGATGTTGCGCTGCCTTAGGTCCTCGAACGTGTAGCTCAGCGGCTTCTTCTGGCTGAGGGCGTCGAAGACTGTCTGCGCGATGGCCTTGGATTCACCCTCGAAATTGTCGGCGCTGGCTTTCTGGAAGGCGGCCCGCGCCCGGCCAGAGACATCGGACGCGGCCGCGACCGTGCGCGTCCAGGCGTTTTGAAGCGTGGCGCGCTCTTCCGCCGCCGAGATGGTTTCGGACAGGGACCACGACGTCCCGGCAACCACGGACGCCTGCACCCGAAGCGCCGCGTTGCCGCTCGCGACACGGGCCGTCCAGGCGGCCTGCTTGAGCACGAGGTAGCGCTGCAGGAGCACGTCGGATTGGGGAATCGCTCCATCGACCGCGTTCGCCGTCGTCGTCAAAGCGTCGGCCAGGGTCTGGAAGGCGGTCATGACGGCGGGTTGAAGCGTGGGGTCGCGTTGCGCCTTCGGCAGTCTCAGGGCCGTGTCGATGCCGGGACGAAGGGCGTCGAGGGCCTCCTGGGCCGCATTCAGCCGACCGAGCGTGGCCGTGACGGCGGGTACGTCCACGTCCTTTAGGAGCGCTTGGCTTCGCTGAAAGTTCTCGACCAGCTGCTTCCGGTTATTCGCGATCGTTGCCAGCGTGTCGAACGCTGCAGGCGCCTCGCCGCCCAGGGCGAGGGTCGAGCCTCTTTCGAGACGCAGCGGCAGGATCGTCTTGAGGAGGCTCCGGCTCGCCTGCGCCAAGGTCGCGGCCTTCCGTGATTGCGCGACTTGCTCCTGTGCATCGAACAGCGTCCGCGCCGCGTAGCCCAGCGCCATCAGCGCCATGACGCCGATCACCAGGCACATCAGTGTTCGGATGGAGACGCGCCCCAGCCACTGCATCGATGGTTTCCTTCTGAAACTACGCTCGATTTATCTAGAGTCGTTCAAAATATAACCCTAAGAGCAGGAGTCAATTTTTTGGTTATTTACGCAAGAAGTGGACGAACTATGCTGATTATGGGTTCAATAAGAAATGATACAGCTCATTAATATAATGAAATGCGGAGGTAGGATTGATGATGGGCTGTACATTTATATAGTGGCGCAGCAAAAAACTTTAGGTGTTAGGGTGGGGCCGCAGATTTGCCGCCTCTGAGCGGTTCGCCCCGGGTCGGTGCGGGTGGCTCGACGCGATGTCCCGGTGGGATGCTGGCTGGCGGTGGCCCCGCCTCGAAGCCAGCGCGGTTGCCGCGGCCTGTCCCTGTCCGTCGGCGCTCCCGCGCACGGTTGCCGCTCGGCCGGCCCGCTGCGCGATCTCCCATCGGGCCGCGCCGTCGCGGAGACCGCGTCGATCATGCCGCCCGCGAACGAGACAGGTGATAGGCCGGCTGCGACGCCTACAGACCGCGCTCGTAGCGCCAGGCCTCCATCCCATCCTCGTAATACGCGAGCTGCACGGCGAAGCGGCTGTAGCCGCGGCGCTCGTACAGGCGGATGCCGGCGCCGTTATCGGCACGGACTTCGAGGCGCAGGCGGTCGCAGCCATGTGACCGGGCCTGGGCCTCTGCGGCGTCCAAGAGCTTTCCGCCAAGGCCGAGGCCGCCGCGGTTGGGCGCCACTGCGATCGAGGCGAGGCGGGCGATCCGGCTGCCGCGTCGGCGCTCCAGCACGGCCGCGCCGACCAGAACCGGATCCTGATCCCCGTCCGGCCCCGGGATCAACGCAGCCAGCACGTCCATGCTTGGGGACAGAATCGCGTGCCGAATCGCCCGGCGTTCGGCCCGGTCGGTGGCGAAGGCGGCGTGCTCCAGGGCGACCAGGGCGTCGAGATCGGCGAGGCTGGCCGCGCGGATCACCGGCTCCGGCAGTTCGTCTCCGCGCGAATCCCGCCTGGGAAGGCTCAACGGCGCATTCATAGAGCCGCTCACGCCCAGGCCGTCGCGCCGGCGGGCGTATCGCCGACGCAGCGATCGGTTCGGTGCAGGCGGGGGTACAAAGCTCCGGCGTTGATGCCGTGCGCGATGGCGACGCGATCGGGCGCGGCTCTCGATCTGTTCGGCCCGGCCATCGTACGCTCGTCTGAGGACATCGCTCCGGCGGTGAGATGCCCGCTTCCGCACCGCTTGGGAAGCCCGCGCGAGCCAGCCGCGCACCCGGAATGCGCCGTTTTTGCAACGGCGGCGGCACGGTGCGGATTTGACCGGGAAATACGGGTCGATTGTGCCGCAATCCCCTTGCTGTCGGGGGGCGTTCTCCGTATATGCGCCGTGCCCAATTTCGCACGTGCCTGTGGCCGCGTGCCGGTTGGTGGGCATCCGGTCAACTGCCGGACAGCCGCCAGGGGTCTTAAAGGATCGATGGTCGCAAGGGTGGATCCCTACGGCCGGCATCCAGGTGGCAACACCGGACCCCGACAACAACCGGCAGCCGGAGGCGAAACCGGCGAACCCCGCTCTCCACGGGGGACGCAGCTTAAAGCAACGACGAACGGGCTTTTTTGGTCTCGTCGGCCCTCCAAAGGCCGGCACCGAAGAGGCTTGTTTCTCTTTGCCCGGCGTGCGGTGGGGGTCCTCCCTTCCAATCCACGGCAGCTTCCGGGTGCTCTGCGCCCGCATGGATCGACGCGTCTCCAAAGCGCGTGGGTCCGCGCGACGCATCGCCCCCTGACGCCGGCGACCCGTTGGGTCGTCACATCGACAGCGCGCCCGCAGGACGGGCTCTCGCGAACCCGTGCCGGGAGACGACCATGACCGATCGCATCCGTGATTTCCTGCGCGTGCGCCGTGACCTCGGTCAGGACGAGGGGCCCGTGATGGTCCTCGACCTCGATGTCGTGCGCGACAACTACACCGCCTTCGCGCGCTCCCTGCCGGACACCCGCGTGTTCTACGCGGTGAAGGCCAACCCGGCCCCCGAGGTGCTGCGCCTGCTCGCCGAGATGGGTTCCTGCTTCGACACCGCCTCGGTGGCCGAGATGGAGATGGCGCTCGCCGCCGGCGCGACCCCGGACCGGATCTCCTTCGGCAACACCATCAAGAAGGAGCGCTGCATCGGCCGTGCGCTCAAGCTCGGCATCCGCCTGTTCGCGGTGGATTGCCAGGCCGAGGTCGACAAGATCGCCCGGGCCGCCGAGGCCATGGAGGTCGCGGCCTCCGACGTGCGCGTGTTCTGCCGCATCCTGTGCGACGGCGCCGGCGCCGACTGGCCGCTCTCGCGCAAGTTCGGCTGCGTGCCCGAGATGGCCACCGACGTGCTCGAGCACGCCCACCGGCAGGGGCTCGAGGCCTACGGCATCTCGTTCCATGTCGGCTCGCAGCAGGGCAACACCGAGGCCTGGGACGGGGCGCTGGGCTCCGCGGCGGCGATCTTCCGCGAGTGTGCCGAGCGCGGCATCTTCCTGTCGATGGTCAATCTCGGCGGCGGCTTCCCGACCAAGTACCTCAAGGCGGTGCCCGGCGTGGAGAGCTACGGCGAGGCGATCTTCCGCGGCCTGACCAAGCATTTCGGCAATCAGATCCCGGAGACGATCATCGAGCCGGGCCGCGGCATGGTCGGCAATGCCGGCCTGATCGAGGCCGAGGTCGTGCTGGTGTCGAAGAAGTCCGCCGACGCCGACGAGGTGCGCTGGGTCTATCTCGACATCGGCAAGTTCGGTGGCCTGGCCGAGACCATGGACGAGTCGATCCGCTACCCGATCCGCACCACCCGGGACGGGGACCGGACCGAGCCCTGCGTCATCGCCGGGCCGACCTGCGACTCGGTGGACGTGCTCTACGAGCGGCAGCTCTACCCGCTGCCGGTCTCGCTCTCGATCGGCGACAAGGTCCTGATCGAGGGCACGGGCGCCTACACCACGACCTACGCGGCGGTGGCCTTCAACGGCTTCCCGCCTCTTCAGCAGATCGTCATCTAAGCCTGCGTAGGACAGGTCCGGCGGCACCGCGCCGCCGGACGTCGATCTTCAGCATCCGCCTTGGCGCTGGGCATTCGCCCCGCCGTCACAAGACCGCTTCTCCCGCTTGCCGGCCCGGGGAGGGCACCGTCATGATCGAGATCCGCGCGGAACGCATCCAGGACGTCCCGGCACGCGAGCGCCTGCTCGACGCGTGCTTTGCCGGCAACCGACGGGCCAAGACCTCGGAGCGCCTGCGCGAGGGGCGCCTGCCCGCCCGCGGCCTCGCTTTCGCGGCGACCCGGCGCGGCCGCCTCGTCGGCACCCTGCGGCTGTGGCATGTCGAGGCCGGCCTCGCCCGCCCGTCGCTGCTCCTCGGGCCGCTCGCCGTCGACCCGGAGATCCAGGGCCAGGGGCTCGGCTCGGTGATGATGCAGGCCGCCCTCGGCCGGGCGGAGTCGCTCGGCCACGGCGCCGTGCTGCTGGTGGGCGACGCACCGTACTACGTCCGCTTCGGCTTCGACCCCGCGCTTGCGGAGGGCCTCACCTTGCCGGGCCCGTTCGAGCGCGCGCGTTTCCTCGGCCTGGAGCTGCGCTCGGGCGCGCTCGCCGGGGCCGAGGGTATGGTCCGGCCGACGGGCGTCTTCGCCTCGGTCGAGACGGTGTCGGACGAGGCTGCGGTCGCGCGACGACGCGCCGCCTGAACACTTGCGCTGCGATCGGTCCCGGTGAGCGCCGGGGCCGACATCAGTGAAGCGTATCGCCGCTTTCGAGCTGCGATGGGGCCGGCGGCGCGGTCATCTTCTGGGCGATCTCTTGACCGACCCGGAACAAGGCCTCTCGCAGGGGCTCGAGCGCCGACTTGCCACCATCCACCTCGATCAGGCCGTGGGCGATCAGGAGATGATCGGCGACAAGGTCGAGGGTCGAGGCCGGCGCCGTCGAGGGGCGTGGCGGCGGCGGGACGAAGCGGCCGAGGCCGCCCTGCGCCTGGGTCTCGCTGCCGCCGGGGGCAAGCTCGGTGATCGAGCCAAGAAAGCCCAGGAAGGTCTGGTTCGGGGGGCCGTAGGACGGCACCGCCCCGGCGGCCGCCCAGATCGACCCGCCCCCCTCGCGGGCCAGGCGGAACCGGACGACGAACTCCGCCTGGGCCTGTGCCGCCTCCTTGATGACTGCCCGCAGCACCGCGCCGTCCTCGGTGTTGAGCCGCTCGAACCAGCCCTGCCCGACGGCCTCGTGCCGGTCCTGCCCGGTAAGGCCGTGCCATTCGGAGCTGACATAGGTCAGGGCCCCCGCGGCGTCGGTCATGAAGATCATCGGAGGGCCTCCGGTTGCGGATGGCGGCCCGATCGGCACAAGTCGCAAATCGGAAGCACGGGGTGCTCTGGCAATCGTACGTGGCGGCAGCCCGTTCCGAATCGTGCGGATCGGGTGTGAGAATGCCGCGGATGATCCGTCGGCGTCGCATCCGGGGCATGCCCGGGATGCGCACGGCGGAGGCGGCGTCCACCGCCCTGGCCGCCATCGTGCATTGCGCCGGGCGGCCGCGATCCCGCATAGACGGGCCGCCGGTTTCCCCAGAAGGCTTCCCGACCGATGCAAATCGCCACGCCCTATCTGATGTTCCTGGGCGACGTGCCCGACACGCTGGCGGCCAAGACCGCCTACGGCATCAAGGACTGGCGCCCGGACTGGTGCGTCGGCCAGATGCGGCTCCCCGGCTGCGCCGCCGATCTCGGCATCCCCGACATGACCCTGCCCGAGGCCCTGGCCAAGGGCTGCCGGACCCTGGTGATCGGCGTCGTCAATGCCGGCGGCGTGCTGCCGGACCATTGGGTGAAGGAGATCGTGGCGGCGATCGAGGCCGGGCTCGACGTAGCGAGCGGCCTGCACGTGAAGCTCGGCGCGGTCCCGGCCATCGCGGAGGCCGCCGCCCGGCGCGGCCGGCAGCTCCACGACGTGCGCCATACCGACGAGCGCTTCCCCACCGGCAAGGGCACCAAGCGCGCGGGCCGGCGCCTGCTCACCGTCGGCACCGATTGCTCGGTCGGCAAGAAGTACACCGTGCTGGCCCTGGAGCGGGGCATGCGCGAGCGCGGCCTCGACGCCGATTTCTGTGCCACCGGCCAGACCGGGGTGTTCATCTCGGGCAAGGGCGTCGCAATCGACGCCGTGGTGGCCGACTTTATCTCCGGCGCGGTCGAGACGATCTCCCCCGAGGCCGCCCCGAATCACTGGGACCTGATCGAGGGCCAGGGCTCGCTGTTCCACCCGTCCTTCGCGGGCGTCAGCCTCGGGCTGCTGCACGGCGCCCAAGCCGATGCCTTCGTGGTCTGCCACGAGCCCTCGCGCACCACCATGCGCGGCGTGAAGCACCCGCTGCCGACCCTCCAGCAGGTGATCGACCTCACGGTGCAGCTCGGCAGCCTGACCAACCCGGCGATCAAGCCGGTGGGGATTTCCGTGAACACGCAGGCGCTCGGCGAGAGCGAGGCGCAGGCGCTCTTGGAAAAACTCGCCGCGGAGCACGGCCTGCCCGCCACCGACCCGGTGCGCTTCGGCGTCGCCGGGCTGGTCGATCGGATCATCGCCGACTTCCCGG
The DNA here is from genome assembly GCF_022829565.1 of Methylobacterium sp. J-001. Taxonomy (NCBI): domain Bacteria; kingdom Pseudomonadati; phylum Pseudomonadota; class Alphaproteobacteria; order Hyphomicrobiales; family Methylobacteriaceae; genus Methylobacterium; species Methylobacterium sp. J-001. The sequence goes on from NZ_JAKSYN010000196.1 coordinate 123,479, forward strand.
AGGTCTGACATGGCCCGCCGCCTCACCCTGTCCGTCGAGCGCTTCCCGATCGCCGGGGCGTTCACGATCTCCCGCGGCAGCCGCACCGAGATCGCCGTGGTGGTGGCGACGATCACGGACGCGAACGGGGTCGGGCGCGGCGAATGCGTGCCATATCCACGCTACGGCGAGAGCGTCGAGAGCGTCGTCGCGCTCATCGAGGGGCAGGCGGAGGCGATCGGCGCCGGGATCGGGCGGGACGAGCTCACGGCACGGATGAAGGCGGGCGCTGCCCGCAACGCCCTCGACTGCGCCCTGTTCGACCTGGAGGCCAAGCTCCAGGGCCGCCGGGCCTGGGAGGTCGCCGGGCTGGCCGCCCCCACCCCGGCTGTCACCGCCTACACGCTGAGCCTCGGCACCCCGGAGAGCATGGGCGAGGCCGCCCGGGCGGCGTCCCACCGGCCGCTGCTCAAGGTCAAGCTCGGCGGCGCCGGCGATCCCGAGCGCATCGCCGCCGTGCGGGCGGGCGCGCCGCAAGCGCGGCTGATCGTCGACGCCAACGAGGCGTGGCGGCCGGAGACCGTGGAAGCCAACATCGCAGCCTGCCTGGAGGCCGGCGTCGCTCTCATCGAGCAGCCCCTGCCGGCCGATGCCGACGCCTTGCTCGCCGAGATCCCGCATCCCGTCCCGGTCTGCGCCGACGAGAGCTTGCACGACCGCGCCGGCCTCGACGCGCTGGCCGGCCGCTACGACGCGATCAACATCAAGCTCGACAAGACCGGCGGCCTCACCGAGGCGATTCTACTCGCCCGCGAGGCTCGGGCCCGCGGCCTCTCCGTGATGGTCGGCTGCATGCTCGGCACCTCGCTGGGCATGGCGCCCGCCACGCTGCTGGCGTCGCAGGCCGACTTCGTCGACCTCGACGGCCCGCTGCTCCTCGCCCGCGACCGCGACCCGCCGCTGCATTACGACGGCAGCATCGTGCATCCGCCGGAGGCGGATTTGTGGGGGTAGGGGGAGCGTGTCCAGACGTCGAAATCTGACGCTTGGTACCCGTCCGTGAGGTCTGCAACGGGTGGATTTTTACCCGTTCGCTGACGTGCGGCGGAGATAACGGAGCGGATATCGGGTCCCGCCCGCTCACGGCCCGCCTCGGTCATTGGATGCGGGGATCTACCGATCGATGGTCTAGTCGGTCACACGCACCCGCACCCGATGCCAGCAGGTGCAGAGGTAGCCCTTGTGGTTCCAGGTGTCGTCCGGCAGCGCCGGCTGCGTCTGGCCGGCCGCGTCCCAAGCGCGGACAGCCAGCTCGTGCTCGCCTGGAGGCAGATCGAGTTCCACGCTCCAGAACGTCCATGCGAATGGCGCATCCGGCTCGTGCTCCAGATGAGCCTGCATCCAGGACCGGCCTCCAGTCCCGGAGACATCGACACGTACGATGGCCCTGTCGCCGCTCACCGCGTAGCCGCGAAGCCTGTTCCTTCCGGCCTTGAGAGTGGCTCCGCGTTCCGGCTCGCAGATCGCGGCGTTCAGCGGCATCGTATCGATGGTGTGTCCCTTGGCCGGATCCGCCGTCTCCGCGGTCACGTCGGGCGGGTACAGCTTGTAATCGTCGGCCTGGATCGGGTTGTCGGATGGGTGATCCTGCACGGCGAGGCGCCGGAGCCATTTGGGGCTGCGCACGCCGGCAAAGCCCGGCACGACCGCGCGGACCGGGAAGCCATGCTCGGGCAGCAAGGCTTCACCGTTCATGGCGTAGGCGAGCAAGGTCTCGGGCGCCACTGCCTTGCCGAGTGGGATCGAGGCTCCGTACGGGCGGCCCTCGACCACGTCGTGGCTCTCGAAGGCCACATGGAGATCCGCGCCATCCGCGACACCTGCCTCGCGCAGGATGTCGCCAAGGCGGACCCCGGTCCATTCGGCCGTCCCGATGGCGCCGGCATCCCAAGGATCGCCGGATACCGGTGCAACCGGTCGCATGTCGGCACGACGATTGCCGGCACATTGCATCGTCGCCGTGACCGTGGCTTCCGCGAAGCGGGTGCGGAGGTCATGCAGCGAAAGTTCCAGCGTGAGACCGGCTCCGCCATCGACGGTGAGGCGCCAGGTTTCCGGGTCGAGGTCCGGTAGATCGCCATGCGATCGGACATAGAAGTCCGCCGCCGGGGTCCGGTAGGAGGCGCGCAGTCGGCCGAGAGGCGGTTCGGCATTGTAGGGTCGATCGCCATGGACGATCAGGCGAGCCTTTCGCTCGGATAGGCTCGACATCGGGGCTTCCGTTCGGGTGAGGACAGGGGAGAACGCGCCGGCGGCGGGAAGGCTCAATCATCGCCCCGGACACAGCCGGGGCGAAGTCGTCGGGCGCGCGTTCACCCGGTCCCCCAGAGCGGTTCCGGGCCTCGAGAACTTGAACGACTACTGCGCGGTGTGGATGTTCGGCGGCCCGAGATGCTGGAGAAAATCCGGCTTGCCGAGACTCACTCCGGCGCCGCGGAGGATCCCGTAGGCTGTGGTCACGTGGAAGTAGAAGTTCGGAAGCGCGAAGCCGGTGAGATAGGCCTGTCCGCTGAAGCGGTATCCCATGCCGTTCGGGAACTTGAGCTCCACCTCGCGCTCCGCGCTTGAGGCCAACGCGGCCGGATCGATGCCCTCGACGAAGGCAATCGTCCGCGCACAACGCTCTTTGAGTTCGGCGAAGGTCGCCTCCACGTCGGGCATCGCGGGCGCATCGATCCCGGCGAGCCGTGCCACCGCGTTCTTCGCGGTGTCGGACGCCATTTGATACTGGGCAGGCAGAGGCTTCATGTCCGGAGCCAGCCGCCGGACGAACAACTCGGCTTCCGGCTTTTCCGATGCCGCCTTGTCGAGCCACGAGCTCATGGCGCGAAGCGCGTTGACAAAGATCGGAACGCTGACGGCGTGGATGCTGATGCTCATTCGGGCTGCCTTAGGCATCCGCCATCGAAGACGCGGTGAGAAGGCGCACACCGCGCGAGGGGGCGTCGCGCGAAGCGGCCGGACGCTGGACGAATGGCCGCCTCGGGGAAGCGCGCCTGGCGATCCAGGACGCTGGCATGGGTCGGAGCAGCCTCACGCGATGGGCGCCAAGCGTTACGTTTCGACGACGTGATCCGTTGAATCACATGCGAACGCCGCCGCTCCGGCGCGCCCGGTAGGTCGCTCTCGTCGATGCCGGAGCTATCCAGACCGAGGTCGACGATTTTCTGATCGTTAAGCTGCAAACCTACTCCGCCAACACCAGAAAATGCCGCCCCTCGCGATCGTCGATCTCGATGATCCAGAGATCGGTGTCGAACCGGATTTCCTTGGTCAGCCGCTCCTCCACGTCGAGCGGGGTGCCCCCCGTGACCAGGGCGGCAAAGCGGCGGTCGCCGCTGTCCTCGGTCTCGAACAGGGCCTGTGGGGCAGGGCCGTAGAGGTCGGCGGTGCCGTCGAGGCGATCGACCTTCACGAAGATCGCGCCGGCCTCCGGCGATCCGCGTCGGCGCAACACCGCCGGGATGCCTTCCACCCCGAGGCGGCGCAGGTGGGCCGAGACCCAGAAATCGGAGCGCAGGCGCATGCGTGTCGGGCCTCCCGGAAGCGCATTCGGGATGCGCGAAAGCGTCGGCCCACGCAACCGGATATGACCTGTTCGCCGGCGCCTGCTCAGGGGAGCCACGCACGCTCCGAGAACACGATCAAGCAGTCAAAATATTCCAGCAAAAATTTGCAGATCTTCGGGATTAAAAAGAATTCCATCTCTGTGTTTTTACGCACACAAGCAAGTAACTTTGACGATTAATTGGGCATATGCCGCTCAAACTTACAGGTTGCGGCGCAGAAAGGATCATCGATATGCCGAGGTTCGCATGGATTGCTGCGCTGGTCATGGCGTCCGTCTTCACCGTCACCGCGCCGGCCGGCGCTGCATCGGAGACGTTGATGGATCTGCTAAGCAATCGCGAGTCGCGGTCATGCCCCCGTTACCAGCGGACGCCGAGCGATCCCTGCAACATCGTCGTCCATCGCTCCGGGGGGAATCCGACCCAGGATATGACCGGCTCGATCGGTCACGCCAAATCCTGGCAGGGCAATGGTGGCCCGCGCTGCAAGACGATCTGCCGCTTCACCGGCACGCAATACTGAACGCATTGCGCGGGCCTGTGCGATGAACCTCGCAAAGGGCGGGGCGGCGCTCGGTCTTCTCTGTTACCAGTCGCCCGCAGCCCAATCGGTCCTCGCTCCGGCTGCGGGCGGTCTAGCCTTGACCGCCGGCGCGAGACATCAGCGCGCGCAGGGTCCGGCCCGCGGCCTCGCCGGTCACCGGGAGCTTGGCGCTCCGCTCGAACTTCTCGATCGCCGCCCGGGTGCCCGGCCCCATGGCGCCGTCAGGCTTGATCGCATAGCCGAGCTTCGACAGCGCCTTCTGCGCCCGCAGCACCGGATCAGCGTCCTTCTCGAGCCTCGTCGTCTTCGCCGCGTCCTTGGGTGCATCCTTTTGCACCGGCTTGGCGGCATTCCGAGCAGCCACGGCCCGGGGCGTCACCGAGGCGGTGGTCTCATCGGACCGGATCAGCTCGGCGATCGGGTCCCGAACGGCCTGCTTGGCGGCGACGGTCCGATCGGGCTGCGTCGGTTCCTTGACGACATCCCGGATCGCTTCCTTCGCAGCCGCTGCCGCCTCCCGGGGGGCGGGGGCCTTCTGGGTCGCGACCTTGGGCAGGATCGGCGCCGGATGGCGGCCGGATTGATGGCCCAGCGCGTTGAAGCAGATGAAGCCCGCCGCGCCCACGGCCACGACGCTGCTCAGCACCGTGCCCGGGCTGTTCCGGCAGGAGGCGCCCGTGGCCTTCACCGCACCCACCAGCACGCCGCGCCAATCGCTCGGGGCGGCGGCACGGCGCGGCGCCGGACGGCGGGCGGAGCGTGCCTCGCCCGGGACGGTGATCTCGCGGTAGCCTGACATCGTGTCTCCTTCTCGCGGATCGATGGTTCACCCGGCCCGGCGCAGGGTCGGCTCCGGGGCGGCAGGCTCGGCGTCGAACAGGCCGAGCGGCAGGCGCACCACCGAGCGGCGCGGGGGAGCGGCGCCCCGCACGGCGGTGCGGATCGGTGCGGGACCGGCGGCGGCCGCCGGATCCCGGCAGACCAGGGGCAGCGTGACGGTCACGACGGTGCCGGCCTGGGGGGCGCTCTCGATCAGCATGGCGCCGCCATGCAGGCCGACCAAGCCCTGCACCACCGAGAGGCCGAGGCCGGTCCCCTCGTGCTGGCGCTTGTAGTCGCCGCTACCGGCCTGGAAGAACGGCGTGCCGAGCTTGGGCAGGTCGATCTCCCCGACGCCCACGCCGGTATCGGCGACGACGATGTCCAGCCCGTCCGCGCTCGGGCGCAGGGACAGGTCGACCCGGCCGCCCCGCGGGGTGAACTTCACGGCGTTCGAGATCAGGTTGATCAGCACCTGCCGGCACGCGGTCGGATCGGCCGTGATCTCGATCGGGCCCGGAACGGTTGCCGACAGGGTCACCCCGGCCGCCTCGGCCTTGAGGCGCATCAGGTCGCAGCAGGACCGGACCAGGGCAGCGGCGTCGAATGTCTCCGGGGCGTAGTCGAAATTGCCGCTCTGGATCCGGCTCATGTCGAGCAGCGTGTTGACGACCCCTAGAAGGTGGTGGCCGGAGGCGCCGATGATCCCGGCATATTCCCGCGCCTGGTCCGGGCTGAGGCTGATCGCGCCTTCGCCCGCCAGCACCTGGGAGAAGCCGATGATCGCGTTGAGCGGCGTGCGCAGCTCGTGGGTGACGTTGGCCAGGAACCGGCCCTTGATCGCATCGGCGCGCTCGGCTTCGGCGCGGGCGCGCTCCAGCTCCTCAGCGTGGCGGTGGTGCTCGGTCATGTCGCGGGTCACGGCCACGACGGTCATGGCTGCGTCGTGCGGGCCGTGCGCGATCCGGTGGGCGCGCATCTCGGCATGGATCAGGGGGGCGCCGTCGGGCCGGCCAGCGGCGGGCTCGACATGGAGGCGCAGGGGCAGGGTGGCGGGCCGCCCGGTCGCGGCGACGTCGCTCACCGCCTTGAGGAAGGCCGGCCGGTCGGCGACGTGGACCCGCTCCAGCAGGCCGTGGCCGCGCAGCCGCGCCGCATCGCTGCCGACCAGGCGGCTTGCCGAGACCGAGGCCTCCAGCACCCGGCCGTTGCGGTCGTGCCAGGTCACGAGGTCGTCGATCGCCGAGAGCAGCAGCCGGTCGCGGGCCTCGTTGTCGCGCAGCCGCTCGCGCCAGGTGCCCTCGTTGCGCATGTGCTCCAGAGCCTGGGCGGCGACATGGCCGATCGCCGTGATCGCGAAGACCGGCAGGGCGACGCTGGCGGAGATATCCATCATCGGGACGGTCCCGGCCCAGGAGCCGAGGGAGACGACGCCGAGCACGCCGAGCACGGCGAGGAACGCGGCGGCGAACGTGGCGCGCATCGAGCCGGAGACCAGGGCCTCCAGGGGGATCGCCACCAGCCAGACCGCGGCCGGGGAAGCGGCGCCGCCGGTGAGGCCCGCGAGGCAGACCACCAGCCCGGTCAGGCCCGCCGATGAGATCGCGTGCGCCACCCAGAGGGAGCCGGTGCGGGCGAGCAGCACGGCGGCCAGCACCGGCAGCAACAGGCTCGCGATCGCCAGAACCTCGATGCCCGACGGGACCCCGCGCCAGACGAGATAAGGCGGGAGCGCCGCCATCATCACCATGCCGGTGGCGAGGCGGGACACCAGGAAACGCTCATGCCGGAACCGCACGCTCGCATCGTCGGCCACGGATTCGTGGACCAGACCCGCGAGGCGGTCGTCGAGCAGAGAAGTCAGGGCTTTTTTAACAGGCAAGGCTCACACGCGCCGCGGTGAATGCCAATCGACATTTCCCGCGCCTCCGGCTCGACTTCAAAACGACTACCGGACAGTCGCAGGGGCGGCTTAAACGAGTGTTGCGGGACTTGGCCGAATGCGCGGGATGCTTTCCGTAAGGTAACCAGCGGCCCCTGCGCGGGCTTTGTTCACCATGGCGCGCGAAAACCCGACGCGGTTGAGGTGGAGTTCACGAAAACCGGCGGATTTTCACGGTCGAGACCCGCGAAGGAGCTTGTCCGATGACCTTCCTGCTGCGCGCCGCGCTGGTGATCGGCGCGCTCTCGTACCTGGCGCTGCTGCGCAACGGCACCGATCCGGCTGCGGAAACCCGTAAGCTCACGGGATCGGCGGTGGCGGGCGCCAAGGCGGCGCTGCCTGCCGCTCTCGAGGCGGTTCCTGTCGAGACCCGCGACCGGGCCGTGCGTGCCGTGCTGGCCCGGGGCCTGATGGCGGAACTGAGCCGCCGCGCCGGCGTGGACGAGCCCGCGTCGAACGACACGCTGGAAGCCGCCGACCGGCAGCCTGCCTGGCATGGTCCGGCCGAGCCGCGCTGATCCCACGCGAAACCCTGGGTTTCCAAAGGGCTGAGCCCTTTTGAATCCCTGACTTTCGTGCCTCAGCCGGCGTCGCCGCCGGTCGCCCGGAGATTGCGCATCGGCAGGGGCGGGCGCTGGACGCCAGCGCGCTCGAGACCCTGGCGCAGCTTGGCCTCCGGGCCGTGCAGAGGCTGGTGGGCCTCGCTCCGTCCGCGCTCGGCCAGGGGCGTGTCCAGGATCGCCGCGATGAGGTCGCGGGAGGCCGGCCGGCTCACGGTTCGGAATAGGCGCACCAGCCCGGCCACCCGCTCGGCGGAGCGCGCCACGCCCTGGTTCAGCGTGAGGAAGATGTAGACTGCCTCCTCCTCGTGCAGGCCGGCGGCGCGCAGGCCCAGCGTCAGCAGGTCGTAGCGCGCACCCGGGTCGGTGACCACGGAGAGGAAGTCGTGCGCCACGCCGAGGCCGTCGGCCAGGGCCGCGATGAAGGTCGGGACGTCCTGCGAAGCCGAGAGGCCGGTCAGAGTCTCGCCGAGGCCGCGCGGCGGGGGCGGGCAGGGGCGCAGGGCCGCGGTCGCCTCGACGGTCCGGCCGATCACCTCGCGGCGGATCAGGTCGGCATGGAGATAGAGGGGCACGAGGTCGGCGGCCGAGACGTCGGGGCGGGCGAGCAGCAGGCGCGCCAGTTCGGCGACTCTGCGGCCGCGGTTCACGAGCCGGGCGAGCGCTGCCCCGCGCAGCGTGATCCCGACATTCGCGGCCAGGGCGAGGTCGATCTCCGGGCGCCCCTCGCGGGAGAGTTCGTCCACCGCCTCGCGGCTCAGCCCGACCCGCGCAGCGATGCGGGCGGCGATGTCGGAGCCGTCGGCCAGCGCGGCCTCGATCAGGCGGTGGCTCAGCACGGGGGCGAGTGTCACCACCGTATCGCGGACGCCGCCGCCCCGCATGGCGAGCGCCTCCAGCACGGCGGGCGGCGTCTCCGGGAAGGCAGCGAGCTTGGCGGCGACGACCTGAGCGGTCTCGTCGTCCACCCGAGGGATCAGGCCGCAGGCGAGGGACTCGAAGATCTCGATCTGGGCCCGATCCCGGCCGGGTGACCGAACGAAGAGATCGGTCTGCACCCGGAGGATCACCGGCTTGAGATCGAGATTCTCGATCCGTGACAATTCGAGGAGCCCGGACAGGTCCGGCGGAGCATCGACGGATGGGGGCATGAGGATCGGGTTACGCAAGACTGCAGTAAGCTCACGCTAACCGCATCGACGTGAATCGACCTTTAAGCCGCCCTCATCGGAGCCGTGTCGTCCTGCACCATCCCGGGACCTTTCTGGGCTCAGTGCAGCAGCCAGAGCGACAAGGTCAGCACCACTGCGATCGCCACGATCGCGCTGGCAAAGGCTGATGTGATCCACGGGGTGCGCTGCTGCATGATGCCGGCCGCGGCCTTCTCCGAGGGCGCGCGCTCGTTCTGCCGCGCGAGGCGGACTTCCTGCGAGGTCGGCGGTGTCCCTCCGGCTTCCTCGCAGGTGCCGAGGGGGGCAGCCCCGACATCGACGTGAGGAGCCTTGTCGCCAGTCCGGCCGCTGTCGATGTCACCCTTGAGCTGGGCCGAGGTCGGGCTGTTGGAATCCGGCGGCGGATCGGCCTGCAGGTTCCCGGGGGACGGTGGGGTCTCGGATCGCAGCATCGGTGGAACTCCAGTATTGCCGGGTCAACGCCCGATCCTGGTCGCCGGCTGTGCCCATGATGTCGCGGATCTCAAGTCTCCGCCGATCCTCGCTTCAGCAAAGGACGGGTGAGGATCTGCCCATCGCCCATGAAACCGGCCGCGGCGGCGAAGGCGTGCAGCGCCTCCTGCCCGGGGCCGATGTTCAGGAGCATCCGCTCGCAGCCGGCCTGCCGGGCCGCCCGCGCCGCCGCCTTCAACAGCACCCGGCCGATACCCCGGCGCCGGGATTCCGTCGCCACAACGAGGGTCGTGATCAGGCCCAGCGCCTTGGATGCCTCGAGGGTGCGGACGGGCGCGAGCGCGATCAGCCCGCTCGGTGGCCCCCATTCCACCGCCACGAGCGCCGTGCCGCCGCTGCCCTGAAGGGCATCGAGCCGGGCGGCGAGATCCGCCGCGCCGACCGCGATGCCGGCCTCACCCAGCAGCTCCGCGAGGCCCGGCGCGTCGGGTCCCGCGGCGGCGCGGATCTCCAGCCCGTAGCGATTGCCCAATCCCTGCTCCCGTACCGTGCTACCGGGCGGTCAACGCGAGCCGGCGCGATCGGTCGCCTCCGGTCGATCGGCGTCAGACCCGCCGCCAGCCCGGCTGCGACGGGTCAACCAGCGCGTAGTTCACCGGTGCCATGCCGCAGATCGCGATCACGGCCGGCTCGCTGCCATCACGGACCACGCCGTCATAATGTGGCGTGCCCGCCACCCGGCGCACGAAGCTGCCGGCCTTCACGGGCACGCAGGCCGCGGGGTCGAAATCCGGTCCGCTGTTGCACCACCACGTGCCGGACAGGATCATGCAGAACCGGTCCGTCGTGTAGGTGTGCGGCGCGCTCATGTAGCCCGGCCACCAGCGGATCAGGGTATAGTAGAGGCCGGTGCCGTTGATGTCGCCGGTGAGCGCGCAGCGGTCGGCGCTGCGCTCGGGATAGCCTTTCGTCGGCATCCACGGGAGCGCGTCGGGCGACAGGATGATGGTCTGCTCGGGGTTGAGCGGGCTGGCCTGCGCGGCCGCGCCCAGAAGGAGCGGAAGGGCCCCGAACAGCGAAGCCGCCAGCAGGTCGCGGCGGCTCGCCTCCGCGCCAGGTTGCGTGTCCGTCATCGCAGGTTCCATCCCTCACGCAGCGGATCGTGGCGTCCGTCCGCACGGCGTCACCGTTCCATCTTTCCGCCGGCGCCTGAAGGCCGGGGGCTTTCCGGTTGGTGCATCCTGTTACGGCGCATGCGGCATCGCGCGTGGAACGGGCGCCGGGCCGGCGGTTTTGATCGACAGACGCGATGTCGACGGGGAGGGCGCAGCATGGCGGGCCGGGTGCTGGACCAGACCACGGACAAGCAGGGCGGCGATGCGCCGGGGGAGGGCGGGCCGCCGCCATACCCCGGTCGGCAGCCCGAGGCCGACAAGACCCAGAAGAGCGAGTCCGAAAAGGCCGAGACGGAGGAGGCTGCGGGGGACGTGGCCGACGATCTCGCGGATTTCGCCTGATCGACGCGACGGACAACCCATCCCGCGAAGATTGGGGCAATCCGAAAACGATCCGGGCGGCACGCTGCGCGCGAGCCGCCCGGATCGTTAGTCTCAGTGCGGCGCCAATCCTGGGCCGCGCGCGATCAGGCCGTTTCCTTGGCCTTGCGCGGACGGCTGGCCTTCTTCGGCTTCTCGACGGGCTCCTCCTCGGGCTCCGGCGCCGGGGCGGCGGCCGACTTGCGGCGCTGCTGGCCAAGGCCGAGGCTGCGGGCGAGCTCCGAACGCTGAGCCGAGTAGCTGGCAGCGGTCGACGGATAGTCCCGCGGCAGCCCGAAACGCTCGCGATACTGCTCAATGGTCAGACCGTTGCGCGACAAGTGGCGCTTCAGGGTCTTGTAGGGCTTGCCGTCGATGAACGAGATCAGCGCATCCGGGGTCACCGACTTGCGGATCTGGGCCGGCGTCGGCTTGTCGGCCGTCTCAGTGACGGTCGCCGCCGGAGCGGAGAGCTTCGCCAGAGCCGCGTGAACGCCGGCCAAAAGTGCCGGTAATTCGCTGATCGGGACTGAATTGTTCGAGACATACGCGGACACGATGTCCGAAGCCTGCTCGATAAAGGTCTGCTGCTGATCTGTCGCGATATCGTCCATCGATGATTCCCTCTATCCCACGCTGGAGCACGGTTCTATCGTCTGTGCAGCAAAATCAAGTCGTCGTCGAGATTTTCTTTGCACAATGCGTCGGTCATGAACACGCATATTACTCAAGCCGTCGGTGCAGCTGCAATCGTCGCCTGAGCAAACCGATAGCGGCGCACCCCACTTGGACGGGATCCGGTCCTTGCGGACCGCACACGTTACGCCATTGGCCATCACCAATCCGGCCGCTTGGTCTGCGAAAAGCCCTGGCCGGTCTCGTTACGAACCAGAAACACGTCGGTTCGGGCGCGATCCGTCGCACGGACTTAGATACTGTTCGCGCGATGACATGTCGGCGGGACGAGATCTGGGGAGATGGGCGTGGATCGATCATCGGAGCAGGGCACGGTCTTCGGAGCCCACATCCCGTTTGTGAATCATTGCGGGATCGAGGCCCTGGACGTGCGAGAGGGCCGGACCCGGCTGCGCCTCGCCCTGCGGCCGGAACACGCCAACAATCTCGGGATCGCGCATGGCGGCGTCATCTGCACCCTGCTGGATGTCGCCCTCGGCACGGCCGCCCGCCTCAAGGCCGGGCGGCCGGTGGTGACCCTCGACATGCAGACCCGGTTCCTCGCCCCGGGGCGGGGCATCCTGATCGCCGAGGGCCGCGTCACCCGGGCCGGGCGCTCGGTGATCTTCTGCGAGGCCGAGATCCGCGACGCGGAGGGCGATCTGGTCGCGAGCGCCACCGGCCTGCTCAAGCCCGTGAGCGAGAGCGCCCTGGGCTGATGCGCGCCCCGGTTCGGCGAACGCACGCGCCGAACCGGGGCGCCGAGAGCCGTCCTACGCGCTCTTGAGGTGGTCGAGTTCCGTCAGACCGCTGCCGCCATCGGCATAGGCCGCCTTGAAGCTCGCCCGCGCCTGCCAGCGCCGCCACAGGGCGTCGAGCTGCTCGAACCGTTCGTCGAGCGGGGTGGCGCAGACCGGGAATTTCGAGAACGCGATCGCCGTGCAGAGCGTGATGTCGGCAAAGGTCGGCTCATCGCCGCCGAGCATCCACGAGCGGCCGTCCGCCAGGTGGCGGTCGACCAGCGCGGCGTGCCCCAGCGCCTCCTTGCGGCAATGCTCGCCCCATTGCGGGTTGTGCGTCAGCTCCAGCTTCGGCCCGAGCCCCTGGTGCAGCACGTGGAACATCGTGGTGATCCGGTAGAGGATGTGCACCCAGATCCGGTTGTCCCACATCGTGTCGAGCCCCTGCTCCAGAGGCGTCTCGCCGGTGAGGCGGCGGCCCGGATGGGCCGCGTCGAGGTAGCGCACGATCGCGGCCGTCTCGGACAGCACGGTCCCGTCAGCGAGCAGGAGGGTCGGCGTCTCGCCCCAGGGGTTCATCTTGAGATGGCGCCATTGCCGCTGCTCGCCGCCCGGCGCCATGTCGTAGATCACCTCGTCGAACAGGTGGGCGATGCCCTTCTCATGCGCGAACAGGCGCAGGCGCTGCGGGTTCGGGAAGGCGGAGGGCGAGGTGAAGAGGCGGAGCGTATCGGCCATGGTCTCGGACTGTCCTGACGGTTCGAGGGTGCGCGCCGCACGGGCGCGGGACCGGTTGATCTAGGGCGACAACGCCGTGGCGACGCAGGGCGATGCAGCAGGCCGAATTCAGGCCCGGCGATTGACGCCCCATCGGCGCAGTGGGAAAGCCTACGGCATGACGATGCCGGACGACGCCCGCGCGGCGCTGACTGCCCCCCTGTCCGAGGCCGACGTGACGGCCATGAAATCCGAGGCCGCGGCCTGGTTCGCGACCCTGCGCGACCGTATCCTCGCGGCCTTCGAGACCCTGGAGGCCGAAGCCGAGGGGCCGTTCCATCCGGATGCCCCCCCCGGGCCCGGGACCTTCGTGAAGACGCCCTGGGACCGCACCGACCATACCGGCCAGCCCGGCGGCGGCGGGGTCATGGCGATGCTGAAGGGCCGGGTCTTCGAGAAGGCCGGGGTGCACATCTCCACCGTCCACGGCGAGTTCGCCCCGGAATTCCGCGCCCAGATGCCCGGGGCCGCCGAGGATCCGCGCTTCTTCGCCACCGGCATCTCGCTGATCGCCCATCCATGGAACCCACATGTGCCGACGGTGCACATGAACACCCGCTTCGTCGTGACCACGAAGGCGTGGTTCGGGGGCGGCGCCGACCTCACGCCGGTGCTGGTGCGGCGGCGCAACCAGGACGACCCGGACAGCCGCCACTTCCACGCCTGCCTGGAGCGCGCCTGCGCCGCCCACGGGGTCGATCATGCCCGCTACAAGGCCTGGTGCGACGAATACTTCCACCTCAAGCATCGCAACGAGCCCCGCGGCATCGGCGGCATTTTTTATGATTATCGCTGGACCGGCGACGCGCAGGCGGACTTGGGCTTCACGCGCGATGTCGGCGGCGCCTTCCTGGAGGCGTATCCAAAGATCGTCCGCGACAATGTCGGGACCGCCTGGACCGAGGCCGACCGCGAGGAGCAGCAGGTCCGGCGCGGCCGCTACGTCGAGTTCAACCTGCTCTACGACCGCGGCACGATCTTCGGGCTGAAGACCGGCGGCAACGTCGCCTCGATCCTGTCGTCGCTGCCGCCCACCGTGCGCTGGCCGTGAGTGCCGGGCTGCCCTCGGCTTACGCGCCGCAGCAGGACGCGGCGCTGAAGGCCATCGCCGCTTGGCGGAAGGCGGGCGGAAGCCAGGTGTTCCGGCTGTTCGGCTATGCCGGCACCGGCAAGACCACGCTCGCCCGCCGCATCGCCGAGGATGTCGACGGCACGGTGGTGTACGGCGCCTTCACCGGCAAGGCGGCCTCGGTGATGCGCCAGAAGGGCTGCTACGACGCCGCCACGATCCACTCGCTGATCTACCGCACCAAGGAGGCGGAGGAGGGCGGCCCGACCTTCACACTGAACCGGTCCGGCGCCGCCGCGAAGGCCGATCTGATCATCATCGACGAATGCTCGATGGTCGATTCCGACCTCGGCAACGACCTCCTGTCCTTCGACCGTCCGGTGCTGGTGCTGGGCGATCCGGCGCAGCTTCCGCCGGTGCGCGGCGGCGGCTTCTTCACCGAGGCCGAGCCCGACGTGATGCTCACGGAGGTGCATCGCCAGGCTAAGGACGACCCGATCGTCCGCATGGCCATGACCGTGCGCGAGGGGGGGCGGCTGGAGATCGGCACCTACGGCCAGAGCCGCATCGTCTCCCGCCGCACGCTGGACCCGGCCGAGGTGCTGGAATGCGACCAGGTCCTGGTCGGCCTCAACAAGACCCGCCGCCTCTACAACAACCGGCTCCGGGAACTCGCCGGCCACACCGACCCGATGCCGGCGGTGGGCGAGAAGCTGGTCTGCCTGCGCAACGACCGGGTGAAGGGCCTGCTCAACGGCTCGACCTGGACGGTGCAAGCCCTACGTGCCCCGCCGCGCCCGGACCTGATCCGCCTCGATGTCGTCCCCGAGGACGATCCGGCGCTCCGCCGCCGGGCCACCGACATCAAGGTGCTGCGCGCGATGATCTCGGGCACGGACGAGGAGATCCCGCTGTTCCTGCGCCGGGAGACCGACGAATTCACCTACGGCTACGCGCTGACGGTGCACAAGGCGCAGGGCTCGCAATGGGACCGGGTGACCCTGTTCGACGAATCCTACGCCTTCCGCGAGCACCGCGCCCGCTGGCTCTACACCGGCCTCACCCGGGCCGCGCAGGCCATCACGATCGTGGTCTGATCGACTCTCGGCGCATCGACATCGCTTGTGAAGCCCGACCGCGCGTGCTAGGCACCGCCCGTCTCATCGAGGCACCTTGCGGAGAGGTGGCAGAGCGGTTGAATGCACCGCACTCGAAATGCGGCATGCCTGCAAGGGCATCGGGGGTTCGAATCCCCCCCTCTCCGCCAATTCCCCCTTAACCCGCTGCGATAACGGTATCTTTCTGATTCCGTAGGCTTCTGAGCGCGCTCCTGCTACGAAGGAGTGCTACGAAGCCATGAGGCAGATGGTGGGCTTGGTCCAGCGTCGGGGCATCTTCTATTTCCGTCGCACCATCCCGGATGCGCTGCGCGCCGACATGCCGGCCGTACTCGGAACGGCTGGGCCAGGCATATTCGATGAGAGCGCGGGCGTCTCGTTGAAGGGAAGTCGGGCGGGACGCGAGTTCTGGGTCAGCCTCGGCACCCGTGATAAGGATGTGGCGCGCGACCGAGCGCGCCGACTGGATGGCGAGGCCGACGCACTGATTCGCTTGGCGAAGCGCCGTCTGGCTCTCAGCGTTCAGCCGAAGCTCTCGGAGCTCGACGACATGATCATTCAGGGATTGGTTGCGACCTTTCGACATCGCAAGCTAGCTACGGATGAAGCGCGGCGGCGCGGCGCCGACCCACTCACTCGCGAAGGGTTCGACGCACTCGGGCAAGAGATTGCGTCAAGAGAGGCCGAGTTGCGCGACGCCAACGCGCGGGGCGACTTCACCGCTGTGCATTTCGACCTGGATGCGATGATGACCGTTCTAGATGCTGGGTTGAACATCGCGTTCGGATCGCCCGCGGATCGTCGTCTCCATCTGGCGTTCGTCGAAGCCGAACTCGAGGTGATAACCGTCATCAGTGACCGGCATCGGGGGAACACCAGACCGACGCCTGTGCTACAGGTGAGCGACGCCCTCAGAACCGAAGGCACACCTCGGCCGAAACGGGAGAAGATCGAAGCGTCGACCCCGGAACAAATCCTGGATGGCTGGAAGAGGGATCAGACACCGACCGAGAAAACCTTCTACACTTTCTCGAGCAAGGTACGTCGGTGGACCGCTTTCCTGGGGGAGCGTGGTGCCACGTTCCAAAGCGCGAGCTTGTCGGACGCGTCCGATTGGAAGATTGCCTCGCTCGAGATTCGGTCGGCAAAGAGTGTTTCGAACGACATCTTCGCTGTCAAAGCTATCTACGGCTGGGCCGTAGCGAATGGCAAATGCCCGGTCAATCCCTTCAGCGGTTTGAAGCAGCCCCGTGCCGCCGTGAAGGGGCAGCGACGATCGACGAAGCGCGATTTCACCGACGAGGAAGCTGCCCGCATTTTGAGAGCGGCACGGGATCGTACGGGTTATCGGCGGTGGGTCCCGTGGATTGCTTGCTTCACCGGCGCTCGCATTTCTGAGATCTGCCAGCTGGAGCGAGCCGATATCACTACCTCTCAAGGCATGCACTATTTCCGGATGACCACCGAGCAAGACAACGAAGGGGAGGAGACGGAAACCTCCGATACTAAGCGGATTAGAAAAAATCTCAAAAATCTTAGCTCGAAACGAATTATTCCTGTCCACTCGAGACTCATTCAAGAAGGATTTCTGGACTTTGTCTTGCGTTCAAAGGGCCAGGATTTGTTCCCTGATGCAACGCCGGACCGCTTCGGCAATCGAGGAGGTAACGCAACGAAAGTAATCAGTCGCTGGGTCAGGGACAAGTTGGAGATTACGGACTCCCGTATCAGCCCAAGTCATTCTTTCAGGCATCGCTTCTCCACATCGTGTAAAAATTTCGGTGTGCCGCCAGAAATTAGGGACAGACTGATGGGGCATAGTAATGGGGGCGCCAGCGAACTTTACGGCGAAGACTACGCGATTTCGACGCTATGCCCGGAGATAGAGAAACTTCCTGTGCCAACCGGGCTTGGCTGAGGCTTTTATCTCTGAATAAGTGGGGCGCAAGGATTCTCACCCAACACGAACGCAGCCGGTCATCTGGATCAAGCCATTAATGTTGCACGCGCTTCTGCTTCGTGCGCACAGGCGGTTGATACGATCCTGCGTCCAGTGCCAAGGGCGCATTCCGCCGCTTCACAAGGGATCGCGGCAAACAGAAACCCGGAGTTAGGCGACCCACGCTTCAAGTCTCGACCATGCACGAGGTGTCGCCGGCTAAGCACCAAGAGCGGAAGTCGGCGGTCCGCCCGGAAGCGGACATTCAGTTTCAGGTTAGCGACCGTCCGGTGTCGACCGAGGCTGTATCAAAAGTCCCTTCTGGGATAGACTTGCGGCCTCATCTGCGGAGGCCAGCATGGGTCGGTTCGTCGAAGGGCAGGATCGTCGGCAGTCCTGGTTGCTGCCCAGTTCGCTGGACGACTATGTCACCGTGGACAATCCGGTTCGGGTGATTGAGGCCTTCATCGACGAACTCGATCTCGGCACCCTCGGCTTCACCCGCTTTGAGCCCGCAGCAACGGGGCGGCCTGCTTATGATCCGGCCACGCTTTTGAAGCTCTACCTCTACGGCTATCTCAACCGGGTACCGTCGAGCCGGCGGCTTGAGCGGGAGGCACAGTGCAACATCGAGGTGATGTGGCTGACCGGTCGCCTGGCTCCCGATCACAAGACGATCGCCAACTTCAGGCGCGACAACGGGCCTGCGATCCAGGCCGCCTGTCGGCAGTTCGTGGTCCTGTGCCGGGATCTGCGACTCTTCGCCGGGGCGACCGTCGCCGTGGACGGATCGAAGTTCAAGGCGGTCAACAATCGGGACCGCAACTACACCGTGGCCAAGCTCGCCAAGCGCCTGGAACAGGTGGACGCCAGCATCGCGCGCTACCTCGTGGCGCTCGACCGGGCGGACAGAGAAGGCAACGACGTTCCCGAGGCGCGGACTCAGCGTATCGGCGAGAAGATCGCCGCCCTGCGCCGACAGATGGCCTTTTTGCGCGCGATGCAGGAGCAGGTAGGGACCGCGGACGACGGACAAGTCTCCCTGACCGACCCGGACGCGCGCTCCATGGCGACGAGCGGGCGCGGCACCGGCATCGTCGGCTACAACGTCCAGATCGCCGTCGATCCCGAGCATCATCTCGTCGTGGCCCATGACGTCGTCAACGAGGGCCACGACCGAACCCAACTCGTGTCGATGGGCGATCGGGCCAAGCAGGCCATCGACGTAGGGGAAGTCGTGGTCCTGGCCGATCGCGGCTACTACAGCGGCGACGAGGTTCTGGCCTGCGAAGGCACAGGCATCCTGCCGGTCATGCCGCGGGCCGACACGTCGGGGCGAGCCAAGAAGGGGCTCTTCGTGCGCGCCGACTTCGTCTACGTGCCGCGGCCGATCACTACGTCTGTCCCGCCGGCGCCGTGCTGACGAAGTCTAATGCGCGCTCCGATCGACACGGTGACATCGACCACTACCGCAACTTGGAAGCCTGTCATGCCTGCGCGATGCGGGCGCATTGCACGACAGAGAAGGTCAAGCGCTTCAAGCGCTGGAAGCACGAGGCGGTGCTGGAGGCCATGCAGAGGCGGCTCGATGCAAGGCCTGACACCATGGCGGTACGGCGCGCCACGGTCGAGCACGTCTTCGGAACGCTGAAGGCTTGGATGGGCAGTACGCCCTTCCTGACGAAGGGCCTAAAAGGCGTGAGAACCGAGATGAGCCTCGCCATCCTCGCCTACAACGTGAAGCGGATGATCCGCCTGTTCGGCGCAACTTGGCTCATCCAGGCCATTCAGGCCTGAAGCTGCCCGCCGCGCCGCCGTCGTCATCCTGCTGATCGACGCTGGCGGCCACGATCAATGCGTTTTGACACGGCCTCGGTCGGAAACGGTCGCTCGCAGACCGTCAATTCGTGGCCTTGCACGGGGCGCATGAGAACCCTTGTCCTTTGGGGCATTCCCCAACGGACAATAACTGTGACCCGTGAGTGGCGCCCTTCGGATCACCTATCTCACTGCCGTCAACTTTGGGTCGTATTGCCGCTTGCGATACAAGCCTGTAAACGGTCTGCGTTCTGATGCGTTTGGGAGAAGGCGGTGATGAAGACCCCGATCGCTCTGCGGATCGACCCGGAGTTGCTGGCTGCCGCTCGCGAGTGCGCGCGCCAGGACAACCGCACGCTCACCAATTTCATCGAGACTGCGCTGCGCCAACGCATCGCTGAAGTCATGCCAGCCCTCGTCGCACGCGAACAGGACTGCGCACAGCAGAGCAGGGAACGACCGCGTGACTTCTGAGCGCACTACAGCGTCCCTCCGTAAGGCGCGCACCGGTATCGACGGCTTCGACGACGTCACGTTCGGCGGCTTGCCCGCGGGGCGGCCGTCGTTGGTCTGCGGCAGCGCCGGCTGCGGTAAGACGCTGTTTGCCACCACATTCCTCGTGAACGGCGCCACGCTGTTCGACGAGCCCGGCGTGTTCATGAGCTTCGAGGAGCGCGCCGAGGATCTCGCAGCCAACGTCGCCTCGCTGGGATACGACCTCGACGGCCTCGTGGAAACCGGCAAAATCGCCGTCGATCACGTCAAGGTCGAACGCAGCGAGATCGAGGAGACCGGCGAATACGACCTCGAAGGTCTGTTCATTCGCCTCGGCTACGCCGTCGACACGATCAAGGCCAAGCGCGTGGTCCTCGACACGATCGAGACCCTGTTCGCCGGGCTGAGCGATGCAGCGGTGCTGCGCTCCGAACTGCGCCGGCTGTTCGCCTGGCTCAAGGACCGCGGCTTGACCGCGATCATCACCGGCGAGCGCGGCGAAGGACAGCTCACCCGCCAAGGACTCGAGGAGTACGTCTCGGACTGCGTCGTGCTGCTCGACAACCGCGTCGAGGACCAGATCACCACGCGTCGCCTGCGCATCGTCAAGTACCGCGGCTCAGCCCACGGCACCAACGAGTACCCGTTCCTGATCGATGAGCAGGGCATCAGCGTCCTGCCGGTGACCGCCGCCGATCTGAGCTACGACGTCTCAAACGAGGTCGTCTCCACGGGGGTCGAGAGCCTGGACGCGATGTTCGGCCCCGGCGGCCTGTTTCGAGGCGCCAGTGTGCTGATCTCCGGCTCAGCCGGCACTGGCAAGACGACGATCAGCAGCCATACGATCGACGCCGCCTGCACCCGCGGCGAGCGCTGCATGTCCTTCGTGTTTGAGGAGAGCGGCGAGCAGATCTGCCGCAACGCGCGGTCGGTCGGGCTCGACCTGCACCGTCACGTCGATACCGGCCTGCTGCGCTTCGAGGCGGCGCGACCAAGCTTGTACGGACTGGAGATGCATCTCGCCCGGATGCACCGGGACATCGAGCAGTTCCGACCGAGCGTCGTGGTGATCGACCCGATCTCGGCCCTGCGCGGACCCGAGGTCGAGCTACAGGCGACGCTGTTGCGCATGGTCGACATGCTCAAGGCCCGCGGCATCACCGCGGTGTTCACGTCCCTGCGCACGGACGGCGCATTCGGGCAGTCGGGCGATCTCGGCCTATCCTCGCTTATGGATGTGTGGATCAAGCTCCAAGACATCGAGGCCAACGGCGAACGCTCGCGCACGCTCTATGTGATCAAGGCCCGCGGTATGAGCCACTCGAACCAGGTGCGTGAGTTCCAGATGTCGTCGGCCGGGCTGAAGCTCGTGGATGCCTACATTGGCCCGGCCGGGGTACTGACGGGGACCGCCCGCATCGTGCAGGAGGCGCAGGAGGAGGCCGCCGCGTTGCGCCGTCGGCAGGACAGCGAGCGACGCAAGCGCGACGTGGTCCGGCGGCGGCTGTCGATCGAGCGGCAGATCGCCGAGCTGCGGGCCAGCTTGGAGACCGCGGAAGAGGAAGAGACGCTGCTCCTCGACGAGGACGTGGCGCGCGAGACGCTACTGTCGAGCGAGCGCACCGACATCGCCCGTCGCCGGAGTGCGGCCGAATGAGCGAGCAAACTTCACATGCCGGCGATCCCGTCTCGGAGGAGGATGGTGATCCGGGGCAATATCATCTTCGCCTGTACGTGGCCGGCCAAACCCCGAAGTCGATGGCCGCGCTGGCCAACCTCAAACGGGTTTGCGAGCAGCATCTCGCCGGCCGCTACGACATCGAGGTGGTCGATCTACTGAAGAACCCGCAGTTGGCAGCGGGCGATCAGATCCTGGCAATCCCGACCCTGGTCCGTCGGTTGCCCGCCCCGCTTAAGCGGATCATCGGCGACCTGTCGAACACCGAGAAAGTGCTGGTCGGCCTCGACATCCGCCCGCGCGCCTCCTCAGGGTCCAGCACGCCTTGAGCACCGGTGGGGCAGAGGGCCCGGACCCGGCCGAATATCAGCTGCGCCTGTTCATCGCCGGCACGAGCCCGCGTTCCCAGCGCACGATCGAGAACCTGCGCCGGATCTGCCGTCAGCACCTTGCCGACCGGCACAACCTGGTGATCGTCGACATCTACCAGCAGCCGGAGTTGGCAGAGGCTGATCAGGTCGTCGCGGCGCCGACGCTGCTCAAGCTGACACCCGAGCCCCTACGACGGATTATCGGAGACCTCTCGGACGAGGCTCGCGTGCTACGCGGGCTCGGTATCTTCCCGCCTCTTGGAGGCGGCGATGATCCCAGGATCTGATCCGACCACACTCGATGAGGCTCGCGCTCGCATCCGTGAACTCGAAGCACTGTTGGAGGAAAGCGAGGAGACGCTCGCCGCGATCCGGCGGGGTGACTTCGACGCCGTCGTCGTCCAGGCCCCGGGCGGCGGGCAGCAGGTCTACACGCTGGAGAACGCCGATCGTCCCTACCGCGTGCTGATCGAGCAGATCCAGGAAGGGGCGTTCACGCTCGGCGCGGACGGGGCGCTACTGTATGGCAACCCCCGGGTCGCCGCGATGCTCGCGAGCGTTCCGGAACAGCTGATCGGGCGCTTCCTGCATGATTTCATCGACGCGAAGGAGCGGCCGGCGCTGGTGCGGCTACTGGAAGAAGCCAACAGGACAGGCGCGGCCCGGGGTGAGGTCTGTCTGCGGTCGGCCGCCGGGTCGCACCTGCCGGCGCATGTCTCCCTGAGCCGCCTACAGCGTGGCGACGGCGCGGCCCTGCTGTGCGGCGTCCTCACCGACCTGACCGAGCAGCGGCAGCATCTCCACGAGCTGGCCGAGGCTAATGCCCAACTCAAGGCGCAGGGTGTGGAGCGCGAACGGATCGAGGAAGCGCTGCGGCAAGCTCAGAAGATGGAGGCGATTGGCCAGCTTACCGGTGGCATCGCCCACGACTTCAACAATCTGCTGACCATCATCCGATCGTCGGTGGATTTCCTGCGCCGACCGTCGCTGCCCGAGGAACGGCGCCTTCGGTACATGGACGCGGTCTCCGACACGGTGGACCGCGCCGCCAAGCTGACCGGTCAGCTGCTGGCCTTCGCGCGGCGCCAAGCGCTCAAGCCTGAAACGTTCCAAGTGGGAGCCTGCCTGCACGAGGTGGCCGACATGCTCGACACGATCACCGGCGCCCGTATCCGCGTCGTGGTCGAGGTTGCCACGGTGGAGTGCTTCGTGCGCTGCGACCGCAGCCAGTTCGAGACGGCGCTGGTAAACATCGCGGTGAACGCCCGCGACGCGATGGATGGCGAAGGTTGCCTAACGCTACGCCTTACTGGCGGTTTGCCGATGCCGGGGATCCGCGGGCACGTCGGCTCGCGCAAAGCCTTCGCCGCCGTATCGCTCACCGACACCGGCACGGGCATGCCGGAGGAGTACCTCGCGCGGATCTTCGAGCCGTTCTTCACGACCAAGGCGGTGGGCAAGGGGACGGGGCTGGGGCTGAGCCAGGTGTTCGGCTTCGCCAAGCAGTCCGGCGGGGACGTGGACGTCGAGAGCACGCTGGGGCAGGGCACGACCTTCACGCTCTACCTGCCGGAGGTCGAAGCTGCTGCGGGCGCGGCGATCACGTCGCCGGCCCCCGTAGAAGCGACACACGGTGGCGGACGGCGCATCTTGGTTGTTGAGGACAACATTGAGGTCGGTCGCTTCGCGACGCAGATCCTGGAGGACCTCGGCTACGACCCCGTTTGGGCAGCGAACGCCGAGGATGCCCTCGAACAACTGGGGGCAGATGGCGGCGGCTTTGACGCGGTGTTCTCGGACGTGGTGATGCCGGGCATGGGCGGGATCGTCCTGGCCGAGAAGCTGCGGGATCGGCTGCCGAGCCTGCCCGTACTGCTGGCCTCGGGCTATAGCCACGTCCTCGCCCGCGACGGGGACCACGGCTTCGAGCTGTTGCACAAGCCGTACTCGGCCGATCAGCTCTCGCGCGTCCTGCGCCGGATCATTGGCGAAAACAGCGCCTCGGGCCCTACGCAGAAAGTGCCGTCTTCGTGACCAATCGAACGCCGGTTGAAGTCTCAGATCCGGACCGCATCGCGTCGGTTGATGGCTATGCGGTGCTCGATACGCCGCCCGAGAAGGGATTTGATGACATCGTGCTGCTGGCGCGCGTGCTCTGTGCTGCTCCGGTGGCACTGGTAAGCCTCGTCGCCGAGGACCGGCAGTGGTTCAAGGCGCGCTCCGGGTTCGAGCTGACGGGGACCGAACTCAGCGGGTCCATCTGCGCCCATGCCCTAGGTCGTACCGATTTGCTGGTGATCACCGATCTGACGCTCGACGCGCGTACCCGCCAGAACCCTCTGGTCGTGGGGGCACTGCATCTCCGCTTCTATGCAGGTGCCCCCCTGCTTACGCCAAAGGGACACACGCTGGGGACGCTGTGCGTCATCGACACTGTAGCTCGACCGTCCGGCCTGACGCCTGAGCAGCGAGAATGCCTCCAGGCTCTCGCTGGCCAAGTCATGGAGCAGCTTAACCTCCGGCGGGCTTTAGCGGATCGCACACGCGAACTCGCTGCGCAGTAGGTCGATGCCATCACCGCGTAGGCCAGCACCGGCTGCACCGTTTCCTCCAAAAGCCCTATCCCAACATTACGCTCCAGCCTGCTGAGTGGCGCAGCAGTTCAAAGTCGTTCGTTAGTTCGCACATCCGTTGGGCATGGCCACGCGAAACTTGAGGACTGCTATAGGTCGAAATCTAGCGCTTGGGCATGTCGGGAAAAACATCGTTTTTCGCACACAACTGATCGCGCTACCTGACGTTACATTTCAATAGGGCAAGATCCTTGGAACGCTGCTCTGGAACTTGGCCGCTTGTCATCGGCCTGGGCGATTGAGGCCACGTTCATCCCTTTGGTAGGATGTTCGCTCCGGTATGCAGCTTGCCGATCGGAAACGACCATGCCGTCAGCGAAGGGATTAAGATCGAGTGATCCGCGGCCCATGAAGACTCGGTACTGGATGGCCTACTTCGACGCGCTCGCCACAGGGCCGCTGCTAGCCAAGCCGCACACGGCGCGCCGCCGGGCCGGTGAGATGGCACGGATCTGCCCCTATCCCGATGTCGCCTCCGCGGGCATGGCGAAGGTGAAGACCGCACTCAAGACGCGCGGCTCGTCGACTCCTCCGTCCTAGAGCCGTACCCTCTCAGGTTGGCTCATAGGCATCGTATCCAGCAGCGGTGAGGTAGTTTCGGCACTCGTCCGGTCGGACGGCGGCGAACGTGTCCTCGATGGCGATGGTCAGGTCGGCGGAGGTTCGTGCTGCAGCCGTCCGGAGGAGGGCTTTGATCTTGGCAAAGACTTGCTCGATCGGATTGAAGTCGGGACTGTAGGGCGGGACGTAGAGACCCTTGCGCCGACCGCCTCGATGGCCTCGCGCACCCCGGCGACCTTGTGGGCGTTCAGATTGTCGAGGATGACGGTGTCACCGGGCCTCAGCACCGGAGCCAGAGTGTCGGTGACGTAGGCCCGGAAACGCATACCATTCGTGGCTCCATCGAAGACGGTCCTGGCGATCAGTCCCGTGGCGCGCAGGGCGGCAGTGATGGTGGTGGTCTTGTCGTGCCCGTGAGGCACGGCGATCCGGCAGCGCTGACCGCACGGAGCACGACCATAGCGGCGGACCATCTTCGTCGTGGCGGCCGTCTCGTCGAGGAAAACCAGGGTATCCGGATCCAGATCGGGTTGGCCATCGAACCAGTCCTCGCGCGCGGCCCTCACATCCGACCGCTCCTGTTCGGCCGCGTGGACAGCCCCTTTTTACGGGTGATCCCATGCCGGGCGAAGAAGCGTGACAGGCTGCTCGTGCTTGCCCGGACGCCGCGTTCCGAGAGCCTGTCGCGCAGTTCCCGCAAGAAGGAGAGCGGGTGTTCTTCGTTGAGCCGAAGGATCAGGGCGGCCTGCGCTTCCAGACGCTGCGCGTTGCGGTCGCCGCCCATGGGCTTGGGCGCGATCTGCCCGTCCTGCCGGAAGCGCTCGTGCCAACGGACCGCGCTGGCCGCCCCGACCCCGAAGCGTTTGGCCGCCTGACGCCGCGATGCGCCTGCTTCAATCGCAGCGACCACACGCGCGCGCAGATCCACCGACAGGGCTGAAGGCATGGCGATCCTCCCTCGTAAGCCCAGCCAGTGAATCACACGCCAGGCAGATCGCCTAACTTCAACGATTCAAGCCGCGCGGGCACGGCTCTAGCGCTGACTTCGCATAACGCGGCGTTCTGGAACCGAGCGTGTCGCCCGGGTTCGAGAAGGTGCTCCCGCCTCCAAGCAGTCACGCAGCATTTTGGATCTTTTGAGAGCAGTCTGCCGCTAACGCGACGTTAACCACATCGGCTGCGCACTGAGTGGTGTCCAGAGGGACTAGACATGCGCCACATCCACGTCGTGCCCGGTCTGCGCCTGCGGTTTGCTGGCCGCGACGAGACCTTCAACGAAGGTGTCGAAATCGGTGTCCTCGCGGCTCAACTAGCATCGGGCATAACCGAGTTCACGATGATGTTGGCCGCCGGTACGCTGGACCAGGCGCGTATGCTGGCGACGAATATGGGCTACCGCCTCCACGTCACGTCGATTGATGAAGGCACGGTCGAGGTCATGTTCCTCACCGGAAGCCGCCGACCCAAACTGCAACTTGTATGTAATAACCTCCTCGCACGCTCATAGGCGTAGTTCCTCGGCCTACGATCTGCTCAGCCAGTTTATTCGCGGCGATCGGCCAGATCAGGGACACTCAAACGCGGCAGCCTGAGCTTTTCCTCGCATTCGAGCGTTGGCGCTTCGGATGGAGATACGCCGATGGCCGATGCGGTTTATCACACGCAGATGCGGCAGATCGTGGCTGGCCTGTCCGAGGGCGTGATCTTGATCGAGCCGGATCAGACCATCGCCTATGCGAACGATGCCGCCGTGATGATGCATGGAGTGACAGATGTCGGCGATCTTGGCGCCACCGTGTCTGAGTACCGCGCGAACTTCACGCTGCACTACCGCAATCATCGCGAGATCGGCCCGCTGCAGCATCCCCTGGACCGCGTGCTCGCCGGCGAGGTGTTCCGCGATATCGTCGTCGAGTTGACCCCAACTCGGGATCCGAGACACAGGTGGATGCACCGCATCCGTAGCCTAGTGACGACCGACGCGGCCGGCACGCCCAACGGCCTGGCCCTGGTGATGCAGGACGTAAGCGAACGCTACCAGGCCGAGGCTCGGTTCGAGCGGATGTTCAACGCCAACCCGGCCCCGGCAATCATCTGCCGGATCGCCGATCTCCGCTTCGTGCGGGTCAACCACGGTTTCCTCGACCTCACCGGCTACCATCGCGACGACGTGCTCGGCCGGACCTTCTGCGAGATCGACCTGCTGCGCGAGGCCGAGCGGCGCGAGATGGCGATCCATCGCCTGCACGAGGGCCGCACCATCCCACAGATGGAGGCTCAGCTCGCCACGCCGTGTGGCCGCGGCCGCTACGTGATCGTGGCCGGGCACGCCATCGAGATGCCAGGCCCGGGCGGCATCGAACCGTGCATGCTGTTCACCTTCGCCGACCTGGAGGATCGCCGCAAAGCCGAGATGGCCTTGCGCCACAGCGAGGAGCGCTTTGCCAAGGCGTTCGACCTGTCACCGGTGCCGAGCGCGTTGATGGACGCGGACGAGCTGGAGATCACCAGCGTCAACCAAGCGTTCGTCACCACCTTCGGGCACGCCCCCGAGGCCGCGGGCGGCCAGTCGCTCGCCGACCTTGCGCTCTGGGTCGACCGCGCCGAGCAGCGCAAGTTCTCTCGCGATCTCAAACGGCTTGGCGGCATCCGAGGCTTCGAGGCCGTGCTGAAGGATGGGGCAGGCACCGAGATCGACTGCTTGATCTCGGCCGAGCGGGTGAGCATCAACGACGAGGTGTGCGTGCTGTGCGTCCTGCAGGACATCACCAGTCGCAAGCGCTCAGAGCGCGAACTGATCAGCGCCATCGAGGCGGTGATGGCGGACGCGTCATGGTTCAGCCACGGGGTGATCGACAAGCTGGCGAGCCTGCGGCACCCGTCACGCTCAAGCCACCCGTTGGTCGGGGTCGAGAACCTGACGATCCGTGAGCAGGACATGCTCACGCGGATCTGCCAGGGCGCGACCGATCGGGAGATCGGCGCCGAGCTGAAGCTGTCGCCGAACACGGTGCGCAACCACGTGTCCGGGCTGTACCGCAAGCTCGGGGTCAACCGCCGCAGCGCGGTGGTGGTGTGGGCGCAGGAGCGCGGTATCGGGCCGAACACATGGCAACGCCGCTGATACGGACGAAAACCGTGACAGAACTACCAGGTCGATTTGGTACAAATGTACTTTATGTAAATCGTCGGAACTTACAATAAAACACCCGATTAAACGGTGGTAGCTCTGCTCACGCGAGCATCTCGGAAGATCATCCCAGCGGGTTGATACGAGGAGATCCGTGTGGCCGAGCGTCGAAAGGTGCTCTCGTCCGACCATGCCCGAGCGCTGATTAAGGAAGCCATCGGCATCATCGAGGGCGACCGCGCGATCCAGGCGGAGGCCGCCGCCGAGATCGCCGCCATCGAAGCCGCACACGCGTCGTCGAACCCCGAGCCGAAACCAGAGCGCTCACCCCGGTCGTGATGCTGGGACGCGAGCAGACACACGGACAGCAACCAGTTCGGTCAGCCCAGCCGTCGCGGGGCTGAACCTTCGCAGAATTGCTCGTCACCGTCGTTGGCGCGGTGGTCGGGCTACGTCAACCGCGCCCTGATCGGCCGCCGTCGGGTGTTCTGAGCCCAGCCAAACCTTCTTCCGCCGACCTCGGCCGAAGATCGAACCACACAGCTCTGAGAGTACCGCACATGGCGTTATCACCCGATACCACCCGTCCGGCCTACGACCGCGACTTCCCCACCGCCAGTGCGGTTTCCCCCGCGGAGGACATGCGCACGCTGGCGCTGCACTCCATCTCCTGGGGGGCGGTCATCGCCGGTGCGGTGATTGTGCTGGTCGCTCAGGTCATCCTTAACATGGTCGGGCTCGGCATCGGTCTCTCAACCGTCGACCCAGCCGGCAACGGTACCCCGACTGCAAGCAGCCTGTCCTCGGGCGCGGGGATCTGGTTCGTGATCTCCGGCGTCCTCGCATCCGCCGCTGGCGGCTGGCTCGCCGGGCGCCTTTCGGGCAAGCCGGCCAACACCACCACCGCCTACCCCGGGCTGATCGCCTGGGCGGTCTCGGCCCTCGTCGTCGTGTACCTGCTGTCCTCGGCGGTCGGCTGCATCGCTAGCCCCGCGTCGAGCGCGGTGTCGAGCACGCTCGGCGTCGGCCGCAACCTGATCGGCGGCTCGGGGAAGACCGCCGCGCAGGCCGCCGCCCCGTCGCTGCCGCGCATGGCCAACCCGTTCTCGGACATCTCGAGCCACGTCCGAACCGGCACAGGCAACGCCGCGGAACGCCGAGGACCGCAGGT